>NZ_JBEXDX010000041.1:0-78054 GCF_040605995.1 Streptomyces sp. NPDC005492
AGGCGGCACTTGTATGCCGAGGTCGCGCGGGCCGTCGTACCCACCGACGGCCGCACCCCCGAAGAGGTCACCCAAGCCGTCCTGGACGCACTGGAGTTGAAGGAAGCATGAGCAGCGAGTCAGTGACGCGGATCCAGGTCGGCGGCACGGCGGGCAGTGACCCCTACGAGGTCCTGGTGGGCCGTCAACTCCTGGGCGAGCTGGGCGGGTTGATCGGCGACCGGGCGAAGCGGGTCGCGATCGTCCACCCCGAGGCCCTCGCCGAGACGGGGGAGGCGCTGCGCGCCGACCTGGCCGGGCAGGGCTTCGAGGCCGTCGCCATCCAGGTGCCCAACGCGGAGGAGGCCAAGACCGCCGAGGTCGCCGCCTACTGCTGGAAGGCGCTCGGTCAGTCCGGGTTCACCCGCTCCGACGTCATCGTCGGCGTCGGCGGCGGCTCCACCACCGACCTGGCCGGGTTCGTCGCCGCGACCTGGCTGCGCGGGGTCCGCTGGATCGCCGTCCCGACCACCGTCCTCGCCATGGTCGACGCGGCGGTCGGCGGCAAGACCGGCATCAACACCGCAGAGGGCAAGAACCTGGTCGGCTCCTTCCACCCGCCGGCCGGCGTGCTCTGCGACCTGGCCGCGCTGGACTCCCTCCCGGTCAACGACTACGTCTCCGGGCTCGCCGAGATCATCAAGGCCGGCTTCATCGCCGACCCGGTGATCCTCGAACTCATCGAGTCCGACCCCCAGGCCGCCCGCACCCCGGCCGGACCGCACACGGCCGAGCTGATCGAACGCTCCATCAAGGTCAAGGCCGAGGTCGTCTCCGCCGACCTCAAGGAGTCCGGCCTGCGCGAGATCCTCAACTACGGCCACACCCTCGCGCACGCCATCGAGAAGAACGAGCGCTACAAGTGGCGGCACGGCGCCGCAGTCGCCGTAGGCATGCATTTCGCGGCCGAACTGGGCCGTCTCGCGGGCCGGTTGGACGACGCGACGGCGGACCGCCATCGCACGGTCCTCGAATCCGTCGGTCTCCCGCTCAGCTACCGCTACGACCAGTGGCCCAAGCTCCTGGAGACCATGAAGGTCGACAAGAAGTCCCGCGGCGACCTGCTCCGCTTCATCGTCCTCGACGGCCTCGCCAAGCCGACGGTCCTGGAGGGCCCCGACCCGGCGGTGCTGCTCGCCGCGTACGGCGAAGTGGGCGAGTAGGTCCTGTCACACCCCCTTCCATCCGATTTGCCTTGCGGGGATGGGCACTTCGGGCCCTCCCCGGCCGTTCACCAAATGGCGGCGGGGGAAGGTACCGTTCGGTAGGGAGCGGGGGTTCGGGCCCGCTGCCAGCGCCAATCGCCGCCGCGAGCGAGCCAGAAGACACGAGACGGAGTGGCACCGGATGCAGCACGCAGTGGGGTCTCCGCTGCCGCCGCCCCACCAGCCGGGGCAGGGACCGGCCACCGGTTGGATGCCGACCGGACAGCATCCGGGCCCGCATCCTCCGGGTCCGGCCCCGGTGCCCCCACCGCCACCGGCCCCACCCCTGCCGCACACAGTCCCGCGCCGCGCCCCGGACACCACCGGCCATGTCCAACTGCCGCCGGGCGGCCCCGTGCCCATGCCCAGCACGCCCCCCGCGCCGGCCGCGGCCGACCCGGCCTCCACCACCCTCGCGGTGCTGCTCATCGGCCCCGCCGGCGCGGGCAAGACGAGCGTCGCCAAGTACTGGGCGGACCATCGCGGGGTCCCCACCGCGCACATCAGCCTCGACGACGTACGCGAATGGGTCCGCTCGGGCTTCGCCGACCCGCAGTCGGGGTGGAACGACCACTCGGAGGCCCAGTACCGCCTGGCCCGCCGAACCTGCGGCTTCGCCGCCCGCAACTTCCTGGCCAACGGCATCTCCTGCATCCTCGACGACGCGGTCTTCCCCGACCGCCCGGTCGTCGGCCTCGGTGGCTGGAAACGCCATGTGGGCCCCGGTCTCCTCCCGGTCGTTCTCCTCCCGGGGCTGGAAATCGTCCTGGAACGCAACGCGGAGCGCTCCGGCAACCGCCGCCTCACCGACGAGGAGGTGGCCCGTATCCACGGCCGTATGGCGGGCTGGTACGGCTCGGGCCTCCCGATCATCGACAACTCGCAGATGGACGTACAACAGACGGCTCAAGTGCTCAACGACGTGCTGGCCCGATCGATAGCGAGCCCCCCGAGCTGGTAGTCACCGGGGAGTGGCCTTACCCGTTCCGCACCCCCGTCCCCCGAACGGCACCCTCCCAACCAGCACAATCCGGCCACCGCTCCTACGCTCGTCTCATGTCAGAGGTCTACGCAGCCCGCAGAGCACGCCTCAGGGAACGAGCCCAGGCCGGCGGCAGCCAATCCGCGCTGGTGACCAGCCCGGCCAACGTGCGCTATCTGGCCGGGCCGGCCCCGCAAGGCACCGTCCTGCTCCTGGGCAGGCGCGAGGACCTGCTGGTCTGCGCCGGCCCGGCGGAGGAGCGCCCCGCCGAGGGTCGCCCCGATGAGGCGCTCCGCATCCACGAACTGTCCGGCCCGGGCGGCGACCCCGCCGTGGCGGCCACGGACCTCGCGCTCGCACAGGGCGCCGAATCGCTGGCCGTGGAGGAACACCACCTCACCGTGACCCGCCACCGAGCCCTCCGCTCGGTCGCCCCTGCGCTGCGCCTCACCGACATCGGCGCGGCGGTCGAGCAGCTCCGGGTCGTCAAGGACGAGGAGGAGATCTCCTGTCTGAGAATCGGCGCCGAGATCGCCGACCAGGCCCTCGGCGAGCTGCTGGAGTCGATCCTCGTCGGCCGCACCGAACGCCATCTCGCCCTCGAACTGGAGCGACGGCTCGTCGACCACGGTGCCGACGGCCCCGCCTTCGCCACCTCCGTCGCAACTGGCCCGCACTCCGGCAGACGCGGCCACCGGCCGACCGACCGCCGGGTCGAGGAAGGAGATTTCCTCTCCGTCTGCCTCGGCGCCGCCTATCGCGGATACCGCTGTGAGATCGGCCGTACGTTCGTCATCGGCACCTCTCCCGCGGACTGGCAGATCGAGCTGTACGACCTCGTCTTCGCCGCCCAGCGCGCCGCACGGGAGTCCCTGACCCCCGGTGCCGCCTACCGGGAGGTGGACCGCGCGGCCCGCCAGGTACTGGACTCCGCGGGGTATTCGGAGGGCCTTCCAACCCTCACCGGGCACGGTGTCGGGCTCGAAATCGACGAGGAGCCGCAGTTGGCCCCCGCGGCCATGGGTAAACTGGACGCTTGCGTGCCGGTCACCGTCGAACCGGGGGTTCACCTCCCGGGCCGGGGCGGTGTCCGGATCGATGACACGCTCGTCGTGCGCCCTGAGGCGGACGGCGGACCCGAGCTACTCACCATCACGACCAAGGAGCTGCTCGCGCTGTAGCTTTTCGAGCTGTGCGCAGGCCCCGTGGTCGTCCACGTCAGTCCAGGAGATTCCGCAACCGTGGCTTCCACGAACGACCTCAAGAACGGCCTGGTGCTCAAGCTCGACGGGGGCCAGCTCTGGTCCGTCGTCGAGTTCCAGCACGTCAAGCCCGGCAAGGGCCCTGCCTTCGTGCGCACCAAGCTCAAGAACGTGCTCTCCGGCAAGGTCGTCGACAAGACGTTCAACGCCGGCGTCAAGGTCGAGACGGCCACTGTCGACAAGCGCGACATGCAGTTCTCGTACATGGACGGCGAGTACTTCGTCTTCATGGACATGGAGACCTACGACCAGCTCATGGTCGACCGCAAGGCCGTCGGCGACGCCGCCAACTTCCTGATCGAGGGCTTCACCGCCACGGTCGCCCAGCACGAGGGCGAGGTGCTCTTCGTCGAGCTGCCGGCCGCCGTCGAGCTGGTCATCCAGGAGACCGAGCCCGGCGTCCAGGGCGACCGCTCCACCGGTGGCACCAAGCCCGCCATCCTGGAGACCGGCTACCAGATCCAGGTCCCGCTCTTCATCACCACCGGTGAGAAGATCAAGGTCGACACCCGCTCCAGCGACTACCTCGGCCGGGTGAACAGCTAACCGTGGCTGCCCGCAATACGGCCCGCAAGCGCGCCTTCCAGATCCTCTTCGAGGGCGACCAGCGCGGTGTCGGTGTCCAGACGGTCCTCGCGGACTGGATCCGGCTCTCCCGGGACGACACCCGGCAGCCGCCGGTCAGCGAGTACACGATGGAGCTGGTCGAGGGGTACGCGCAGCACGCGCGCCGTATCGACGAGCTGATCGCCCAGTACTCGGTCGGCTGGACGCTCGACCGCATGCCCGTGGTGGACCGCAACATCCTGCGCCTCGGGGCCTACGAGCTGATCTGGGCCGACGAGACCCCGGACGCCGTCGTCCTGGACGAGATGGTGCAGTTGGCGAAGGAGTTCTCGACGGACGAGTCGCCCTCGTTCGTCAACGGCCTGCTGGGCCGGTTCAAGGACCTGAAGCCCTCGCTGCGCCGGGACGACGTCTGAGCAGTACGCGAGCGAAACGCCGGAGGGCCCGCAGCGACACCGCTGCGGGCCCTCCGGCGTTCCCGTACGCATGAGGCCCCTGAGGCCCGCAGAAAGCCGCCGGGGTGGGCGGAACGGTGAAGTTCCGGCCACCCCGGCGGCACGTTTCTGCTGAGACGGGGAGCGGCTCAGTTCTCCTCGTGGGAGACGGCGCGACGCGCGTCCGCGTCCAGCACGCCCCAGCTGATCAACTGCTCGGTGAGGACCGAGGGCGACTGGTCGTAGATGACGGCGAGTGTGCGCAGGTCGTCCTGGCGGATCGAGAGCACCTTGCCGTTGTAGTCACCGCGCTGGGACTGGATCGTGGCGGCATACCGCTGCAGCGGGCCGGCCTTCTCGGCGGGCACGTGGGCCAGCCGCTCCAGGTCCAGGACCAGCTTCGGCGGCGGCTCGGCGGCCCCGCCCGGCGTGGTGCCCGGCAGCAGCTCCTGCACCGGAACCCCGTAGAAGTCCGCCAGCTCGGCAAGGCGCTGCACGGTGACGGCACGGTCACCGCGCTCGTACGACCCGACCACGACCGCCTTCCAGCGTCCCTGGGACTTCTCCTCGACACCGTGGAGGGAAAGGCCCTGCTGGGTGCGGATGGCCCGGAGCTTGGCCCCGAGCTGTTTGGCGTATTCGCTGGACATATAGCTCCCCGGACACTGTGTCGACGCGGCAGCGGTGGGTCCGCGCCGCGCGGCTGGTAACTCACTGTGAGGTTACGCAGCGTTACACTTCCGCGTCAAGCCGAATGGTCCGCACCGGCACTTCCGTGCCAGCGGTGGCCGATTACTCCATAGGGGTGATCAGGGGTGTCGCCCCGGCCTGCTATCGTCGATGGCGCAAATCCGACGTCCTTTAAGGTCCGTCCCGTGAGGCGGAGAAGGAGGTCCGTTTCCTATGGACACCCAGCAGTACGAGTCCGATGCGCGGCCGGTGCTCGAAGCCCCCGACATCGCGCGGGTCCTGACCCGCATCGCCCATGAGATCGTCGAGCGCGCCAAGGGCGCCGACGACGTGGTGCTCCTCGGCATTCCGACCCGGGGCGTGTTCCTCGCCCAGCGGCTCGCCGTCAAGCTCCAAGAGATCACCGACCGCAAGATCCCGGTCGGCTCCCTCGACATCACCATGTACCGCGACGACCTGCGCATGCACCCGCCGCGTGCGCTGGCCCGCACCGACATCCCCGGTGACGGCATCGACGGCCGCCTCGTCGTCCTCGTCGACGACGTGCTCTTCTCCGGCCGCACCATCCGCGCCGCCCTCGACGCGCTGAACGACATCGGGCGCCCGCGCGCGGTGCAGCTCGCGGTCCTGGTCGACAGAGGCCACCGCGAACTGCCCATCCGCGCCGACTACGTCGGCAAGAACCTCCCCACGTCGCTGCGGGAGACGGTCAAGGTCCTGCTCGCCGAGGAGGACGGTCGCGACACCGTGCTGCTCGGCGCGAAGCAGACCTCGTAGCGGGCCGAAGGGCGTGCGCCGGTTCGGCGTGCCCCTGGCTGCCCGGAATCTCCCTCTTTCGTGAACTGCCTTACGGAGCCTGACAGATGCAGCGTCATCTCATCTCGGCCGCCGACCTCACCCGCGACGACGCCGTCCTGATCCTCGACACCGCCGAGGAGATGGCCCGGGTCGCCGACCGGCCGATCAAGAAACTGCCGACCCTGCGCGGCCGTACCGTCGTCAACCTCTTCTTCGAGGACTCCACGCGCACGCGCATCTCCTTCGAAGCCGCCGAGAAGCGCCTCTCCGCCGACGTCATCAACTTCACCGCCAAGGGGTCGAGCGTCTCCAAGGGCGAGTCCCTGAAGGACACCGCCCAGACCCTCGAAGCCATGGGCGTCGACGCGGTCGTCATCCGGCACGGCGCCTCCGGAGCGCCGTACCGGCTCGCCACCTCGGGGTGGATCGACGCGGCCGTCATCAACGCCGGTGACGGCACCCACCAGCACCCGACGCAGGCCCTGCTGGACGCGTTCACCATGCGCCGCAGGCTGGTCGGCCGGGATGCCGGGCTCGGTCAGGACCTGGCCGGCAAGCGGATCACGCTCGTCGGCGACATCCTGCACAGCCGGGTCGCCCGCTCGAACGTCGATCTGCTGCACACCCTCGGCGCCGAGGTCACCCTCGTCGCCCCGCCCACCCTGGTGCCGGTCGGCGTCGAGACCTGGCCCTGCGAGGTGTCGTACGACCTGGACAGCACGCTCTCCAAGTCCGACGCGGTGATGCTGCTGCGCGTGCAGCGCGAGCGCATGAACGCGGCGTTCTTCCCGACCGAGCGCGAGTACTCGCGGCGCTACGGCCTCGACGGCGACCGCATGGCGAGGATGCCCGAGCACGCCATCGTGATGCACCCCGGGCCGATGGTCCGGGGCATGGAGATCACCGCCGAGGTCGCCGACTCGGACCGCTGCACCGTCGTCGAGCAGGTCGCAAACGGAGTGTCCATCCGGATGGCCGTGCTCTATCTGCTTCTGGGCGGCAACGAACCCGCCGTCAGCCACGCCCGTATCGAGGAGAAGTAAGTCACATGAGCAAGATCCTGATCCGTGGTGCGAAGATCCTCGGCGGCGAGCCGCAGGACGTGCTGATCGACGGGGACACCATCTCCGAGGTGGGCGTCGGCCTGAACGCCGAGGGCGCCGAGGTCGTCGAGGCCGCCGGAAAGGTGCTGCTCCCGGGCCTCGTCGACCTGCACACCCACCTCCGCGAGCCCGGCCGCGAGGACTCCGAGACCGTCCTGACCGGTACCCGGGCCGCGGCCAGCGGTGGCTACACGGCCGTGTTCGCCATGGCCAACACCTTCCCGGTCGCCGACACCGCCGGTGTCGTCGAGCAGGTCTACCGGCTGGGCCAGGAGCACGGCTACTGCGACGTGCAGCCCATCGGCGCCGTCACGGTCGGCCTGGAGGGCAAGAAGCTCGCCGAACTGGGCGCCATGCACGAGTCGGCGGCCGGGGTCACCGTCTTCTCCGACGACGGCAAGTGCGTCGACGACGCGGTGATGATGCGCCGGGCGCTGGAGTACGTGAAGGCCTTCGGCGGCGTCGTCGCCCAGCACGCGCAGGAGCCTCGCCTCACCGAGGGCGCTCAGATGAACGAGGGTGTCGTCTCCGCCGAACTCGGCCTCGGGGGCTGGCCGGCGGTGGCCGAAGAATCGATCATCGCCCGAGATGTCCTGCTCGCCGAGCACGTCGGCTCCCGCGTCCACATCTGCCACCTGTCGACCGCCGGGTCCGTCGAGATCGTCCGCTGGGCCAAGTCCCGGGGCATCGACGTCACCGCCGAGGTCACCCCGCACCACCTCCTCCTCACGGATGAGCTGGTGCGCTCCTACAACCCCGTCTACAAGGTCAACCCGCCGCTGCGCACCGAGCGCGACGTGTTCGCCCTGCGCGAGGCGCTCGCCGACGGCACGATCGACATCGTCGCCACCGACCACGCCCCGCACCCGCACGAGGACAAGGACTGCGAGTGGGCCGCCGCCGCCATGGGGATGGTCGGCCTGGAGACCGCGTTGTCAGTGGTGCAGGCGACCATGGTGGACACCGGGCTCCTCACCTGGACCGGGGTCGCCGAGCGCATGTCCGCCAAGCCCGCCGAGATCGGGCGGGCGCACGGGCACGGCCGTCCCGTCTCGGCTGGTGAGCCCGCCAACCTCACGCTCGTCGACACGGAATACCGTGGGTCGGTGGACCCCGCGGGCTTCGCTTCGCGCAGTCGCAACACCCCGTACGAGGGGCGTGAGCTGCCGGGCCGTGTGACGCACACCTGGCTCCGGGGCAAGGCCACGCTCGTCGACGGGAAGCTCACGTGACACCACTGCAACTGACCCACCTCGCGGCCGGCGAGAAGTCTGCCCCGGTGACCGACTGGGCGGCCCGTATCGGCTGGCTCGTCGGCCTGGCCCTGTTCATCGCGCTCGTCTACTGGCTGATGCGCGAGGGCTGGAAGTGGCGCGGCACCCTCCAGGGCGACCTGCCCGAGCTGCCCGCCGTGCCGGAAGAGCAGGGTCCGGCGAAACTGGCTGTGCTGTCGATGACCGGCCGCTACCACGGCTCCACCACCGCAGGGCAGTGGCTCGACCGCATCGTGGCGCACGGCCTGGGCACCCGCAGCAGGGTCGAGCTGACCCTGACGGAGGCCGGCCTGGCTGTCGTACGACCGGGAGCCACCGACTTCTTCATCCCGGCCGGGGCGCTGCGCGAGGCACTGCTCGGCAAGGGCATCGCCGGGAAGGTCCTCAGCGAGGGCGGGCTGCTGATCGTCACGTGGGCGCACGGCGACCGGCTGATCGACTCCGGGTTCCGCTCGGACCAGGCGGCCGAGCACACGGAGTGGGTCGACACCCTGAACAGCATGATCAACAAGAGTCTCCAGACGACCGACACGGAAGGCGCACGATGACCACCTCCACCAGGGGAGCCGACAAGGTTCCCGCCGTACTCGTCCTGGAGGACGGCCGGATCTTCCGCGGCCGGGCCTACGGGTCCGTGGGGGTGACCTTCGGCGAGGCCGTGTTCTCCACCGGCATGACCGGCTACCAGGAGACCCTGACCGACCCGTCGTACCACCGCCAGGTCGTCGTGATGACCGCCCCGCACGTCGGCAACACCGGCGTCAACGACGAGGACCCCGAGTCGAAGCGCATCTGGGTGGCCGGTTACGTGGTGCGCGACCCCGCGCGCGTGCCGTCCAACTGGCGCTCCCGCCGCTCGCTCGACGAGGAGCTGCGCGAGCAGGGTGTCGTCGGGATCTCCGGCGTCGACACGCGCGCGTTGACCCGCCATCTGCGCGAGCGCGGCGCGATGCGCGTGGGCATCTTCTCCGGGAACGCGCTGCCCGACGAGGGCACCATGCTCGCCGAGGTGCGTCAGGCCCCCGAGATGGCGGGCGCCGACCTCTCCGCCGAGGTCGCCACCAAGGAGGCGTACGTCGTCCCCGCGATCGGCGAGAAGAAGTTCACCGTCGCCGCCGTCGACCTGGGCATCAAGGGCATGACCCCGCACCGCATGGCCGAGCGCGGCATCGAGGTGCACGTACTCCCGGCCACGGCGAGTGTCGAGGACGTCTACGCGGTCCAGCCGGACGGCGTGTTCTTCTCCAACGGGCCGGGCGACCCGGCCACCGCCGACCACCCCGTCGCCGTCATGCAGGCCATCCTGGAGCGCGGCACCCCGCTCTTCGGCATCTGCTTCGGCAACCAGATCCTGGGCCGCGCGCTCGGCTTCGGCACGTACAAGCTGAAGTACGGCCACCGGGGCATCAACCAGCCGGTCCAGGACCGTACGACGGGCAAGGTCGAGGTCACCGCGCACAACCACGGCTTCGCCGTCGACGCGCCCCTCGACAAGGTCTCCGAGACCCCCTTCGGCCGCGCCGAGGTCTCCCACGTCTGCCTGAACGACCAGGTCGTCGAGGGGCTGCGACTCCTCGACCGGCCGGCCTTCAGCGTCCAGTACCACCCCGAAGCGGCGGCCGGCCCGCACGACGCCGCCTACCTGTTCGACCGCTTCACGTCTCTGATGAACACCGTCCGCATGGAGGGCCAGCGTGCCTAAGCGCTCCGATATCCAGTCCGTCCTGGTCATCGGCTCCGGCCCGATCGTCATCGGCCAGGCCGCCGAGTTCGACTACTCCGGCACCCAGGCCTGCCGCATCCTGCGCGCCGAGGGCCTCCGCGTCATCCTGGTCAACTCCAACCCGGCGACGATCATGACCGACCCGGAGATCGCCGACGCCACCTACGTCGAGCCGATCACCCCGGACTTCGTCGAGAAGATCATCGCCAAGGAACGGCCGGATGCTCTTCTGCCCACCCTGGGCGGCCAGACGGCCCTCAACACGGCCATCTCGCTGCACGAGGCCGGCACCCTGGAGAAGTACGGCGTCGAGCTGATCGGCGCCAATGTCGAGGCCATCAACAAGGGCGAGGACCGCGACCTCTTCAAGGGCGTCGTCGCGGCCGTCAAGGCGAAGATCGGGCACGGCGAGTCCGCCCGCTCGGTGATCTGCCACTCCATGGACGACGTCCTCGGTGGTGTCGAGACGCTCGGCGGTTACCCGGTCGTCGTCCGCCCCTCCTTCACCATGGGCGGCGCGGGCTCCGGCTTCGCGCACGACGAGGAGGAGCTGCGCCGCATCGCCGGCCAGGGCCTGACCCTGTCTCCCACCACCGAGGTCCTCCTGGAGGAGTCCATCCTCGGCTGGAAGGAGTACGAGCTGGAGCTGATGCGCGACAAGCACGACAACGTCGTGGTCGTCTGCTCCATCGAGAACTTTGACCCCATGGGCGTGCACACCGGCGACTCGATCACCGTCGCCCCGGCGATGACGCTGACCGACCGCGAGTACCAGATCCTGCGGGACATCGGCATCGCCGTGATCCGCGAGGTCGGCGTCGACACGGGCGGCTGCAACATCCAGTTCGCGGTGAACCCCGAGGACGGTCGCGTGATCGTCATCGAGATGAACCCGCGCGTGTCCCGCTCCTCGGCCCTCGCCTCCAAGGCGACCGGCTTCCCGATCGCCAAGATCGCCGCCAAGCTGGCCGTCGGGTACACCCTGGACGAGATCCCGAACGACATCACGCGCGAGACCCCGGCCTCCTTCGAGCCGACCCTCGACTACGTCGTCGTGAAGGCCCCGCGGTTCGCCTTCGAGAAGTTCCCGAGCGCCGACTCCACCCTCACCACCACCATGAAGTCGGTCGGCGAGGCCATGGCCATCGGCCGCAACTTCACCGAGGCCTTCCAGAAGGCGCTGCGCTCGCTGGAGAAGAAGGGCAGCCAGTTCACCTTCGTCGGCGAGCCCGGCGACAAGGTCCAGCTCCTGGAGGAGGCCGTACGGCCCACCGACGGCCGGATCAACACCGTCATGCAGGCCATCCGCGCGGGCGCCACCCAGGAGGAGGTCTTCGACTACACGAAGATCGACCCGTGGTTCGTCGACCAGCTCTTCCTCATCAAGGAGATCGCGGACGAGCTGGCCGCCGCGGACAAGCTGGACCCGGCGCTGCTCGCCGAGGCCAAGCGGCACGGCTTCTCCGACCAGCAGATCGGCGAGATCCGCGGCCTGCGCGAGGACGTCGTCCGCGAGGTCCGGCACGCGCTCGGCATCCGCCCGGTCTACAAGACGGTCGACACCTGCGCCGCCGAGTTCGCCGCGAAGACCCCGTACTTCTACTCGTCCTACGACGAGGAGAACGAGGTCGCCCCGCGCGAGAAGCCCGCCGTCATCATCCTGGGGTCGGGCCCCAACCGCATCGGCCAGGGCATCGAGTTCGACTACTCCTGCGTCCACGCCTCCTTCGCGCTCAGCGACGCCGGCTACGAGACCGTGATGGTCAACTGCAACCCCGAGACCGTCTCCACGGACTACGACACCTCCGACCGCCTGTACTTCGAGCCGCTGACGCTCGAAGACGTGCTGGAGATCGTCCACGCGGAGCAGCAGGCGGGCCCGGTCGCCGGCGTGATCGTGCAGCTCGGCGGCCAGACCCCGCTGGGCCTCTCGCAGGCCCTCAAGGACAACGGCGTCCCGGTCGTCGGCACGCCCCCCGAGGCGATCCACGCCGCCGAGGACCGCGGCGCCTTCGGCCAGGTCCTCGCCGAGGCGGGCCTCCCGGCCCCCAAGCACGGCACCGCGACCACCTTCGTGGGCGCCAAGGCCATCGCCGACGAGATCGGCTATCCGGTCCTGGTCCGCCCGTCGTACGTCCTCGGCGGACGCGGCATGGAGATCGTCTACGACGAGACCCGCCTGGAGTCGTACATCGCCGAGTCCACCGAGATCAGCCCCTCCCGGCCGGTCCTGGTCGACCGCTTCCTCGACGACGCCATCGAGATCGACGTCGACGCGCTGTACGACGGCCACGAGCTCTACCTCGGCGGCGTCATGGAGCACATCGAGGAGGCCGGTATCCACTCCGGCGACTCGGCCTGCGCCCTGCCGCCGATCACCCTGGGCGGCTTCGACATCAAGCGCCTGCGGACCTCGACGGAGGCCATCGCCAAGGGCGTTGGTGTCCGCGGCCTGATCAACATCCAGTTCGCGATGGCGGGCGACATCCTCTACGTCCTGGAGGCCAACCCGCGCGCGTCCCGCACGGTCCCCTTCACCTCGAAGGCGACGGCGGTACCGCTCGCGAAGGCAGCCGCCCGCATCTCGCTGGGCGCGACCGTCGCCGAGCTGCGCGCCGAGGGGCTGCTCCCGGCCCACGGCGACGGCGGCGAACTCCCGCTGGACGCGCCGATCTCCGTCAAGGAGGCCGTCATGCCGTGGTCGCGCTTCCGCGACATCCAGGGGCGTGGCGTCGACACGGTCCTCGGCCCGGAGATGCGCTCCACCGGCGAGGTCATGGGCATCGACTCCGTCTTCGGCACGGCGTACGCCAAGTCCCAGGCGGGCGCCTACGGCCCGCTGCCCACCAAGGGCCGCGCGTTCATCTCGGTCGCCAACCGCGACAAGCGCTCGATGATCTTCCCGGCACGCGAACTGGTCGCCCACGGCTTCGAGTTGCTCGCCACCTCCGGCACCGCCGAGGTCCTCAGGCGCAACGGCCTGAACGCGACGGTCGTCCGCAAGCAGTCCGAGGGCACCGGCCCGAACGGCGAGAAGACCATCGTCCAGCTCATCCACGACGGCGAGGTCGACCTCATCGTCAACACGCCCTACGGCACCGGCGGCCGTCTCGACGGATACGAGATCCGTACGGCGGCCGTGGCCCGGTCCGTGCCCTGCCTGACGACAGTCCAGGCGCTCGCCGCCGCCGTCCAGGGCATCGACGCCCTCAACCACGGTGACGTGGGCGTGCGTTCACTCCAGGAACACGCGCAGCACCTGACCGCGGCCCGCGACTAGCAGCCGAAGAGGGGGACACCGGAAACGGTGTCCCCCTTCTCGTGAGGACACCGAAGTTTCAAGAGGACTCTGAGATGTACAAGCTTTTCTTCCGGCTGGTCTTCAAGCGCATGGACCCGGAGCGGGCCCACCACCTCGCCTTCCGCTGGATCCGGCTCGCCGTCCGCGTCCCCGTGCTGCGGACGTTCGTCGCCGCCGCCCTTGCACCCCGCTTCACGGAACTGCGGACCGAGGCCTTCGGGCTGCGGATGCACGGCCCGTTCGGGCTCGCGGCCGGCTTCGACAAGAACGCGGTCGCGATCGACGGCATGTCGATGCTCGGCTTCGACCACGTCGAGATCGGCACCGTCACCGGGGAGCCGCAGCCCGGCAACCCCAAGAAGCGGCTGTTCCGCCTCGTGCCGGACCGGGCGCTGATCAACCGCATGGGCTTCAACAACGAGGGCTCCGCGGCCGTGGCGGCCCGCCTGGAGGCCCGTGAGGCGGTCTTCCGGACCGTCGTGGGCGTCAACATCGGCAAGACCAAGGTCGTACCCGAGGAGGAGGCCGTCGGCGACTACGTGAAGTCGACCGAGCGACTCGCCCGGCACGCCGACTACCTCGTCGTCAACGTGTCGTCGCCCAACACGCCGGGGCTGCGCAACCTCCAGGCGACCGAGGCGCTGCGCCCGCTGCTGACCGCGGTGCGCGAGGCAGCCGACCGCGCCGTGACCGACCGCCGTGTCCCGCTGCTGGTGAAGATCGCCCCGGACCTCGCCGACGAGGACGTGGACGCCGTCGCCGACCTCGCCGTGGAACTCGGCCTGGACGGCATCATCGCCACCAACACCACCATCGCGCGCGATGGACTCGGTCTGACCTCCGAACCCTCCCTCGTGAAGGAGACCGGCGGACTGTCCGGGGCGCCGCTGAAGGCCCGCTCCCTGGAGGTATTGCGCCGCCTCTACGCGCGCGTGGGCGACCGCATCACCCTCGTGGGCGTCGGCGGCATCGAGAACGCCGAGGACGCCTGGCAGCGCATCCTCGCCGGCGCCACCCTGGTCCAGGGCTACAGCGCCTTCATCTACGAAGGGCCCTTCTGGGGCCGAGCCATCCACAAGGGCCTCGCCGCACGCCTGCGCACGAGCCCGTACACCACCCTCGCCGACGCGGTCGGCGCCGACGTGAGGAAGCCGGCATGAGCCCACTCGAACCCTTCGGGGCGCGCCTGCGCCGTGCCATGGACGTACGGGGCCCGCTCTGTGTCGGCATCGACCCACACGCCTCGCTGCTCACCGAATGGGGCCTGAACGACGACGTCGCGGGACTGGAGCGGTTCAGCCGCACGGTCGTCGAGGCGCTCGCCGACCGGGTCGCCGTACTCAAGCCGCAGAGCGCCTTCTTCGAGCGCTTCGGCTCGCGCGGGGTCGCCGTCCTGGAGAAGTCCGTCGAGGAGGCGCGGGCGGCCGGCGCGCTGGTCGTGATGGACGCCAAGCGCGGCGACATCGGCTCGACCATGGCCGCCTACGCCGAGTCCTTCCTCCGGAAGGACTCCCCGCTGTTCTCCGACGCGCTGACCGTCTCGCCGTATCTCGGCTACGGTTCGCTGTCCCCGGCCATCGCACTGGCCCGCGAGAGCGGCGCCGGGCTCTTCGTGCTCGCGCTGACCTCCAACCCGGAGGGCGGCGAGGTGCAGCACGCGGTCCGCGCGGACGGCCGGAACGTCGGAGCGACGATGCTGGCCCACCTGGCCGCCGAGAACGCGGGGGAGGGGCCGCTGGGCTCCTTCGGGGCCGTCGTCGGCGCCACGCTGGGCGACCTGTCGTCGTACGACCTCGCTTTCGGCGGTCCGATCCTCGCGCCCGGCATCGGCGCGCAGGGGGCCACTCCGGCCGATCTTCCCGGGGTCTTCGGGACGGTGCTGCGCCATGTCGTCCCGAACGTGAGCCGGGGTGTTCTACGTCACGGTCCCGATGTCGGGGCGCTTCAGGCGGCCTCGGATCGCTTCGCGGAGGAGATCCGCGTCGCCTTTGCGACCGTCTGAGGTGTTCGAACGGGTCGATCGAGTCCTCCGATGAGTGACTCGGCGAGCGCCTCTGGAGTGACTTGAGTCTGAATACATCCTCAAATCCGGGGCGTTATGTCGGAAATGTCCGGCCTGGCGCAGGCTGACCAGGACTTTTCCTCTGTTCTCGCTGACTCTGGCGCCCCTGGCCGCTAGTCTCCGAGCAGAGTCAACGGGCAAGCGTGTTGCTCGTAGCTCCCCAGGTGTGGGGCGACTAGGTTCCTCACCGGTCCGTATCCGACAGTTCGACATCCGAGGTGACGTAGGCGTGGCTCTTCCGCCCCTTACCCCTGAACAGCGCGCAGCCGCGCTCGAAAAGGCCGCCGCGGCTCGCCGGGAGCGGGCCGAGGTCAAGAATCGACTCAAGCACTCCGGCGCCTCCCTGCATGACGTCATCAAGCAGGGCCAGGAGAACGACGTCATCGGCAAGATGAAGGTCTCCGCGCTGCTTGAGTCCCTGCCTGGCGTGGGCAAGGTCCGCGCCAAGCAGATCATGGAGCGACTCGGCATCTCCGAGAGCCGCCGAGTGCGTGGTCTCGGTTCCAACCAGATCGCCTCCCTGGAGCGTGAGTTCGGCAGCACCGGCTCCTGAGTCCCGGGCACCCCGGGATTGCTGGAATAATCGCTGCATGAGTGAACGTCCGCGGCTGACCGTGCTCTCCGGCCCCTCAGGGGTCGGCAAGAGCACGGTCGTCGCCCATATGCGCAAGGAACACCCCGAGGTCTGGCTCTCGGTGTCGGCGACGACCCGCAGGCCGCGCCCCGGCGAGAAGCACGGAGTCCACTACTTCTTCGTCACCGACGAGGAGATGGACAAGCTGATCGCCAACGGCGAACTGCTGGAGTGGGCCGAGTTCGCCGGCAACCGCTACGGCACACCGCGCACGGCCGTGCTGGAGCACCTGGAGTCCGGTGTGCCGGTCCTGCTGGAGATCGACCTCCAGGGCGCCCGCCAGGTCCGCGAGTCCATGGCCGAGGCCCACTCGGTGTTCCTGGCCCCTCCCTCCTGGGAGGAGCTGGTGCGCAGGCTCACCGGACGGGGCACCGAGCCGCCCGAGGTGATCGAGCGCCGCCTGGAGGCGGCCAAGGTCGAGCTGGCGGCCGAGCCCGAGTTCGACGCGACCCTGGTCAACACCTCCGTCGAGGACGTAGCCCGCGAGCTGCTAGCCTTGATGGAAGTTGTGTGATCGTTTTTCCGATCTCATCCCATCTTTCGGAAGGCAGAGCGTGTCCTCTTCCATCACCGCGCCCGAGGGCATCATCAACCCTCCGATCGACGAGCTTCTTGAGGCCACCGACTCGAAGTACAGCCTCGTGATCTACGCCGCCAAGCGCGCCCGTCAGATCAACGCGTACTACTCGCAGCTCGGCGAGGGCCTCCTCGAGTACGTCGGTCCGCTCGTCGACACGCACGTCCACGAGAAGCCGCTCTCCATCGCCCTGCGCGAGATCAACGCGGGCCTGCTGACGTCCGAGGCCGTAGAGGGCCCCGCGACCTGAGGCGTATCGCAGTGGTTTTCCCTCCACAGGCCCGGCAGCGCGACTGCCGGGCCTGTGGTGTGTCATGGACGTATTGCGTTTGCCGAGTCCGGGGAGAGACGTGGACAAGCCGAAGGTCGTTCTGGGAGTCAGTGGTGGCATCGCCGCGTACAAGGCGTGCGAACTGCTGCGCAGACTGACGGAGTCGGGCCATGACGTCCGCGTCGTCCCCACCGCCGCCGCCCTGCACTTCGTCGGCGCGGCCACCTGGTCCGCGCTCTCCGGCCACCCGGTCTCGACCGAGGTGTGGGACGACGTCCACGAGGTCCCGCACGTGCGCATCGGTCAGAGCGCCGATCTGGTGATCGTGGCTCCCGCGACCACGGACCTGCTCGCGAAGGCCGCCCACGGCCTCGCCGACGACCTGCTCACCAACACCCTCCTCACCGCCCGCTGTCCGGTCGTCTTCGCGCCCGCCATGCACACGGAGATGTGGGAACACCCGGCCACCCAGGAGAACGTGGCGACACTGCGCCGCCGCGGCGCCGTCGTGATCGAACCGGCCGTCGGACGGCTGACCGGCGTCGACACCGGCAAGGGCCGGCTGCCCGAGCCCGCCGAGATCTTCGAGGTGTGCCGCCGGGTTCTCGCGCGGGGCGTCACCGAACCCGACCTCAAGGGTCGGCACGTCGTCGTCAGCGCGGGCGGCACCCGCGAGCCCCTCGACCCGGTCCGCTTCCTCGGCAACCGCTCCTCCGGCAAGCAGGGCTACGCCTTCGCGCGCACCGCCGCCGCTCGGGGCGCCCGGGTCACTCTGATCGCCGCGAACACGGGACTGCCGGACCCGGCGGGCGTGGACGTCGTCCCGGTCGGGACCGCCGTACAGCTTCGGGAGGCGGTGCTGAAGGCCGCCGCGGACGCCGACGCGGTCGTCATGGCCGCGGCCGTCGCGGACTTCCGGCCGGCCGAGTACGCGGCCGGGAAGATCAAGAAGAAGGACGACAAGGACCCCGACCCCATCGTCCTGGTGCGGAATCCGGACATCCTCGCGGAGATCTCCGCCGACCGGGCCCGCCCCGGGCAGGTGGTCGTCGGTTTCGCCGCCGAGACGGACGACGTCCTCGCCAACGGCCGCGCCAAACTGGCACGCAAGGGGTGCGATCTGCTGGTGGTGAACGAGGTGGGGGAGCGCAAGACGTTCGGTTCCGAGGAGAACGAGGCGGTGGTGCTGGGCGCCGACGGCACCGAGACCGCCGTACCGCACGGCCCGAAGGAAGCCCTGGCCGAGATCGTGTGGGACCTGGTCGCACACCGTCTCGCCTGATTTGTTTCAGCCATTTGTCAGCTTGCCGAAACCTGACATTCGCGCGTGGCGGCTCTGGCCAACGGCATACGCCATTGGGCAAAATGCGCGTGCCGCAGGTCACAGCGTTTCCCGAGAAGCGAGACAGGGGAGCCGTCTGTCGACCGCGACCGATAAACTGTTCTCGGACGACGTCGGGCGCAGCTCCCGTCCCGTCCGCCAATGATCAGCCAGCAGCCGCTGCAACCTCAGGGAGCGTTGTGTCCCGTCGCCTTTTCACCTCGGAGTCCGTGACCGAAGGTCACCCCGACAAGATCGCTGACCAGATCAGCGACACCATTCTCGACGCGCTTCTGCGGGAGGACCCGACCTCGCGGGTCGCCGTCGAGACGCTGATCACCACCGGCCTGGTGCACGTGGCCGGCGAGGTCACCACCAAGACCTACGCGCCCATCGCGCAGCTCGTCCGCGACAAGATCCTGGAGATCGGCTACGACTCCTCCAAGAAGGGCTTCGACGGCGCCTCCTGTGGCGTCTCGGTGTCCATCGGCGCGCAGTCCCCGGACATCGCGCAGGGTGTCGACTCGGCGTACGAGAACCGTGTCGAGGGCGACGACGACGAGCTGGACCGCCAGGGCGCGGGCGACCAGGGCCTGATGTTCGGTTACGCGACCGACGAGACGCCGACGCTCATGCCGCTCCCGATCTTCCTGGCGCACCGCCTCTCGAAGCGCCTCTCCGAGGTCCGCAAGAACGGGACCATCCCGTACCTGCGTCCCGACGGCAAGACCCAGGTCACCATCGAGTACGACGGCGACAAGGCCGTCCGCCTCGACACGGTCGTCGTCTCCTCGCAGCACGCCTCCGACATCGACCTGGAGTCGCTGCTCGCCCCCGACATCCGCGAGTTCGTGGTCGAGGCCGAGCTGAAGGCGCTCCTGGACGACGGCATCAAGCTGGACACCGAGAACTACCGCCTGCTGGTGAACCCGACCGGCCGTTTCGAGATCGGCGGCCCGATGGGCGACGCCGGCCTCACCGGCCGCAAGATCATCATCGACACGTACGGCGGCATGGCCCGCCACGGCGGCGGCGCATTCTCCGGCAAGGACCCGTCCAAGGTCGACCGCTCCGCCGCCTACGCGATGCGCTGGGTCGCGAAGAACGTCGTGGCCGCGGGCCTCGCCTCGCGCTGCGAGGTCCAGGTCGCGTACGCGATCGGCAAGGCCGAGCCGGTGGGCCTGTTCGTCGAGACCTTCGGCACCGCCAAGGTCGACACCGACCGCATCGAGAAGGCGATCGACGAGGTCTTCGACCTCCGCCCGGCCGCCATCATCCGCGACCTCGACCTGCTGCGCCCGATCTACGCCCAGACCGCTGCCTACGGCCACTTCGGCCGCGAGATCCCCGACTTCACGTGGGAGCGCACGGACCGCGTGGAGGCGCTGCGGAAGGCTGTGGGGCTGTAGTACGCGAGTTTGTTTTGCGGGGCCCGGTTTCCCTTGGGGGAGCCGGGCCCCGGTGTTTCCCGGCGGGGTCAGCGGCGAATGCGGCGAGCGGTGACAAGGAGTGCGGCCGCGGTGATGGCCGCGATCACTGCCGCCGCGTGTGTGTAGGCGTCGGTGTCGCCGGTGACGGCTGCCTGGAAGCCGTGCAGGGCCCAGTAGCCCGGGGTCGCGGGAGCCACCGTGGAGACCCAGTGGGGGAGGACGGTGAGGGGGACCAGGCAGCCGCTGAGGCAGGTGATCGTGAGGGCGCCTATGTCGGAGGCGGCGGCCAACTGGCCCTGGCTGCGGGCGTGGACGCCCAGGGCCAGGCCGCAGGAGGTGACGCAGGCTGCCCAGAGGAGAGCCAGCAGGGGGAGGCGCCAGGTGCCGGCGGTGAGGGGGAAGCCGAAGGCCGCGGTCGCGAAGAGGAAGAGCACGGCCTGCTGGGTCAGGAACAGTGCGATCAGGGGGAGGGCCTTCCCGGTCAGGATCGTCGAGGACGTCGCCGGGCCGGAGCGCAGGCGGTCCCAGGTGTGCCAGGTGCGTTCGGAGAGGATGAGTTGGCCGGCCACGTCCAGGGCGAGCAGGGTGAACATCACCGCGATGCCCGGAACGGCCTGCACGATGCCCGGTACGGCGGGGACGGCCAGGCGGTCGTACACCGGGCGGAGCACGCTCAGCAGCACCAGGGACATGACGACGTAGGCGAGCGGGGTTCCCGGGTCCCGTACGAGCAGGACGAGGGTGTGGCGGGTCATGACCCAGGTGCGGTGGCCGGCCGGGGCCGGTTCAGGCCGCATGGTGGGCCTCCGTGGCCAGGCTTCGGTAGAGGTCGTCCAGGGAGGGCTCGCGGATCGCGGCCGAGCGGACCCGGGTGGTGTCGGGGCCCAGGTCGCGGAGGAGCCGGGCCAGTGCCTGGGCAGGGTCCACGGAGCTGAAGCGCAGTTCTCCAGGGGTGGTCGAGGTCTGTGCCCGGTGGTCGGGCACGGGGCCGGTGAACGTCACCGTGACCTCGCCAGGCAGGCCGTCCAGGAGGTCGGCGCGGTTGCCGCGGGCGATCACCCGGCCGGCCGCGGCCACCGCGAGGGTGGCGTCCAGGTGCTCCAACTCCGGTAGGTAGTGCGTGGTGTAGCAGATGGCGGCGCCTTCGTCGGCGCGGGTCCTGACGAGTCGTAGCAGCGCTTCGCGGGTGGTGGGGTCGGCGCCGACCGTGGGTTCGTCCAGCAGCAGTACGCGGGGGCGGTGGAGCAGGGCCGTGGCCGCCTGGGCGCGGCGCTGCTGGCCGCCGGAGAGCGTCGAGAGCGGACGGTCGAGTACGTCGGTCAGGAGCAACTCCTCGGCTACGGCGGCCAGTTCGGTGCGGAGTGCGGTGCGGCGCAGGCCGGCCAGGCCGCCGAAGAGGCGGAGGTTCTGGCGCAGGGTGGCGGTCGGGTAGAGGGCCAACTCCTGGGGTGCCAGGCCGACTTGGGTTCGGGCGGAGCGGGGGGCCGTGGCGAGGTCCACTCCCGCGACGACCACCGAGCCCGCGTCGGGGCGCTCCAGGCCGGCGACCGTGCGGGCGAAGGTCGTCTTGCCCGCGCCGTTGTGGCCGATCAGACCGCAGATCTCGCCGGGCTCGATCCGCAGGTCGAAGCCGTCGAGGGCTTGGACGGGGCCCCACCGTTTGTGCAGGCCACTGACGGTCAGCATGGCCACTCCCTCGATATATACAACGTATACGTATACTGTGTATACGTAGCTTCGAGGGAGGATGTCAAGTGACGCCACGGCGCATCAGTCGTGATCAAGTACTCGACGTGACATGGGAGTTGGCGACCCGAAAGGGACTGCCCGCCGTCACCATGCGGGCCGTCGCGCAGGAACTCGACGTGAACCCGATGACGCTCTACCGGCACGTCGGCGACAAGCAGGGACTCCTCGACGGCCTCGTGGAGCGACTGCTGCTGGAGATAGAGGTACCCGGCCCCGGACTCGACTGGCGTGAGCAACTGCGCCTGCTCGCCGACAGCATGAGAGCCACGGCCCGGCGCCATCCCGATCTGTTCCTGCTCCTCTTCCAACGGCCGGCGGCCACACCGGAGGCCTTCCGGCCGAGGAACGCGGTCTACGACGCCCTGCACGCGGCCGGTGTCGCGGAGGAGCGGATTCCGCAGGTCGAGCGGCTGTTGGCCACGTTCATGCTCGGGTTCGCCGCCTCGGAGGCCGGGGGTCGGTTCCGGGACGGCGACCCGGACGACGACATGGCCTTCGCGGAGCAGCTCATCGTGCAGGCGATCGCCGGGGCCTAGTGGCCAAGGGGCGTACGGCGGTCGTCGTCGGTTGTCAGTGGCGTTTGGTAAGAATGCAGGCGTGAGCAGCGAGAACGGGGAACGGGACGGCGGTGCCGAGGGTGCGCCGCCCGAGCAGCTTGCGCTCATCCGGGAGAGCGTGCGGCAGGCCAAGGGGCCGAAGGCCAAGCCGCGCACCTGGCGGGGGGCCGCGCTGGCCGGGGAGTTGCCTGTCGCGCGGGTGCTGGTCGACAAGGGTGTGCTGCATCTCGACCGGTACTTCGACTATGCGGTGCCCGCGGAGCTCGACGCCGACGCGCAGCCCGGGGTGCGGGTGCGGGTGCGGTTCGGGGCCGGGCGGCACCGGGTGCGGGACGGACGGCGTGAGGGTGGCGGGCTGATCGACGGGTTCCTCGTCGAGCGGCTGGCCGAGTCGGACTACTCCGGGCCGCTCGCCGCGCTGGCCCAGGTCGTGTCGCCCGAGCCGGTGCTGAGCGAGGAGCTGCTCGGGCTGGCCCGGGCCGTCGCCGACCGGTACGCGGGGAGCCTCGCCGATGTGCTGCAACTGGCCGTGCCGCCGCGCAGCGCCCGCGCCGAGCAGAAGCCGTCGCCCGCACCGCTGCCGCCGCCGGGGGCGCCCGAGGCGGGGTCCTGGGCGCGGTACGAGCGGGGGGCCGGGTTCCTTGAGGCGCTGGCTTCGGGGGGTGCCCCGCGCGCGGTGTGGAACGCGCTCCCTGGGCCCGAGTGGAGCGAGGAGATCGCGCGGGCCGTCGCCGCGACGCTCGCCTCGGGACGCGGGGCGCTCGTCGTCGTACCGGACGGACGGGCCGCCGGGCGGGTCGACGCCGCGTTGACGGCGGTCCTCGGCGAGGGGCGGCACGCACTGCTCACCGCCGATGCCGGACCCGAGAAGCGGTATCGGCAGTGGCTGGCCGTGCGGCGCGGGTCCGTGCGCGCGGTCGTGGGGACCCGGGCCGCGATGTTCGCGCCGGTCCAGGACCTGGGGCTCGTCGTCATCTGGGACGACGGGGACGACAGCCACAGCGAGCAGCACGCGCCGCAGCCGCATGCGCGCGAGGTGCTGCTGCTGCGCGCGGCCCTGGACAAGTGCGGCTTCCTGCTGGGCAGTTGGAGCTGCACCGTGGAGGCCGCCCAGTTGGTCGAGAGCGGGTGGGCGCGGCCGCTCGTCGCGGCGCGCGACCAGGTCCGGGCGGCCGCTCCGCTCGTACGGACCGTGGGGGACGGAGACCTGGCGCGCGACGAGGCCGCCCGGGCGGCCCGGTTGCCGACGCTGGCCTGGCAGGCGGCGCGGGAGGGACTGAAGCACGGGCCCGTGCTGGTGCAGGTGCCCCGGCGCGGGTATGCGCCGCGGATGGCGTGCGCCCAGTGCCGGGCCGCCGCGCGGTGCCGGCACTGTGCCGGGCCGCTGGAGGGACAGGACGCGGGGGTGCTGCGGTGCGGGTGGTGCGGGGTCGAGGAGAACTCCTGGCACTGTCCCGAGTGCGGCGGGTTCCGGTTGCGGGCCCAAGTGGTGGGGGCGCGGCGGACGGCGGAGGAGCTGGGGCGGGCGTTTCCCGCCGTGCCGGTGCGGACGTCCGGGCGTGAGCAGGTGCTCGACACGGTGCCGGGGACTCCCGCGCTGGTCGTGAGCACACCGGGGGCCGAGCCAGTCGCCGACGGCGGTTATGCGGCGGCTCTGCTGCTGGACGGATGGGCGATGCTCGGCCGACCCGATCTGCGGGCCGGGGAAGACGCGTTGCGGCGCTGGATCGCGGCAAGTTCGCTGGTACGGCCGCAGGAGGCCGGGGGGACCGTCGTCGTGGTCGCCGAACCCACCCTGCGGCCGGTGCAGGCGTTGGTGCGGTGGGATCCCGTGGGGCATGCGGTGCGGGAGCTCGGCGAGCGGGCGGAGTTGGGGTTTCCGCCGGTGTCCCGGATGGCCGCGGTCACCGGGGTGCCGGAGGCGGTCGCGGAGTTTCTTGGCGCGGTCGAACTGCCCGCGGATGCCCAGGTGTTGGGGCCGGTGCCCGTTGCTGTGGCCGCAGGGCCCCGGCGAGTGGGGGGACCGCCGGTCGGGGAGCGGTGGGAGCGGGCGTTGATTCGGGTGCGGCCGGGGAGTGGGAGTGCGTTGGCTTCCGCGTTGAAGAGTGCGCAGGCCGCTCGGATGGCGAGGGGGGCGGGGGAGCCGTTGCGGGTGCGGGTGGATCCGCCGGACATCGGATGAGCCCTCGGCCTTCGGCCTCGGGTTGTCTCCCACCCGCACCGCCCGTTTGCTGTTGGTCGAGAGGCTGGGGTTGTTCGCGGGTGGTGCTCGCCGTCGGCGGCCGCCGGTAGTCCGGGTATACGGCTGCCTCCCGGTTCGGTCCGGGAGGCAGAGGTGGGGGAGGGGGGTCAGCCGTTGCGCGGGCCGGGGAAAGCCGTGGGCCTGGCCTCGTCGCGGAGGGTGGGGCTGCCCGCGGTCGGCTGGGTCGGCATGGAGCGGGCCGCCGGGACCGTCGGCATGGTGGGGAGGGTCGGCAGGCCGGTGTTCACCGTGACCGGGCGGGCACTCGCCGCCTCGGTCGTGCGCTCGGCGTCGGCGGCCGCCTGGGTCGCGGCACGGCGGGCGCCGTAACGGCGGTGCACCGCCTGCTTGGTGACACCGAGGGCCGAGCCCACCGCGTCCCACGAGAAACCGAGTGAGCGGTCGAAGTCCACGGCGGCCGTGACCAGGGTCTCGACACTGTCCCGCAGCTCCTGCGCGAGACGGACCGTCGGCGCGGGAGCGCGTCCGTAGACGACGAAGCCCGTGGAGGGACCGGAGCGACGCGGGCGGTAGACATTGCCCAACTGGGCGGTGAGCGTGCGCAGTGCGTCCACCTGCCGGCGGACCCGCTCGATGTCGCGCACCAGCAAGTGCAGGCTGGCCCGAGCCTGGGCGTCGTGGGTTGCGTGGTCGGCCATGAACAAGCCTCTCGAACCGGCGTTGAAAAGGATCGGGCCGCGCGAATGCGGCCCATGGTGGTCAACTCTTTCTTGACCAACGCGTGCGCGCTCCGCTGGTCACGCAACGGGGGCGTAAGGGCATATGCGTACGCCCCCGGTGAACCTGTGTGCGCTGCGGGCGGCCGGGAGTTCACCGAAGTGAGCCGCCGACGGCTCTCGCCATAGACTGGTGCGCTGCCGCCCGACCCCCGCCCGAGAGGCCCGAACCCAGCCATGAAGCTCGTCTTCGCCGGTACCCCCGAGGTCGCCGTTCCCGCACTGGACGCCCTGATCGCCTCCGGGCGGCACGAGGTGGCCGCCGTCGTCACGCGGCCCGACGCGCCGGCCGGGCGTGGGCGCAGGCTGGTGGCGAGCCCCGTCGCCGAGCGGGCCGAGGAGGCGGGCATCGAGGTGCTGAAGCCCGTCAAGCCGCGCGATCCCGAGTTCCTGGAGCGGCTGCGGGAGATCGCGCCCGACTGCTGTCCCGTCGTCGCCTACGGCGCCCTGCTGCCCCGTGTCGCCCTCGACATCCCCGCTCACGGCTGGGTCAACCTGCACTTCTCGCTGCTCCCCGCCTGGCGCGGCGCCGCCCCCGTGCAGCACTCCATCATGTCCGGCGACGAGATCACCGGCGCCTCCACCTTCCTGATCGAGGAGGGACTCGACTCCGGTCCCGTCTACGGCACCGTCACCGAGGAGATCCGCCCCACCGACACCAGCGGCGATCTGCTGACCCGGCTCGCGTTCGCCGGCTCGGGCCTGCTGGCGGCGACCATGGACGGTATCGAGGACGGCACCCTGAAGGCCGTACCGCAGCCGAACGAGGGCATCACCCTCGCCCCGAAGATCAACGTCGAGGACGCCCAGGTGGAGTGGTCCGCCCCCGCCCTGCGGGTCGACCGGGTGGTGCGTGGGTGCACACCGGCACCGGGTGCCTGGACCGTCTTCCGCGGCGAGCGGCTCAAGCTGATCCAGGCCGTGCCCGTGCCCGAGCGGACCGACCTCGCGCCCGGGGAGCTGTCGGTCGGCAAGAACAACGTGTACGTGGGCACCGGTTCGTACGCCGTCGAGCTGCTGTGGGTGCAGGCGCAGGGCAAGAAGCCGATGCGGGCCGCGGACTGGGCGCGCGGGGCGCGGATCGGGGCCGGGGAGAGTGTCGGGACTTGAGGGGCGTCCGGGGCGTGACGGCCCCGCACACGTCCGCGCCGGTGCGACGTAGGCTGGACGCACATCTCGGCCAGAAATCCGGAGCACCTTTTTCGTGAGCGAGCAGTCCCCTCGACCCCGTAAGCCCGGCAAGCCCTACCGCCGGCCGCAGAAGGACCCCGTCCGCTTCCTCGCCTTCGAGGCGCTGAGGGCCGTGGACGAGCGGGACGCGTACGCGAACCTCGTCCTGCCGCCGCTGCTGCGGAAGGCCCGGGAGAAGGGCGATTTCGATGCCCGGGACGCGGCGCTCGCCACTGAGTTGGTCTACGGGACGCTGCGCCGGCAGGGGACGTACGACGCGATCATCGCCGCCTGCGTCGACCGGCCGCTGCGTGAGGTCGACCCGCCGGTGCTGGACGTGCTGAGCCTCGGGGTGCATCAACTGCTCGGGACGCGGATCCCGAGCCATGCCGCCGTCTCCGCGTCCGTCGAACTCGCCCGGGTCGTCCTCGGCGACGGGCGGGCCAAGTTCGTCAACGCCGTGCTGCGGAAGGTCGCGCGGGACGACCTCGGCACCTGGATCGAGCGGGTCGCGCCGCCCTACGACGAGGATCCCGAGGACAACCTGGCCATCGTGCACTCGCATCCGCGCTGGGTCGTCTCCGCGCTGTGGGACTCGCTCGGCGGCGGCCGGGCCGGCATCGAGGACCTGCTGGAGGCCGACAACGAACGGCCCGAGGTGACCCTGGTCGCCCGGCCCGGCCGGTCCACCACCGAGGAGCTGCTCCGCGAGGAGGCCGCGGTTCCGGGGCGCTGGTCGCCATACGCCGCGCGGCTGAGTGAAGGCGGCGAGCCCGGGGCCGTGGCGGCCGTGAAGGAGGGCCGGGCCGGGGTGCAGGACGAGGGCAGCCAACTCGTCGCGCTCGCCCTCGCGAACGCGCCCCTCGACGGCCCGGACGAGAAGTGGCTCGACGGGTGCGCGGGCCCCGGCGGCAAGGCCGCGCTGCTCGCCGCCGTGGCCGCCGAGCGCGGGGCGATGCTCCTCGCCTCCGAGAAGCAGCCGCACCGCGCGGGTCTGGTCGCGAAGGCGCTGGCCGGGAACCCCGGGCCCTACCAGGTCATCGCCGCCGACGGGACCCGGCCGCCGTGGCGGCCCGGCACCTTCGACCGCGTCCTGATGGACGTGCCGTGCACCGGACTGGGCGCCCTGCGCCGCCGCCCCGAGGCCCGCTGGCGGCGCCGCCCGGAGGACCTCGAAGGGTTCGCGCCCCTTCAGCGCGACCTGCTGCGCACCGCGCTCGAGTCGGTGCGCGTCGGCGGCGTCGTCGGCTACGCGACCTGCTCACCGCACCTCGCCGAGACCCGGGCCGTCGTCGAGGATGTGCTCAAGCAGTACCCGCACACCGAACTGATCGACGCCCGGCCGCTTCTGCGGGACGTTCCGGCACTGGGTGAGGGGCCTGACGTACAGCTCTGGCCGCATCTGCATGGGACCGATGCGATGTACCTGGCGCTCATTCGCCGGACCGGGTGAGCTGCGGCGCGTGGCGGTCGGGGTGGCGGCGACTGGTCGGTTGGGTCGTGCGTGACGAGGTCATGCGGGAGCGGTTGGTCGGGAGGCGCGGTGGGCCGGGGAGGGCTGGTGGCCATCGGCGTTGCGCTTCGAGGGCGGGGTGCTGAGTGGCGGGGTGGTGCGGGGTTTTGGGTGCTGCCGACCGCGGAGGCGGCGCAGCGCTCTGCGGACCGCCGCGGTGGTGTAGCACGCTGCCGCCGCCTGAGTGGTTGTTCGGCCCGCACCGACTGCCGGCGCTCGGGCGGCCGGCCTGGCTGTCGGACCGTATGGGCATCGCGGCTGGTGCTACTTGGGCAAGCCCTCCGCTTGCTCGCCCGGCTGGCTGCCCGTGCCTGCGCGCTTGGTCTGGCCTTGACCGTAGGGGGATCGCGGGCGGCCCCAGTTGGGTAAGCCCCCTGCTCGCGTGCCCGGCAGACTGCCTGCGCCTGCGCGCGCGTTCGGGTCCCTGGACCGTAGGGACGTCGCGGATGACCCCAGTTGGGCAAGCCCGTTGCTCGCTCGCCCGGCAGCCACTCTTCGTCCCCGCGGACGCGAACCCTCACACCACGCGCTGCAGGGCCTCCCGTGTCAGGTCGGCCAGCCTCGGGTAGCCGTCGACGGCCATGATCAGGTCGGTCTCCGCGAGGAGGGCGCGGAGGACGTGGACGATGCCGTCCGTGCCGCCGAGGGCGAGGCCGTAGGCGTACGGACGGCCGATGCCTACGGCGGTGGCGCCCAGGGCGAGGGCCTTGATGATGTCGGCGCCGCTGCGGATGCCGGAGTCGAAGAGGACTGGGAGGCCGTCCGCGGCCTCGACCACGGCGGGGAGCGCGTCGAGGGCGGGGAGGCCGCCGTTGGCCTGGCGGCCGCCGTGGTTGGAGCAGTAGACGCCGTCCACGCCGCCGTCCTTGGCCCGGCGTACGTCCTCGGCGTGGCAGATGCCCTTGACGATCAGGGGGAGGCTGGTCAGGGAGCGCAGCCAGGGGAGGTCGTCCCAGGTGAGGGGGTTGCCGAAGAGCTGTGTCCAGAGGAGGACCGCGGACTGGGGGTCCTCCTCCGGGGTGCGGGCGAGGAGGGCGCGGAAGACCGGGTCGCTGGTGTAGTTGGCGAGGCAATGGCCGCGCAACTGGGGGAAGTTGGCGGTGGAGAGGTCGCGGGGGCGCCAGCCGGTGATCCAGGTGTCCAGGGTGACCACGATCGCCTTGTAGCTGGCCTGTTCGGCGCGGTGGACGAGGCTCGCGGCGAGGTCGCGGTCGGTGGGCGTGTAGAGCTGGAAGAGGCCCGGGGTGTCCCCGAATTCGGTGGCGACCTCCTCAAGAGGGTCGACTGTGAGTGTGGAGGCGACCATCGGTACGCCGGTGCGCGCGGCGGCCCGTGCGGTGGCCAGGTCGCCGTGCCCGTCCTGGGCGCACAGGCCGATGACGCCGACCGGTGCCATGAACACGGGGGAGGGCAGCCGCAGCCCGAACAGGTCGACGGACAGGTCGCGTTGTGCCGCGCCGACGAACATCCGGGGGACCAGTCCCCAGCGGTCGAAGGCGGTCACGTTGGCGCGCTGGGTGCGTTCGTCGCCCGCGCCGCCCGCGACGTACGACCACACAGAGGGTGGGAGCGCCGAGCGTGCCCTGTCCTCCAGTTCCGCGAAGGCCATCGGGAAGGGCGGCACGATGCCGCCGAGCCCGTTCAGGTAGATCTCGTTCTGGTAGGAGCCGAACGGCTGTCCCATGCCCTCTCCCTCTCCGCGCCGGTACCCGGTCAGAGTGCGATACTCGCCGCTGGGTACCGCCTAAGTGCAGGATTCTCACATTGGGGGCCGGTGTCGTGCAGGATCACGTCGGACTGCTGAGCGAGGACGAGCTGGCGCTCATCAACGCCCTGCAGCTCAGACCGCGTGCCTCGTGGACGGAACTGGGCAGCGCCCTCGGCGTCGACCCGGTCACCGTGGCGCGGCGCTGGAACCGGCTGGCGGAGCGCGGCGAGGCCTGGGTCAGCTACTCGCCGGGGCCGCGTCTGCTGGACCGGGTGTGCATCGCGTTCGTCGAGATCGACTGCGGCGCGGGGGCGGCCGGCCCGGTCACCCGCGCCCTCACCGGCCACCCCCACATGCTCACCGTCGAACGCGCGGCCGGCACCTACGACCTCCTCGCCACCGTGGCCACCGCCGATCTGGCCGCGATGTCCCGCTACACGCTCGACGTCCTTCCCACGATCGCCGGTGTGCGCGCCGTCCGCGCCCGGATCGTCACCCACATGTTCACCGAGGGCGGCCAGTGGCGGATCGCCGCGCTCGCGCCCGGACAGCGCGCCCGGCTGACCACCCCGCCCGACACACCGGCCGCCGACGACCGGGCCGGGGCCACCACCCCGTTCGACCGGGCCCTGCTGGCCCCCTTGGCGTACGACGGCCGGGCCTCGCACCAGCGGCTGGCGACCGCGCTCGGCGTCAGCTCCACCACCGTCAAGCGGCGCCTGGACCAACTGATCCGGCTCGGTCTGCTCCGCTTCCGTTGCGACTTCGCCCGCCCGCTCGGCGGCTGGCCCGTCGCCGTCACCTTCTGGGCCAGGGTGCCGCCCGCCGACCTGCCCGAGCTGGGCCACGCCCTGATCCGGCTCCCGGAGACCCGCAACTGCGCCGCCGTGAGCGGCACGCACAACCTCGTCCTCCAGGCCAGCCTGCACTCCGTCGCCGACGTCCTGCGCTTCGAGACCCAACTCGCCGTCTCCCACCCCGGGTTGGACATCACCGAGCGGGTGATCACCCTGCGCCACGAGAAGCTGCTGGGCCACGTCCTCGACCCGGAGGGCCGTTCCGTGGAGGTCGTACCGCCGGACATCTGGGCCGACGTTGGGACCTGACCGCCAGCCGGTGACCCTTGCCGGGCGGGTGCCCTGGCGGGCCGTCTCGCGCGGACGCGAGTGGTCAGGAGGATGTCGTAGTCGATCATGTCCGGCAGGGCCGCACTGCCGCCGCCCACGCGCGCGTGCGCGTCCGCGGCGCGCTGGGGCCCGGCACCACGCCTTGGTGGACGCGACGGTCCGCCTTACCTCGTCGGGCCGCATCCGGTTCGACACGATCACCGGCGGACGCGGGCTTGCCGTGAGCGCGTCAGCGTCGCTGATGCCCGCCGCGGACTTGGAGCAGGCCCAGGGACACGGCGGCCGGCGCCGTGCCGTGCCGGCCCCGGACACCCCGATCGGTCCCAGCGACCGTCAGACCGGCGTGCTCGGCGAGCAGGCAGATCAGCGCCCGCGCGCGGTCGTACCCCCGGGACCGGTGACGTGGACGGCGAGGCCGCCCTCGCCCCCGCCGACCTGCTCGCGGATGGAGTCGACTGCCGGCACGAGTTCCTGCCGGCCCTGCGCGTCCATCGTGATGGGCACAGGGATCTCGGAGGCCCGGGGCGCGGCCCGGTCGTCGTAGACCAGCCCACGCCTCTCGCCACCACGCCCCCCCGCGCGCAAGCCGGTCCGCATCCTGCGCGATCGCCCGCCTGACCTGCGCGGTGAGCCGCTCTCCCGCGCGTACACGACCACGGCCGGAATCCGCTTCGGCCCGAACTCGCCCGAGACATCGAGCACTTGAGGCGACTCGACGGACCCCGGCAACCAGGAGGCCTGGTCATCGTCCTGCGGTGTCGCCGAGCTTCCTTTCCGTACGGACCCCGGACCAGCCACCTCCGCCCCGCACCGTGCAGCGGACCGTATCCGCGACGGACCGATGCCGCTAACCCCCGCAGGACATGGCAGGCTTGGGGCATGGCCGTGCAGATCAACCCCAGTATCCTGTCCGCCGACTTCGCCCGCCTGGCCGAGGAGGCGAAGGCGGTGGAAGGAGCCGACTGGCTCCACGTCGACGTCATGGACAACCATTTCGTCCCGAACCTCACGCTCGGTGTGCCGGTCGTAGAGTCGCTGGCCCGTGCGACGGACACCCCGCTGGACTGCCATCTGATGATCGAGGACGCCGATCGCTGGGCGCCCCAGTATGTAGAGGCGGGCGCCTCTTCGGTCACCTTCCACGTCGAGGCGGCCGGCGCTCCGGTGCGGCTGGCCCGGGAGATCCGGGCCAAGGGTGCCCGCGCCTCCATGGCGCTCAAGCCCGCGACGCCCATCGAGCCGTACGAGGACCTGCTCCCCGAACTCGACATGCTGCTGATCATGACGGTGGAGCCGGGCTTCGGCGGCCAGTCGTTCCTCGACATCATGCTGCCGAAGATCCGTCGCACCCGTGAGCTGATCAGGAAGCACGGGCTGGAGCTGTGGCTGCAGGTCGACGGGGGAGTTTCCGCCTCTACGATCGAGCGCTGCGCCGAGGCCGGCGCGGACGTTTTCGTCGCCGGTTCGGCGGTCTACGGGGCATCCGACCCGGCCGCGGCGGTACGTGCATTGCGCACACAGGCCGAAGGGGTCGTGAGCAAGGCATCCTGGGCGTGCGACCACTGAGCGGCAGGTATGTGAACGGCGGCCATCGAGGCTGATCAAATGCGCCGGATCTGCAAGGATGAACGGCGAATCCAGAGTGTGAACAGCAGTGAGGAGATCGCCGTGTCGGGTATGTCGGCGGGCCGGTCAGCCATGCGGATGGGACCCGCTGAGCTGGTGCAGGCGGCGGCCATGGCCCGCCGCTTCTACCTCGAGGGCAAGTCCAAGATCCAGATCGCGGAGGAGTTCGGCGTCAGCCGCTTCAAGGTGGCCCGGGTCCTGGAGACCGCTCTCGAACGGGATCTCGTACGGATCGAGATCCGAGTACCGGCCGAGCTGGACGCGGAGCGCTCGGACGCGCTGCGTGCCCGGTACGGCCTGAGGCACGCCGTCGTGGTCGAGTCCCCGGCCGAGGTCAGCGAGGAGTCGCCCGATCCCGAGAACCTCGGGGAGGTCGCGGCCGACCTGCTCGGCGAGCTGGTCAACGAGGGCGATGTGCTCGGCCTCGCCTGGGGCCGGTCCACCATCCACATGGCGGCCGCCCTCGACCGGCTGCCGCCCTGCACGGTGGTCCAGTTGACGGGTGTCTACGACGCCGGGACCGCCGAGCGCGGCTCTGTCGAGGCGGTACGGCGGGCCGCGCAGGTGTCGGGCGGCGACGCCCACCCCATCTACGCGCCGATGCTGCTGCCGGACGCGGCCACCGCGCAGGCGCTGCGCCACCAGACCGGGATCGCCCGGGCCTTCGACTACTTCGACAAGGTCACGGTCGCCTGTGTCTCCATCGGCTCCTGGGAGCCGGGCATCTCGACGGTGTACGACATGCTCAGTGACGAGGAGCGGGCGCACTACTCGTCCCTCGGTGTCGCCGCCGAGACGTCCGCGCACCTCTTCGACGCCGAGGGCCGCCGGGTCGGCCGGGACCTGGGCGAGCGGTGCATCACCGTCAAGGCGGACCAGTTGCGCCGTATCCCCGAGGTCGTCGCGATCGCGGGCGGGCAGCGGAAGGCGGCGGCGATCGACGCGGTGCTGCGGTCCGGGCTGGTCACCAGCCTGGTGACGGACACCGCGGCGGCGGACTATCTGATGACGGCCGGGACCTCGCCGAAGTCGGCGCTGAGCCGGACGGACCCCGACGGCATCTGAGGGGCCCTGGCGGCGGGCCGCGCGGGGGCGGCCGTGGCAGCATCGGGCGCATGCTGCTGCGGTTCGCCTCCCGGGTGCTTCTCGTCTGTCTTGCCGTCCTGCTGCCGGTCGGCTGTTCGGTCACGGACACCAGCGGCGGCTCCTCCACCGCCACCGTCAAGGAGTCCCAACTTCCGGCGGAGGCACAGCAGACCATCGCCCTCATCGACCGGGGCGGCCCCTTTCCGTACGCCAAGGACGGGGTCGTCTTCGGGAACTACGAGAAGCTGCTGCCGGAACAGAAGCGTGGTTACTACCACGAGTACACAGTGAAGACCCCGGGCTCGCGCGATCGCGGAGCCCGGCGCATTGTCACCGGGCAGGGCGGCGAGATCTACTACACCGATGATCACTACAAGTCGTTCAGGACGGTACTGAGATGACGCAGCTCGCGGTCACGCTGGACCTCGACGGGGTCACGGACAAGGCCGGCCTGATGGACCGCTGCGCGGAGGCACTCGGTCTGCCCGACTGGTTCGGCCGCAACTGGGACGCGCTCGCCGACAGCCTCAGCGACCACACCGTGTGGCCCGAAGGGGCCGTGGAACAGGGGCTGTTGGTCGTCGTACGGAACTGGCGGCCGTACGCGAAGGCACGGCCGGAGGAGTGGGGGACCGCCGTCGACGTCTTCGGTGACGCGGTCGACCGCACACCGGCGCTCTCCGTGATGCTCGCGCTGGGAGGGTCCGAAGGAACCGGTCGTTAGACCGATTGTCCGAGGCGGCTGGCAGAGTGGTCGGCATGGAGCAACAGGAGCAGCGCACGTCCGTCCGTCTCGTGGTCGTGGACCCGGACCTCGACGCGCAGTGCGACCGGGTGGAGGAACACTTGCTGGCGCCCCTGGCCGAGTCCGTCGGCGGGGCCGGCGGGCACGGTCTGTTCGCGGACGGTCTCGCGGCCTTCCGGCGGGTCCGGGAAACCCTCACCGACGCGGTGGCGCGGGGCCCCAAGGTGTGGACGCCGAACGGCCGTTGGGAGCACGAGGGCCTGCGCATCGTCGAACTGCCCACCGAGGACACGGACTTGCTGTACGCGCTGCTGCGCGAGCTGTCCGGGCTCTTGGTGGCACCGCCGGACCTGCCCGACCCCTCGGGTGTCGTGGCCGCGGTCCGCGGCACCGTCCTGACGCCCGAGAAGACCGCCGTGGGCCTGGTCGGCGCGCTGGCGCGGGTGCTGTCCCTGGTGGACCTCACGCCCGACGCCGACACCGCGACCCTCTTCGCGGCGATCGAAGGGGGCGACGGCGAGGACGTAAGACTCACCTACGGTCAGGACGAGGCGTGGCAGCGCCTCGCCCACCGGCTCACCATGCTGCTGACCGAGTCGGCTCCGTTGCACCGGTTCCTGTACTGATCTCGCGCTCCGGTGCCGGGCTATCCGCCGAAGGCGAAGGCGAACGTGGCGCTGTCGTTGGACGGGTCCGGGTCGTGGAGGGGGAGACCTGCCGGGCCGGGGCGTACGGTCACCGTGCCGCCGGCGCCGTCGTAGCTCCTGGTCGTCTTTCCCCGCAGCACGAACGACTGGCTCCTGCCCGCCACGATTCTGAACGGCACGAAGCACACGTAGTGCCGGTGGCCCGCCTCGAAGGCCGTTGTGCTGGTGGGGCCGGCCCAGAGGCGGCATTCGCCGTGGAAACCGTCCTCCGACTCCGCGAAGACGTTGCCGGTCGCGACCGTGCCCCTGGGCAGGACGACGTCGACCACGGCGGCGGCCTGGGTGCCGACGTTGTACACGGAGGCCGGGCCGTGGTCCACGGCGGTGATGTCCAGGGTCCATCGGCCCGCCCTGGAGACGGGCTTCGCCTTCGCCGCGAGGTCGGCGGAGTTGTCGGCCGTGACGGTGAGCCGGCCCTCGGAGCCACCCTCGGACCCGCCGGACGCCGGGACCAGGGTGAGCGCCGGACCGGTGCCCCGCTCGGCGCCGCCGTCGGCGTCTTCGCCCGGCTCCAGAGGGGCGGCCGAGTAGTCGGTCACGTCGTGCAGGACGTGCTTGCCGACCGTGGCGGTCAGGGGACTGTTCAGCTCCAGGGTGGCGCCGGCGGCCACCGGGGTCGTGACGAGGCAATCGACGGAGGTCTGGCCGCTGGGTTCGCCGCCCAGGCCGGGTCCGTCGCCCCCGCCGTAGACGCAGTTGGAGAACTTGCGGTCGAAGACCAGGCCGCCCACCGACGCCCAGCGCAGCATGACGGGCCCGTCGGTGGCCAGGTCGCCGATGTTGCTGATCCGGAGCGGAATCTCGATCCGGGAGCCGATCTTGGCGTGGGTCACGTCCGGGAGTTTGCCGACGATCAGGTTCGGGAGGCCGGCGATCACCTTCGTCCTGGCCGTGGCGGCCTTGGCGTGCCCGGCGCTGACGGTGTACGTGATCGTGCCGTCGGCGCCGGGGGCGGCGCCCGCGTCCGCAGCCACAGAGAACTCGACCGACCCGCCCCGCAAGGCGGCCTTGGAGACACAGGTGAAGACCCGTCCGGCGGCCTCGCAGCGGGGATCGTCGACCGTGACGTCCGCGATTCCGGCCAGGTCGTGGGCGTCGATGACGAGCGTCTCGTCCGTCTGCGGGGGACCGTTCGGCTCCACGCCGAGGAGGTTCCAGTTCGCGTCGACCCGCTTCCCCGCCGACCCCACGTTGAGGTGTTCCACGGTGCTGAACGACACGTACGGCCGAGGGGACGGTTGGGACGTGTCGGCAACCGTGGCGGCCGAACCCGACGCCATGGCGAGCAGCGCGGCAGCCGACACCGCCCCGGACACCGTGCGACGGAAAGCCATGCAGGTTCGATGCGCGAGACGTCCCGAAGGTTGCGCGCATGAAGCCCAGGTGCCCCTGGAGGTTCCTCCAGGGAGGTCGCCGACCTGGCTGGACGATGATCCGAGGCATGGCATTACGCCCGACATGGGACAATGAAGTACGTGCTCTTCCCCCTGGCTGACCTGTCCGGGGACCACCTCTGATCGACTGGGATGTGCAGCACGTGCGTTTCCTCAACGACATCCAGCCCCCGTACGACCTGACGTACGACGACGTCTTCATGGTGCCGCGACACAGCGCGGTCGGTTCGCGTCAGGGTGTGGACCTCAGCTCCCCGGACGGCACGGGTACCACGATCCCGCTGGTCGTCGCCAACATGACCGCCATCGCGGGCCGGCGCATGGCCGAGACCGTGGCCCGGCGCGGCGGGCTCGTGGTCATTCCGCAGGACATCCCGATCGAGGTCGTCACCGAGGTCGTCTCCTGGGTCAAGAGCCGCCACCTCGTCCTGGACACCCCGATCCAGCTGACCCCGCACCAGACCGTCGCCGACGCGCTGGCCCTGCTGCCCAAGCGCGCGCACAACGCAGGTGTCGTGGTGGACGAGCACCACTGCCCGGTCGGTGTCGTCACCGACGCCGACCTCAACGGTGTGGACCGGTTCACCCAGCTCGCCGAGGTCATGTCCCGGGACCTGCTGCTGCTCGACGCGGACATCGACCCGCGCGAGGCGTTCAACAGGCTGGACGGCGCCAACCGCCGCTACGCGCCCGCCGTCGACAAGGACGGCAAGCTCGCCGGCATCCTCACCCGCAGGGGCGCCCTGCGCGCCACGCTGTACTCGCCGGCCGTCGACGAGCGGGGCAGGCTGCGTATCGCCGCCGCGGTCGGCATCAACGGCGATGTCGCCGGCAAGGCCAAGCAGTTGCTGGACGCCGGCGTCGACACGCTCGTCATCGACACCGCGCACGGCCACCAGGAGTCGATGATCGCCGCGATCCGCACCGTCCGCGCGCTCGATCCGCGGGTCCCGATCGCGGCCGGCAACATCGTCGCCGCCGAGGGCGTCAAGGACCTCATCGAGGCGGGCGCCGACATCATCAAGGTCGGCGTGGGACCCGGCGCGATGTGCACCACCCGCATGATGACCGGCGTCGGCCGACCGCAGTTCTCGGCGGTCATGGAGTGCGCCGCCGAGGCCAAGAAGTACGGCAAGCACGTGTGGGCCGACGGCGGTGTCCGCCACCCGCGCGATGTCGCCATGGCACTCGCGGCGGGCGCGTCGAACGTGATGATCGGCTCGTGGTTCGCGGGCACGTACGAGTCCCCCGGCGACCTCCAGCAGGACGCGGGCGGCCGCCTCTACAAGGAGTCGTTCGGCATGGCCTCCGCACGCGCGGTCCGCAACCGTACGTCGGACGAGTCGGCCTACGACCGCGCCCGCAAGGCGCTCTTCGAGGAGGGCATCTCCACCTCCCGCATGTTCCTCGACCCGGCCCGCCCGGGAGTCGAGGACCTCATCGACTCGATCATCGCGGGCGTCCGCTCCTCCTGCACCTACGCCGGCGCCAACTCCCTGGAGGAATTCGCGGAGCGGGCGATCGTCGGCATCCAGAGCGCGGCGGGTTACGCGGAGGGCAAGCCCCTGCACGCGAGCTGGAGCTGAGCAAGTTCCTTGCCTACGGCCCCTGTTGACCCGGTGGACGGGATATTCGGGGGCCGTGCGTGTGCCCCGGCGGCTACCGTCGCCCCATGGAGATCACCGTGTGCCGGGCCGCCGACGTGGCGCTGCTCGACGAGTTCATGGGTTCGTCGTCTGCCGTCTCCTTCCATGCCCGGAGGTTCGCTCGGCAGGAGGCCGGCGCGGGCACGTATCTCGTCGCCTGGCTGGACGGGCGGCCCGTCGGACACGCGGAGATTCGGTGGGGCGGCTGCGCGGACCCCGAGGTGCGGGCCGCGCTCCCCGGCTGTCCGGAGCTCAACGGTCTCGCCGTATGGCCCCCGGAACTGCGCTCGCGCGGCATCGGCGGCGCGCTCGTCCGGCGGGCCGAGGAGCTGGTCCGGGAGCGTGGCCATACGGTCCTCGGTCTGGGTGTCGCGGCCGACAATCCGAGAGCCGCCGGTCTCTACGCGCGGCTCGGCTACCAACCCCTGACGGAGTACGTCGATCGCTGGTCGTACGAGGACCGCGAAGGGGTGACCCATGAGCACGCCGACCCCTGTACCTTCCTCACCAAACCCCTGCCGTCAGGCCCTCTTGACGTCAAGTAGTCCTGACGTGACGCTGAGGGCATGACCACACCGCAGAGCATCGAACCGGAGCACACCCTCCTCACCGCCGTCGCCCGCCTCGACCACCTGCGCACCCGTGAGTCCCTGGCCGGCTTCGGCAGTGACGCCGAGGCCCTCGACCGGGCCGAGACGCTGGAGCTGCTCGCCCTGAGCGAGGTCGTCGCCCGCAAGGCCGCCTACGGCCGTCAGCTCACCGTGCGCGCGGCCCGTGAGGCCGGTGCCTCCTGGGCGCAGGTCGGGGCCGCGCTCGGCATGAGCAAGCAGGCCGCGTGGGAGGCCCACACGCGGTGGATCGACGCGCAGGCGGACGCCTTCGGGCGGCCCGGGCGGATGGGTTTCGACGAGGGGGACGCGGCCGAGGCGCGGGCGCTGGCGGGCGAGCCGGACGAGGGCTGAACCGGCTCGTGTTCTACTTCGTACACGGCCACCGCCGCACCACCCGCACCGCCCGAGAAGTGATCGATCCCCCGTGCTGAACGAACTCGACGAACGCATCGTGCACGCCCTCGCCGAGGACGCCCGCCGCTCCTTCGCGGACATCGGGCACCTGGTCGGCCTCTCCGCCCCCGCCGTGAAGCGGCGCGTGGACCGGCTGCGGGCCACCGGCGCCATCACCGGATTCACCGTCCGCGTGGACCCCTCGGCACTCGGCTGGGAGACCGAGGGGTTCGTCGAGATCTACTGCCGGCACAACACCTCCCCGGACACCATCCGACGGGGCCTGGAGCGCTACCAGGAGGTCGTCGCCGCCTCCACCGTCACCGGCGAGGCGGACGCGGTCGTCCAGGTCTTCGCCGCCGACATGCGCCACTTCGAGCGGGTGCTGGAACGGATCGCGGGGGAGCCGTTCGTCGAGCGGACGAAGTCGGTGCTGGTGCTCTCCCCGCTGCTGCGCCGCTTCTCTTCCGGCTCGCCCACATAGGGGCGACTGTCAGTGGGACGCCGTACGGTCGGGACATGGCAGCACGAATCGATCTGACCCTCGACTGCGACAACGCCACACTCCTCGCCGCCTTCTGGAAGACGGCCCTCGGCTACGTCGACGAACCGCCGCCCGCGCCCTTCGCCACGCGTGCCGAGTGGGCCGCACAGTTCGAACCGGTGGAGGACGAGTCCGAGGACGACGGCGCCTGGCTGTGCGACCCCGACGGGGTCGGCCCGCGCCTGTCCCTACTCAAGGTCCCCGAGCCCAAGACCGCCAAGAACCGGCTGCACCTCGACATCCGGGTGCCGGTGCGGGGCACGCCGGACGAGCGGTGGGCGATCATCCGGGCGGAGGCCGAGCGGCTGGTGCGCGCGGGCGCCCGGGTGCTCACCGAGGTCGACGGGCACCACGTGGTGATGGCCGACCCGGAGGGCAACGAGTTCTGCGTGGCGGCCCGTTGAGGCCCCGGGATCACTCCGCCGTCTTGCGGGCCAGCGCGTTGTTCCCTATCGAGTTGTGCACGCTGAAGCTCACCGCGTCCGAGCGGTAGCGGTCGTCGGACCACTCGACGGGCCGTCCCTCGCGGGTCGTTGTGACCCGGCGGACCCGCAGGAGGGGGCTCGTGCGGCGGATGCCCAGCAGCTCCGCGTCCTGCGCGCCCGCCGCCACCGCGTCGATGACATGCTCGCCGTAGGCGAAGACCAACCCCGTGTCGTCGTACAGGCGTTGGGTCACCGACGGGCAGTCCGGCTCGATCGCCTCGACGGCGGGGGAGATCCAGTCGGCGTAGACGGTGCGCTCCAGCAGGACCGGCTCGCCGTCCAGGCCGCGGACCCGCAGGACGTGCAACACGGGGGTGCTCTCCGGGAGTTGGAGGCGTACGACGTCCTCGGCCGTGGCCGGGCGGTACTCCTGCGCGACCACGTGCCCGGTCGCCTCGCGCTCCATCGCGCGCGCCCACTCGGCGAAGCTGCGCAGCTCCGCGAAGCTCTGGCTGCGCCGGCTGGCCAGCACCATCCGGCGGGCGCCCTGGCGGGAGCCGATCAACCCCTCGGCGGTGAGGGCCGCGACGGCCTGACGGACCGTGCCGCGTGAGACGCCGTACTGCGCCGCGAGCTCCGTCTCCGCGGGCAGCCGGCTGCCGACTGTGTACTCCTCGCGGCCGATGGCTTTCCGCAGCTCGTCGGCGATCTCCTCGTGTCGCGCCGTCATGCTTCCCCTCTGAGTCGGCCGGTGTGCACAGCGTGAGCAGCGTAGTCGAGTTCCCTTGGTGATCCGTGTCACCCAGGAGTGTGCAGGGAATAAGGGGTCACGGTTTCGCCAATGTTTACGAACAAGACACCATCGCCGGGCGTACTGAGGCCAACTTGTTCAGACAAGTTCTGCACGTAAGTGCTTCGGACAAGTTCTCCGCTCTGCTCAACCCTCGTGCGCACCCCTGGAGAGACCGTGACCGTGTCCCCGCCGAGAAACGCCGTCCTGGGTGGTTCCCTCGCCGTCGTCGCCGCGCTGGCCCTCAGCGCCTGCGGCGCCGCCCCCACCAACTCGTCGACCACCGCCGACGGCAAGAACGCCGCCACCGCCACCTCCGCCGCCGACTTCGGGGGCATGGCCGCCCTGGTGAAGGCCGCCAAGAAGGAGGGCGCGCTGCACATCATCGCGGTGCCCCGCGACTGGGCGAACTACGGCGCCATCATCGACGGTTTCACCAAGAAGTACGGCATCAAGATCACGGACGAGAACCCGGACGGCTCCAGCCAGGACGAGATCAACGCCGTGACCTCCCGCAAGGGCCAGGACCGGGCGCCCGACGTCCTCGACCTCGGCTCCTCGTTCGCGCTCAGCGCCGCCCAGCAGGGCCTGCTCGCGCCGTACAAGGTCGCCTCCTTCGACCAGATCCCCGAGGGCCAGAAGGACCCGAAGGGGCAGTGGTTCAACGACTACGGCGGCTACATCTCCATCGGCTGCGACGCCAAGCGCGTCAAGACCTGCCCGACCACCTTCGCCGACCTGCTCAAGCCGCAGTACAAGGGCCAGGTCGCCCTCAACGGCAACCCCACCAAGTCGGGTTCGGCCTTCGGCGGCGTGTACGCGGCGGCGCTCGCCAACAAGGGCTCCTTCGACGACATCCAGCCCGGCCTGGACTTCTTCGCCAAGCTGAAGAAGAACGGCAACTACACGCCCGTCGAGTCGACCCCGGCCACCGTCGAGAAGGGCGAGACGCCCATCTCCATCGACTGGGACTACCTGAACGCCGGTTACGCCGACGAGTTCAAGTCCAAGGGCGTCGACTGGAAGGTCACCATCCCCAGTGACGGCCAGTACGCGCAGTACTACTCGCAGGCCATCAACAAGGACGCCTCCCACCCGGCGGCCGCCCGCCTGTGGCAGGAGTACCTGTACAGCACCGAGGGCCAGAACCTGTGGCTCAAGGGGTACGCGCGCCCGGCACTGATGACCTCCATGGAGTCGGCCGGCACCCTGGACAAGACCGCCGCCGCCAAGCTCCCGCAGGTCACCGGCACGCCGTCCTTCCCGACCGAGACCCAGCAGAGCAAGGCCAAGACGGTCATCGCGTCCGGCTGGGCGAAGGCCGTCTCCGGATGACGGCCACGCTCACGCGGGCCGACGTGGTCGCCGCCGCTTCTGTGAAGCGGCGGCGCCGCGTCCCCGGCTGGATCGCCGTGGTCCCGCTGCTCGTGTTCGTCGCGGTCGCCTTCGGGGTGCCCGCCGTGGCGATGCTGAACGGCGCCTTCACCGTCAAGAACCAGACGACGGGCGCCACTTCGTACAGCACCGCCAACCTGACCGACTCGCTCCAGGGCGCCTACTTCACCGCGCTGGTCGGCAGCGTCAAGCTGTCCGCCCTCTCGGCCGCCCTCGGCACGCTGTTCGGTCTGCCGCTCGCGCAGGTCGTCGTCACCTCGCGCTTCCGCGCGCTGCGCGAGGCCGTCCTCACCGCGTCCGGCGTCCTCGCCAACTTCGGCGGTGTCCCGCTCGCCTTCGCGTTCGTCGCCACGCTAGGCAACGCCGGTGTGCTGACGACCCACTTGGGCCTGAAGGACCAGGGCTGGGACCTCTACAGCTTCACCGGACTGGTCATCGTCTACCTCTACTTCCTCATCCCGCTGATGGTCCTCACCATCACCCCCGCCCTGGAGGGCCTGCGCACCCAGTGGCGCGAGGCCGCCCAGAACAACGGTGCCACCGGCGTGCAGTACTGGCGGCACGTGGCCCTGCCGGTCCTCGCGCCGTCCCTGCTCGGCGGGTTCGTGCTGCTCTTCGGCAGCGCCTTCGCCGCGTACGCCACCGCTGCGGCCATGGTGGGCAGTTCGGTCCCGCTGGTCACCCTGCAGATCGCCGACGCCATCTCCGGCAACGTGCTCGTCGGCCAGGAGAACGTGGCCCTCGCCCTCAGCCTCGACATGGTCCTGGTCGCGGGCCTGGTCATGGCCGTGTACCTGCCCCTGCAACGACGGAGCGCGCGATGGCTGGACGCCTGAACCCCTGGCGGTGGGTCGTCCTCGGCCTCGCCGCCCTGTACTTCCTGGTGCCGCTCGCCGCGTCGGTCGTCTTCACGGTCGACGTGCCGGGCCAGGGCGTCACCTTCGACGCCTACACCCAGATCGTCTCCGCCGACGGCTTCACCTCCAGCCTGGTGCTCTCGCTGGAACTCGCCGCCGCCACCATCGCCGTCGTCCTGCTCCTGATGGTCCCCGCCATGGTCGCGCTACGGCTCGGCGCGCCCCGCCTGCGCCCGGTCGTCGAGGTGATCTGCTCGCTGCCGCTGGTGGTCCCGCCGATCGCGTTCGTCGCCGGCATCGCCACGGTCCTCAAGTGGGGCCCCGACTACCTGTCCCGCACCCCCCTCTTCGAGACCTTCGTCGCCATCCAGAACCCGGACTTCCCCTTCATCCTGGTCCTGGCCTACGTCGTGATGGCGCTGCCGTTCGTGTACCGGGCCCTGGACTCCGGGCTGAGGGCCATCGACGTGAAGACCCTCGTCGAGGCCGCCCGCAGTTGCGGCGCAGGCTGGCCGCAGGCGCTCGTACGGGCCGTACTGCCCAATCTGCGCGGCGCGTTGCTCAACGCCTCCTTCCTGACGCTGGCGTTGGTGCTCGGCGAGTTCACCGTGGCCCAACTGCTCGGCTTCCAGCCCTTCGCCGTGTGGATCTACAGCGTCGGCGGGTCCAACGCCCAGCTCTCCGTCGCCGTCTCCGTGCTCAGTCTGGTCGTCACATGGGCACTGCTCCTCACGCTCGCCGGTGTCGGCGGGCGTGACCGAACCGCTCCTTCCCGGGGATGAACCATGACCGCCACCACGCTTGAGAAGACCACCGCCGAGAAGGCCGCCACCGTCGAATTCCGCGGCCTGCGCCGGGAGTTCGGGCTGACGGTCGCCCTCGACGGACTCGACCTGACCGTCCGTCCCGGCGAGTTCCTGGCCCTGCTCGGCCCCTCCGGCTGCGGCAAGACCACCGCGCTGCGCATGCTCGCCGGCTTCGAACACCCCACCTCGGGCGAGGTGTTGGTCGACGGCCAGGACGTCACCGATGTGCCCGCGCACCGTCGCGACGCCGGGATGGTCTTCCAGTCGTACAGCCTCTTCCCGCATCTCAACGCGCTCGACAACGTCGCCTTCGGACTGCGCATGCGCAAGGTCCGTACGGCCGAACGGCGGGCCCGTGCGGCCGAGTTGCTCGACCTCGTCGGGCTCGGCGACAAGGGTGAGCGCTTCCCGCACCAGCTCTCCGGCGGCCAGCAGCAGCGCATTGCGCTGGCCCGCGCGCTCGCCCTGCGCCCGCGTGTCCTGCTACTCGACGAGCCGTTGTCGGCGCTCGACGCCAAGGTGCGACTCTCCCTGCGCGAGGAGATCCGCCGCCTCCAGCAGGAACTCGGCATCACCACCCTCTTCGTGACACACGATCAGGAAGAGGCGCTGTCCATCGCCGACCGGGTCGCCGTGATGCGTGCCGGAAAACTCGAACAGTGCGCCGCCCCGGCCGAGTTGTACGGCCGGCCCGCGACCGCGTTCGTCGCCGAGTTCGTCGGCACGATGAGCCGGCTCCCGGGACGGCTCACGGACGGGGTCGTCGAGGTACTCGGCCAGCGACTGCCCGTCGACGGCGAGGCCCCGGCCGGACCGGACGTGGACGTGCTCGTCCGCCCCGAGGCGATCGACGTGCGCGCCGACTCCTCGGGTGATGCGCGGGTCGTCGGCACCGCCTTCCTCGGCGCGGTCGTCCGCCTCACCGTGCAACTCGCCGACTCCACCGAGGTCAAGGCCGACCTGCCCACGCACGAGGCCGCGGGTCTGGGCGCAGGCGTCGCCGTACAGGTGTCGCTGCCGGAGCGCCCGGTACTCGTGGCAGAACGCATCAACCCGTAGGGCGGTAGTCGCCCGCAGTGCCCGTACTGAAAGAGAGAAACGTGACCCCCCACACCCAACTCCCGCTCCAGGCCGTCCTGTTCGACATGGACGGGACGCTCGTCGACACCGAGCGGCTGTGGTGGGAGGCGGTGGAGCAGGTCGCGGGCAGGTCCCTGACCGACGCGGACCAGCCGGAGGTGCTCGGCCGCCCGGTCGAGCACACCGCCGGCTGGCTCGCCACGACCACGGGCGCATCGGCGGCGGACCTCGCCGCCGCTCTGCACCGGGAGTTCGCCACCCGCGTCCGCACCGGCATCGTGCCCCGACCCGGCGCGCTCGACCTCCTCGACGCCCTCGCCCGCGACGGCGTCCCCACGGCCCTCGTCACCGCGTCCCCCCGCGCGGTCGCCGACACCGTCCTCGACGCGCTCGGCGCGAGCCGCTTCGCGGTCTCCGTCACCGCCGACGACACCGGGCCCACCAAGCCCGCCCCCGACCCCTACCTTGCCGCCTGCCGCGCCCTCGGCGTCGACCCCGCCGCCTGCGTGGCCGTCGAGGACACCCAGACCGGCGTCAGTTCCGCCGAGGCGGCCGGCTGCGCGGTCCTCGCGGTCCCGTCGCTGGCGCCGATCGACGAGGCCCCCGGCCGCACGGTACGGGCGAGCCTGGCCGGAGTGACCCCGGCGGACCTACGCGCCATGGTGACACCGGGGACGCACGATGCACCCGACCTACGCGTGTTGACCTGGAACCTCTGGCTCGGCGGCAGCAAGGTCGACGACCACCGCACCAAGCAGCTCAAGGCCATCGCGGAGACCGGCGCGGACGTGGTCGGCCTCCAGGAGACGGCCGGCACCGCGACCCAGGAACTGGCCGAGGCTCTCGGCTGGCACCACCACCGGGCGGGCGAGAACCTTGGCATCATCAGCCGCCACCCGATCACCGCCCGCTTCGGCGACCCGGACGTCGGCTTCTACGGAGCGGCAGGCGTACGGATCGCCGTCGGGCGGGGCCGCGAGATCGACGTATGGACCTGCCACCTCGACTACACGCCCTACGGCCCCTACGAATCCGCCTTCGATGGGCTCCCGGCCACCGACCTGATCGTCCACGAGAAGGTGCGGCTGGCCCAGATGCGAGACACCTTGACCCGCATCGCGGAGGTGGCCGAGGACGGCGTCCCCGTCATCCTGGTCGGCGACTTCAACAGCCCCTCACACCTGGACTGGCCGGACGTCGAGTGGCCGGTGACGAGGGCGGCGGCCGCCGCGGGCCTACGCGACAGCTACCGCGAAACCCACCCGGACCCGACCACGGCCCCCGGCCACACCTGGTCGCCCATCCACCCCGTCCACGAGGACGGCAGCGGCCGCCCCGAACCCCAGGACCGCATCGACTACGTCCTGCACCGAGACCTGACGGTGCTCGACTCCCGCACCTTCGTCACCGGGACCCCGAGCCCGTGGCCCGAGGTGTCGGGGAACTGTTGGCCTTCGGATCATGCGGCGGTTCTTACGGTGTTCGGGGTGCCGGGTGTGAGGTGAGGTGAGGCGGGCAGCGGGTGGTCGCCTTGGCCCGGGCGGAGCGGTCGTGTCGGGAGGCCGGTGGTTTCCGGCTAGCCCCCCCGGGGCCATGCGGCCAGTACTCGGACCATGCCGCCGATATTCGGGCCCTCGCTACGCCCCACGCCCCGAGGACCGGCAGCGCACGCAACGAATCGCCGTCCTGCCCCGCCCACACGCAACGATCCGCTCACCGGCGCGCAACGGCTGCTTCTTGTCCGGTCCAGGCCCTCGGTCGTACCGTCGAGGTGGCCCCCGACAGGTGGCTCGTCAGCCATTTCGTCCCGGTGAGGAACACATATGCGCACCGCCCTGCTCCAGAGCTCCGGCCGCCCCGGCTCCGTCGTCGAGAACCTCAAGGTCCTCGACGAGGCCGCGGGCCGGGCCGCGGCGGGTGGCGCCGGGCTGTTGGCCGCGCCGGAGATGTTCCTCACCGGATACGCGATCGGCGACGGCGTCGGCCGTCTCGCCGAGCCCGCCGACGGTGACTCCGCGCAGACGATCGCCGAGATCGCCACCCGCCACGGACTCGCCATCGCCTACGGCTACCCGGAGCGCGACGGCGACGTCGTCCACAACTCGGCCCAGTTGATCTCCGGCGACGGCACCCGCCTCGCCAACTACCGCAAGACCCACCTCTTCGGCGACTTCGAGCGCGCCCACTTCACCCCGGGTGAACAGCCGGTCGTCCAGGCCGAGTTGGACGGTCTGCGGGTCGGCCTGATGATCTGCTACGACGTCGAGTTCCCGGAGCCGGTCCGCGCCCACGCCCTCGCCGGCACCGACCTGCTCCTCGTCCCGACGGCGAACATGCACCCGTTCCAGTTCGTCGCCGAGTCCCTGGTCCCGGTGCGGGCCTGGGAGAACCAGTTCTACGTGGCGTACATCAACCGCACCGGCCAGGAAGGGGAGTTCGACTTCTTCGGCCTCTCCACGCTCGCCGGCCCCGACGGAGTCGCCCGCACCCGGGCCGGCCGCGGCGAGGAACTCCTCCTCTCCGACATCGACGCCGAGTTCCTGGCCAACTCCCGTGCGGCGAACCCGTATCTGAAGGACCGCCGCCCCGGTCTCTACGGCTCCCTCGCCTGATCCCCTCCCCGCAGCCCCGTTGGCCCTGTTTTTTCGCAAGGAGTCCGTACCCCATGACGTCCACGGTGCCCAACGCCGTCCAGCACGCCGACGAGCGGCAGCCGCCGATCACCATGTTCGGGCCGGACTTCCCCTACGCCTACGACGACTTCCTCGCCCACCCGGCGGGCCTCGGCCAGATACCCGCGACCGAGCACGGCACCGAAGTCGCGGTGATCGGCGGCGGGTTGTCCGGCATCGTGGCCGCCTACGAGCTGATGAAGATGGGCCTCAAGCCTGTCGTCTACGAGGCCGACCAGATCGGGGGCCGGTTGCGGACCGTGGGCTTCGACGGCCCCGGCACCGAGGAACTCACCGCCGAGATGGGCGCGATGCGCTTCCCGCCCTCCTCCACCGCCCTCCAGCACTACATCGACCTGGTCGGTCTTGAGACCCGGCCGTTCCCCAACCCCCTTGCGGAGGCGACCCCTTCGACCGTCGTCGACCTCAAGGGCGAGTCCCACTACGCGACCACCGTCGACGACCTCCCGCAGGTCTACCGCGACGTGATGCACGCCTGGAACGCCTGCCTCGAAGAGGGCGCCGACTTCTCCGACATGAACCGGGCCATGCGCGAGCGCGACATCCCGCGCATCCGCGAGATCTGGTCGAAGCTCGTCGAGAAGCTCGACAACCAGACCTTCTACGGCTTCCTCTGCGACTCCGCGTCCTTCAAGTCCTTCCGGCACCGCGAGATCTTCGGCCAGGTCGGCTTCGGCACCGGCGGCTGGGACACCGACTTCCCGAACTCCATCCTGGAGATCCTGCGCGTCGTCTACACCGAGGCCGACGACCACCACCGCGGCATCGTCGGCGGCTCCCAGCAACTCCCGCTCAGGCTCTGGGACCGCGAGCCGCAGAAGATCGTCCACTGGCCCTACGGCACCTCGCTGGCGTCCCTGCACGTGAACGGCGAACCCCGCCCCGCCGTGACCCGGCTGCACCGCACCGCCGGCAACCGGATCACGGTGACGGACGCGAACGGCGACATCCGCACCTACCGGTCGGCGATCTTCACCGCCCAGTCCTGGATGCTGCTCTCCAAGATCGCCTGCGACGACTCGCTCTTCCCGATCGACCACTGGACGGCGATCGAGCGCACCCACTACATGGAGAGCTCGAAGCTCTTCGTCCCCGTCGACCGGCCGTTCTGGCTCGACAAGGACGAGCAGACGGGCCGGGACGTCATGTCGATGACCCTCACCGACCGTATGACGCGCGGGACTTACCTCCTCGACGACGGCCCGGACAAGCCCGCCGTCATCTGCCTCTCGTACACCTGGTGCGACGACAGCCTCAAGTGGCTGCCGCTGTCCGCGAACGAGCGCATGGAGGTCATGCTGAAGTCGCTCGGCGAGATCTACCCGAACGTCGACATCAGGAAGCACGTCATCGGCAACCCGGTGACCGTCTCCTGGGAGAACGAGCCTTATTTCATGGGCGCGTTCAAGGCCAACCTGCCCGGCCACTACCGCTACCAGCGGCGCCTGTTCACCCACTTCATGCAGGACCGGCTGCCCGAGGACAAGCGCGGCATCTTCCTCGCGGGCGACGACATCTCCTGGACGGCCGGCTGGGCCGAGGGCGCCGTCCAGACCGCCCTGAACGCTGTCTGGGGCGTCATGCACCAGCTCGGCGGCACGACCGACCCGACCAACCCCGGGCCGGGGGACGTCTACGACGACATCGCGCCGGTCGAACTGCCCGAGGACTAGAGCGGGTTCAGACCCCGGCCGCCCGCGCCTTCTCGTACACCTCGGCGGCGACGTCCGTCAGCTCCCGCGCGTCCCGGGTGCCGCTCTGCAGGTCCACGAGGATCTCGTCGAGGCCGACCTCGACGTGCGCGGCGAGATCCTCGACGATCTGATCGACGTTGCCGTGGAAGGGACGGCGGTCGGGGCCGGCGTAGGGCTTGGCGGTGTAGCGGGGGTTGGTGCGCAGCACGGTCCGGATCGGCTCCGTGCGTCCGCGCTCGGCGGCCAGTTCCCGCAGCTCGCGCCACTGTGCGGCGAGCGTCTCGGCGCCCAGGCCGACCGGCATCCATCCGTCGGCGTGGTCGACCAGCCGTCGCCGGGCCTTCCCGCTGCTCGCCGCGAGCAGGATCGGGACGGGTCGGGCGGGCTTGGGGCCGACCACGGCCGACGCGATCTTCGTCAACCGGCCGTCGTACGACACCGGGTCGGGACCCCACACGGCCCGGCACACCTCGATCAGCTCGTCCAGGACCTGGCCGCGCTCCTCGAACGGCCGGACCGACGCCGCCGCGTACTCGTCGTGCGACCAGCCGGTACCGAGCCCCGCGACCACCCGGCCGCCACTCGCCGCGTCCAACGACGCCAGGGCCTTGGCCAGTTGGAACGGTACGTGCAGCGGTGCCACCAGCACACTGGTGCCGAGCCGGGCCCGCTCGGTGGCCGCGGCGGCGAGCGTGAGAGTGACCAACGGCTCGGCCACACTGCGGTAGTTGTCCGGCCAGGGCACGCCGGGCATGCCGTACAGACCCTGGGTCGCGGGCTCCGGGTACAGGGCGCGCTCGTACACCCACAGACTCTCGAAGCCGATCCGCTCGGCGGCGCGGGCCACGGTGGGCACGTCCTTGCCGATGTCGTACCAGTGCATCTGGGGGAGGCCGAGTCCGAGAGGGGTCGTCATGCCCTGTGCTCCTTCGCCCGAGCGGCTTGGGGATCTCGCCACCGAACGTACAACGTCGGCACGGGAGTTGAACGGATCAGTCGGGCAGCGGCGTCAGCATCATGCGGCCCGCGAGCCCCACCGCCGCGTCCAGCCGCTCGGTGAACTCCGCGGCGACATCCGGCAGTCCGCGCAGCGCCCACAGGGCCCGCGCCGCCGTCCAGGTCGCCTCCCTGGCGCGCTCCAGACTCCACGAGCCGAGCAGATGGGTGAGTGGATCGGCGATCTGGAACAGGTCGGGACCCGGCATCAGATCCTCGCGGATGCGCTCCTCCAGCGAGTCGAGGAGATCGCCCACGCGGTCGAACTCGTCCTCCAGTTCGGCGGGTTCGCAGTCAAGCGTACGACAGGCGTCCACGACGGCGAGCGCGAGATCGTGACCGATGTGCGCGTTGATGCCCGACAGGGCGAACTGCAGCGGTCGTACACCCGGATGACCGCGCAGTTGGAACAGCGGCCGCCAACAGGCGGGCGGACGCCGCCCGTTGGCCACCGCGTCCACGGCGGCGAGATAGCGCTCCGCGAACCGTACGTCCAGCGTGACGGCGGCCCGGGTGTCGTCGAACCGGCCTGCGTCGATGCGCCGGTCGACCGCTTCCGTGACGGCGAGGTAGACCCGGTTGAACACCGCGACCCCGTCCCGCGCGGGCAGTTCCTCGTCGAGCGCGCGCAGCCGGGAGACGACGATGTCCACGGGTGTGCCGAAGTGTGCCAATTGCCCCATGGGGGCAGCGTCCCAGTCCTACGCTGACCGAGGTGCCGCCGGGCCCGACACTTCCCCAGAACGGGGGAACGGTTCGGCGCGAGGGGGCGGTGTGTCGGGTTCGCGTGGCCGGCGGCGGAGGCCGATCGCCCGGCGGAGTGTGCTGATCCTGGCCGCGTCGGTAGTCGTGGCGATCGGCATCGCGACCGGGACGCTCAGGGTCCTGGACGAGGGGCGCGGCACGGACCGGGCCCGGCCGGAGGCGAGCGACGCGACGCTCCTGCTGCCAATGCCCGATGTGCCGGCGCTGTCGAACTCACCTTCCGTGAAGGAGAGTTCGTCGTCCGCCCGGCCGAAGAGGACAGCCGCGCCCTCCGGGCGGAAGTCGCAGCCGACCGCCACCGCCTCACCCCGCCTCTACCGCCACCCCGACTCCCAGGTCCTCGACTGGGTCCGCGCCCACCCCGACGACCCGCGTACCGACGTCATAGCGTCCCGGATCGCCGACGAGCCGGCGGCGGTGTGGTTCGCCGACTTCACGCCCTCGACGATCACCTCCCGGGTCCGCGCGGTCACTTCGGGCGCCGCCGCGCGGGGCCGGGTGCCGGTCGTCGTGCCGTACGCGATCCCGGAGCGCGACTGCGGCGGGGCGTCCGAGGGCGGGGCGCCTGACTTCGCCGCGTACGACGGCTGGATCGACGACTTCGCGGCGGGGCTGGGTTCCGGCGAGGTCGTGGTGATCCTGGAGCCCGACTCCGTGGCCCAGACCGACTGCCTCTCCGACGCCCAACGCGCCGACCGTTTCGCCGCGTTGGCCCGTGCGGGCCGGGTCCTGAAGGCCGCCGACCCGAAGGCGCGCGTGTACTACGACGCCGGCCACTCCGACTGGAACCCGGCCGCGCAACAGGCGGCCCTGCTCAGGCAGGCGGGTGCGGCCTCCGCCGAGTCGTCCGACGGAATCTTCAGCAACGTCTCCAATTTCAACGGCACTTCGGCCGAGATCGCCTACGACCGCCAGGTTCTCGACGCCCTCGGCGGCCCGGCGGGTCTCGGCGCCGTCGTCGACACCAGCCGCAACGGCAACGGCGCCCCGGCCGACGGCCAGTGGTGCGACCCGACGGGCCGGAAGATCGGCCGGGCGCCAACCCTGAACACCGGGGAGGCGCGGATCGACGGCTATCTCTGGGTCAAGCTGCCGGGGGAGTCGGACGGCTGCAAGGGCGCCGCCGGTGCGTTCACGGCGTCGTACGCCTATGACTTGGCGCGCTGACTCTCATCTCTGTACGTGAATCCGGTCCGGACCATTGTCACGGCTGCGGCATGGTCCTACGCTCGCACGGTTCCATTCATGAACTGCGTTCATATCCATGATTGGAGTCGCTGTATGAATGCCAGACCCCGCCTCGGTGTTCTTCTCGCGGCCGTGGCCGTACTGACAGCCGTGTTCGTCCCCTCCGCCGCCGCGCGCCCGGTGCCGGCCGCCCCCGACACCGCTGTCCTCGACGGCGCCCGCCTCCAGCAGACCAAGCTCCGCCTGGACCGAGGAGACCCCCAACTACGCCGGACCCTAAGGAACTTGACGACCCGAGCCGACAACTGGCTGCACCAGGGCCCCTGGACGGTCGTGGACAAACCAAAGCCCGCCCCCGGCGGCGACGTTCACGACTACCTGAGCCAGGCCCCCTACTGGTGGCCGACGACCACCCCGACCGCCGACAACCCCTGGGGCTGCCCGTACGTCCAGCGCGACGGACAGCGCAACCCCGAGGTCGACACGGGAACCGACCGCCAGGACGTGGAGAAGGTCTTCGACTCGACGTACGACCTCGCGCTCGCCTGGTACTACACCGGCGACCAGCGCTACGCGCACAAGGCCGACCAGGTCCTGCGTACCTGGTTCCTCGACCCGGCCACGAGGATGAACCCCAACCTGAACCACGCCCAGTTCATCCCCTGCAAGTACGACGGCCGCGCCATCGGCATCATCGACTTCTCCCAGTCGTACACCAGCGTCGTCGACGCCGTCGCCATCCTCGGCACCGGCGCCCCCGGCTGGACGAAAACCGACCGCACGGCGATGGCCCGGTGGAACTCCGACTTCCTCAACTGGCTGAAGAACAGCGCCTTCGGCAGGGAGGAGGGCGCCGCCGCCAACAACCACGGCACCTTCTACGACATGCAACTCGCCGCCCTCGCCTACGCGACCGGCGACAAGGCGCTGGCCCGGCGCACGGTGCTCGACGCCCGCGCCCAACGCATCGACCCCCAGATCGCGGGCGACGGCAGCCAGCCGCAAGAGCTGGCGCGGACCCGGAGTTGGCACTACTCGACCTTCGACCTGGTCGCGTACACCCGGCTCGCGGCCATCGGCCGACATGTCGGCGTGAACCTGTGGACCTACCAAGGCCCGGACGGCCAGGGCCTGTTGAAGGCCGTGGACTATCTGCTGCCCGCCGCGACCGGGGCCGCCGCATGGTCGCATCCGGAGCTGGAGTTCCACCGCTACGCGGCGAGCGACATCGTCCACGCGGCGGCCGACGCGGGCGACCCAAGGGCCAGGGCAGCCGTACCGAAACTGGAGACCCCGCCCGGCGGTGACCTGTGGTCCCTGCGCCCGGCGGCCGAGCAACTGGACTCCATCGCCGGGTGACCGCACGCCACCGGCCGGTCCGACTGGGCCGCCCGACAGGGGTTCCCGAGCGGCCGCCGGGCATGGGGCGTCCCCACAGCGCCGGCACTGCTCGGGAGCTCCGCCGGCCGCCTCGACGGCGTACGGGCCGGTGCCGGGGACGCCTGCGACGCGGTGAAGGAACTGTCGATCGGCTCTCAGGCCCCGGTCACCGGCTCGGGCCCGTACTCCGCCCGCCGCTGGCTGGACCCGCTCGATACGCGCGCCGGCCCGAGGAGTTCAGAGCTGCCGGTCCGGCACTACCGCCGTCGGCGCGCTGACCTTCGGACGGTCCCGGTCCCCGGCGCGCAGCACGCCCGCGAAGACCGCGAGGCCGCCGGCCAGCGCTGTCACCAGGCAGAACGACACCACCAGGCTGGTCGCCTGCGCCACCCCGCCGATCAGGCTCGGTGCGACCAGCCCCGAGGTGTAGGTGATCGTCGCCACGCCCGCGATGGCCTGGCTCGGGTTCGGCCCGCTGCGCCCCGCCGCCGCGAAGCAGAGCGGCACGACCACCGCGATGCCCAGACCGAGCAGCCCGAAGCCGGTCATCGCCAGCCCCGGGCTGTCCGCCAACACGATCAGCAGTCCGCCGACCACGGCAAGCACACCGCCCGCGCGCACCGTCCGCACCGAGCCGAAGCGGTTCACCACACCGTCGCCGACCAGCCGGGCCACCGCCATCGTCAACATGAAGCCGGTCGTCGAGGCCGCCGCGAGCCCGGCCGACGTGTCCAACTGGTCCCGCAGGAACACCGCCGACCAGTCCAGGCTCGCCCCCTCCGCGAACACCGCGCAGAAGCCCACTGTGCCGATGAGCAGCGCCGACCTGGGCGGCAGCGTGAACCGGGGCGGCGGCTCCTCCTCCGACCCCGGCCTCAGGTCGAGCACCCAGCGGCAGGCGGCCACGCCGAGCACGGTGAGGGTCGCCGCGGCGATGACGTGATGCACGCGAGCGTCCGAACCGAGATGCGCGGCGAGGGTGCCGCCCGCCGAGCCGATCAGGGCGCCCGCGCTCCACATGCCGTGCAGTCCGGAGATGATCGACTTGCCGAGCAGTCGCTCGATCTCGACGCCCAGCGCGTTCATGGCGACGTCGGCCATACCCGCGCTCGCGCCGTAGGTGAACATCGCCAGGCACAAGGTGACCAGGTTCGGCGCGAGGGACGGCAGGACGAGGGACATCGTCCACAGCGCGATAAGACCGCGCAGCGTCGCACGGCTGCCGAAGCGGTGGGTGATCCGACCGGCCAGTGGCATCGAACAGGAGGCGCCGAACGCCGTGAAGGCCAGGGCGAAACCGAGCCAGCCCGCGCCGACATGGGCATGCTCCTGGATCCACGGCACCCGGGTCGCGAACGAGCCGGTCACCGCGCCGTGCACGGCGAAGACGGCCGCCACGGCGTACCGGGCGCGCTTCACCTCGTGTCGGTCGTAGACCACTTCGCTCATCGTCCGGTCCCTCCAGCGCTCTTCACGTCCCCATCCTCACTCGCGTCGCGTAAACTATCAGGAACCCTGCCTGATAGATAGAGAATTACCGGCCGCCCGCCGCACCCCCTCGATCTGGGAGGATTCCCGGCATGCCCGCATCCCCGAGCACCGCCCGGGCCATCAACGACCGGCTCGCCCTGAGGCTGCTCCAGCACGAAGGCCCGCTGACCGCAGGGCAGTTGAAGCAGCTCACCGGACTGTCCCGGCCCACCGTCGCCGACCTCGTCGAACGCCTCACGGCCTCCGGACTGATCGAGATGGTCGGCGAGTCCGGGGAGCAACGGCGCGGCCCGAACGCCCGGTTGTACGGCATCGTCGCCAACCGCGCCCACCTCGCCGCCCTGGACGTCCGCATGGAGGGCGTCTCCGTCCTCGTCTCCGACCTGGTCGGCCGGGTGCTCGCGGAGGCGTCCGTGCCGATCGACGGCGACTCGGGCACCGGCCCGGCCGTCGAGCAGGCCGTGGCGCTGGTGGAGCGGGCCGCGAAGGAGGCGGGCGCGGAGCATCTGCACACGGTCGGCATCGGCGCCCCCGGCCTCATCGACCCGGCCACCGGTGAACTGCGCGACACCACGGGCCTGCCCGAGTGGCACCGCCGCCTGGTGGCCGCGCTCCAGGAACGGCTCCCCGACGCCCGAGTCGTCGTGGAGAACGAGACCAACCTCGCGGCCCTCGCGGAACAGCGCGACGGCGCGGCCCGCGACCGGGACACCTTCGTCCTCGTCTGGCTGGGTATGGGCATCGGTGCCGCGATCGTCCTGGACGGGACGTTGCGCCGAGGCGCGTCGGGCGGTGCGGGCGAACTGGGCTTCCTCCCGGTGCCGGGCACGCGGGGGCTTCCCTCGGCAACGGACTGCGAGGGAGGTTTTCACTCGCTGGCGGGGGCCGGCGCGGTGCTCGAACTGGCCCGGGAACACGGGGTGTTGGGTGCCGGGGGAGCGGCTGAGGCGGTGCGGTGGGCGGTGACGGAGGTGGCCGGCCCGGAACGTACCGTCGCCACCCGCTTCCTGGACGCCCTCGCCGACCGCGTCGCCCTCGGTGTCGCCTCCGTCGTGGCGCTGCTGGACCCCGGATGCGTGGTCCTCGGCGGCGAGGTCGGACAGGCCGGCGGTGACGAACTCGCCGTGCGGGTCGCCGAACGCATCGGCCGGATGTCACCCCTGCCCGCGGAGGTGCGCCCCAGCGTCCTCGGTGGCGCCGCCGTGCTGCGCGGTGCGCTGCTCACCGCACAGGACGGCGCGCAGGACGAGCTGTTCGGCTGAGAGGCCCGGCGGTGGGCAAGGGCCGTCGTCACCACCGCCGGACCGGACCAGGGAGATCCGAAAAGGACTAGACCAAATGATCCAGCAGGTGAGGGCCGGTTGAGAAGTCCATCGGCACTCTCTGTGAGCCAGCCCACACCGTTCACCTGGATGGACCCTTGCCGGGCGTGGCACACTTGCCGTGTACCAGAAGCAGCGCACTCCGGGGTCGGTGAAAGTCCGAACCGGCGGTTACAGTCCGCGACCCGTCCGCTTCCAGCGGCCGGTTGACCAGGTGAAATTCCTGGACCGACGGTTAAAGTCCGGATGGGAGGCAGTGCGCGGCGGGCGGGCATTCGTGCGCGCCGCCGTATCGGCCCGTCCTGCGTGGACGGGTTCTGTCCGGCGTCGTTCCCGGTGCTTCCGTTCGTTTCATTCTGTCGTCTTCGACAGGCCCCGGAGTCCGTGCCCCGATGTGGCAGGAGGACCCGGGAAGTGTTCACCGGAATCGTCGAAGAGCTGGGTGAGGTCACCGCCGTCGAGAGTCTCGACGACGCCTCCCGCTTTCGGCTGCGCGGACCCATCGTCACCGAGGGCGCGAAGCACGGCGACTCCATCGCCGTGAACGGCGTCTGTCTCACCGTCGTCGAGCACGAGGGTGACGAGTTCACCGCCGACGTCATGGCCGAGACCCTGAACCGCTCCAGCCTCGGCGCCCTCGCCGTCGGCTCCCGCGTCAACCTCGAACGCCCCATGGCCCTCGGCGCCCGCCTCGGCGGACACATCGTGCAGGGTCATGTCGACGGCACCGGCGCGGTGTTGGAGCGCAAGCCGTCCGAGAACTGGGAGATCGTCAAGATCTCGCTCCCCGCCGACCTCACGCGCTACGTCGTGGAGAAGGGCTCCATCACCGTCGACGGCATCAGTCTCACCGTCGTCGACGCCGGCCCCGACTTCTTCACCGTCAGCCTCATCCCCACCACGCTCGGCCTGACCACACTCGGTCTCAAGCAGCCCGGCGACCCGGTCAACCTCGAAGTCGACGTCATCGCCAAGTACGTCGAGCGGCTCATGGGCGCGCAGGGGGCGGACAAGTGAACTGGCTCAACTCCGAGGCTTTCGTCATGTTCGGCCAGCACATCAAGTGGTCGGACATGATCGGCAACGTCGTCGGTCTCATCGCCCTCGCCCTGGGCTGGCGCCGCTCCATCTGGAGCTGGCCCACCCAGTTCGTCTCCGGCGTGATCCTGTTCGCCGCCTTCGCCACCGCCCACCTCTCCGGCAGCGCCGGCAAGCAGGTCGTCGTCATGGTCGTCGCGGTCTACGGCTGGTGGCAGTGGAACCGCGGGCAGGGCGGCTCCGCCGACGGCCACATCACCCCCCGCTTCGCCACCTGGCGCGAGCGCGCCGTCCTGGTCGGCGCCGCCGCCGTCGGCACGGTCGCGGTCGCCGTCCTCTTCAAGGCGTACCCGTCGCTCTCCTGGGACCCCTGGCCCGACGCCTACATATTCGTCGGCACCGTCGTCGCCATGTACGCCCAGGCCCGCGGGATGGTCGAGTTCTGGTTCGCCTGGCTCCTCGTCGACCTCGTCGGCGTCCCCCTCAACTTCGCCAACGGCTTCGCGTTCTCCGGCTTCGTCTACGTCATCTACGGCGCGCTCGTCCTGTGGGGCATGCGCGACTGGTGGCTGCGCTCCCGCAAGGCCCCGCAGCCCGTCCTGGAAGGAGCGCCGGCATGACAGCGGCACCGATCCTGTACAGCACCGACGGTTTCGAGGACTTCTCGCTCGACCCGGTCGAGCAGGCCATCGCCGACATCGCGGCCGGCCGCCCGGTCGTGGTCGTCGACGACGAGGACCGCGAGAACGAGGGCGACCTCGTCATCGCCGCCGAGAAGGCGACCCCCGAGATCATCGCGTTCATGATGAGCGAGTGCCGCGGCCTGATCTGCGCCCCCATGGAGGGCGAGGAACTGGACCGGCTCCGGCTCCCGCAGATGGTCGAGGACAACACCGAGTCCATGAAGACCGCGTTCACCGTTTCCGTGGACGCGTCCGCCGTGCACGGTGTGACCACCGGTATCTCGGCCTCCGACCGCGCGACCACGCTTCAGCTCCTCGCGAGCGGCACCGCCGAACCCGGCGACCTGGTCCGCCCCGGCCACATCTTCCCGCTGCGCGCCCGCTCCGGCGGCGTGCTGGTGCGCAACGGCCACACCGAGGCCGCCGTCGACCTCGCCCGCCTCGCGGGCCTGCGCCCGGCCGGCGCGATCGTCGAGATCGCCGGCGAGGACGGCCGGATGCTCCGCCTCCCCGAACTGATCCCGTTCGCCCGCAAGCACGGCCTGACGATCATCTCCATCGAGGACCTGATCGCCTACCGGCAGACCGCCGAACCCACCGTCCGCCGCGAGGCCGAGGTCCGACTCCCCACCCGCCACGGCCAGTTCACGGCCTACGGCTACCGCTCCACCGTCGACGGCGTCGAGCACGTCGCCCTCGTCCACGGCGACATCGGCGACGGCGAGGACGTCCTGGTCCGCGTCCACTCCGAATGCCTCACCGGCGACGTCTTCCGCTCCCTGCGCTGCGACTGCGGCCCCCAGTTGGAGGCCTCCCTGGAGCGCATCCAGGAGGAGGGCAGGGGAGTCGTCGTCTACCTGCGCGGCCACGAGGGGCGCGGCATCGGCCTGCTCTCCAAGCTCCGGGCGTACGAACTCCAGGAGCGCGGCCGGGACACTCTCGACGCCAACCTCGAACTCGGCCTGCCCGCCGACGCCCGGGACTACGGCGCCGGCGCGCAGATCCTGGAGGACCTCGGCGTGCGCAGCCTGCGCCTGATGACCAACAACCCCGACAAGACCGACGCGCTCGTCCGGCACGGCCTCAAGGTCACCGGCCGGGAGCCGATGCCCGTGACCGCGGGCGAGCACAACCTCACCTACCTGCGCACCAAGCGGGACCGGATGGGACACGACCTGCCCTGGCTGGACGCGGCCCCCGTGTCCACCTGCGGCAACCAGTAACCAGCAAGAGAACGACGAGGAGAGACGTACGTGAGCGGCAAGGGCGCACCGGAACTGTCCGTACGCAACGTCGGAGACCTGCGGGTCGCCGTCATCGCGGCGCAGTGGCACGAAAAGGTGATGGACGGTCTGGTGGACGGCACCCTGCGCGCCCTGCACGACCTCGGGATCGACGAGCCGACCCTGCTCCGGGTCCCCGGCAGTTGGGAACTCCCGGTCGTGGCAAAGGTGTTGGCGGGCCGGGGCTACGACGCGATCGTCGCCCTCGGCGTCGTCATCCGGGGCGGCACCCCGCACTTCGAGTACGTGTGCCAGGGCGTGGTCCAGGGACTCACCCAGGTCTCGGTCGAGACCGGCGTCCCCGTCGGCATGGGCGTGCTGACCTGCGACACCGAGGAGCAGGCCCTGGACCGGGCCGGCCTCGCGGGCTCGAACGAGGACAAGGGGCACGAGGCGGTGACGGCGGCGGTCGCGACGGCGGCCACCCTCCGCTCAGTATCTGAACCGTGGCGTTAAGCCCACGATTGTTTGCAATAGGGTGGGCAGCACCATGTCCAATAAGACGTTCGAGGAGCTGTTCACCGAGCTCCAGCAGAAGGCCGCCACCGGCGACCCCGCCACTTCCCGCACCGCAGAGCTGGTCGGCAAGGGCGTCCATGCCATCGGCAAGAAGGTCGTAGAAGAGGCCGCCGAGGTCTGGATGGCCGCGGAGTACGAGGGCAAGGACGCGGCTGCCGAGGAGATCTCGCAGTTGCTCTACCACGTCCAGGTGATGATGGTCGCCCGCGGTATCTCGCTGGACGACGTCTACGCCCACCTCTGAGCCACACCCCCACCCGCACATCTCACGCAAAGGAAGCCGACCTCATGCTGCGCATCGCCGTCCCCAACAAGGGTTCCCTGTCAGGACCTGCGGCGGACATGCTGCATGAGGCCGGTTACCAGCAGCGGCGGGAGTCCAAGGAACTGCGGATCGTCGACCCGGTCAACGAGGTGGAGTTCTTCTACCTCCGCCCCCGCGACATCGCGATCTACGTCTCCTCCGGCCGCCTCGACATCGGCATCACCGGCCGCGACCTGCTCATCGACTCCGCCGCCTCCGCGGAGGAGATCCTCCCGCTCGGCTTCGCCCGCTCCACGTTCCGCTTCGCCTCCAAGCCCGGCGCGGCGAGCAGCATGGAGGACCTCAAGGGCAAGACGGTCGCCACCTCGTACGAGGGCATCGTCGCCAAGCACCTGGCCGACAACGGCATCGACGCCTCCGTCGTCCACCTCGACGGCGCCGTGGAGACCGCCATCGAGCTGGGTGTCGCCGAGGTCATCGCGGACGTCGTCGAGACCGGCACCAGTCTGCGTAACGCGGGCCTTGAGGTCTTCGGCGAGCCCATCATGAAGTCGGAGGCCGTCGTCATCCGCCGCAAGGGCGCCGATGTCGAGGAGCCCAAGGTCCAGCAGTTCCTGCGCCGCCTCCAGGGCGTCCTGGTCGCCCGGACGTACGTGATGATGGACTACGACTGCCGGGTCGAGCAGTTGGAGAAGGCCGTCGCGCTCACCCCCGGCCTGGAGTCCCCGACCGTCTCCCCGCTGCACAACGAAGGCTGGGTCGCCGTCCGCGCGATGGTCCCCGCCAAGGAGGCGCAGCGGATCATGGACGACCTGTACGACATCGGCGCCCGGGCCATCCTGACGACGGCCATCCACGCCTGCCGTCTCTGAGGAACACTCCGAGGACCACACCGATCATGTCCGAACTCCCCGCCCTGCCGGTCACGTTCCGGCCGGGCCGCACCCGGGCCGTGCTGCTCACCGCGGGCATCGCGATCTTCGTCGTCATCACGACCGTCGCCCTGCTGCTGGAGCAGCTCGGCCCGGGGGAGAAGCTCAGCTTCGTCTTCACCGGTGCCCTCCTCTTCGCCGTGCTGGCCGTGCTCGCCCGGGTGAAGGTGGTCGCCGACGAGACCGGGGTCACCGTCGTCAACATCGCCAGCCGGCGCCGGGTGGAGTGGGCCGAGATCCTCCAGGTGAACCTGCGGCCCGGCGACCCCTGGGTGTTCATCGACCTCAGCGACGGCACCAGCCTGCCCGTCCTGGGCATCCAGCCCGGCATCGCCAAGGAGCGGGCCATCGCCGACGCGCGCACTCTGCGGGCGCTCGTCGAGGACCGGTCCACGAGGGATCTGCCGTAGACCGCCATGTCTTGATTAATCTGTTCCCGGTGGCGTTTTTCGTTCCCGCCTCCGCCACCGATGCTCCCCCCTGTCTTCAGAGGCACCCTGCGACCCGAGGAGTGACTCCCTCCAGCGATGGACGGATCGTCCTGTAGTACCTGCGCCGCCCCCTCCCGACATATCGAGGCGGCGGCATGACCATCCCCTTGCTGCTCCTCGGAGCGGCGATCCTGCTGATTCTGGCCAACGGCTTCTTCGTCGCGGCCGAGTTCGGGCTCGTCACCGTGGAGCGTCCCGAGGCCGAGAAGGCCGCGGCCGAGGGCGACCGACGGGCCGCCACGGTCGTCGAGTCGCTCAAGGAGCTGTCCTTCCAGCTCTCCGGCACCCAGCTCGGCATCACCATCACCTCCCTGGTCGTCGGCATGCTCGCCGAACCGGCCCTGGCACAACTCCTGCACGGCCCGTTCAGCGCGATCGGCATCCCCGAGGGCGCCGTCTCCGGTGTCGCCGTGGTCGTCGGCATGCTGCTCGCCTCCGCCGTGCAGATGGTGATCGGCGAACTCGTGCCCAAGAACTGGGCGGTGTCGCGGCCCTTGCAGGTCGCGCGCTTCGTCGCCGCCCCGCAGCACACCTTCGCCCGGCTGTTCCGCCCGGTGATCGCCGCGCTCAACGCGGTCGCCAACCGGCTGGTCCGCGCTTTGGGCGTAGAGCCCGCCGAGGAGCTGGCCTCCGCCCGCACCCCCGGCGAACTGGTCTCCCTCGCCCGGCACTCGGCCCAGGCCGGCGCCCTGGAGCAGGACACCGCCGACCTCTTCGTACGGACGCTGTCGCTGGGCGAGCTGACCGCGCAGCACGTGATGACCCCGCGCGTGAAGGTCAGCGCGCTCCAGTCCTCGGCGACCGCCGAGGACGTGGTCAACCTGACCCGCGCCACCGGACTGTCCCGCTTCCCCGTCTACCGGGAGAAGATCGACGAGATCGTCGGCATGGTCCACCTCAAGGACGCGCTGGCCGTGCCCGCGCACGACCGGCTGCACACCGTGGTCACCAGCATCGCCAAGTCCCCGGTGCTGGTCCCCGAGACCCTGCCCGTCCAGCCGCTGCTGGCCCGGCTGCGCAGCGAGCAGCCGATCGCCGTCGTCGTCGACGAGTACGGCGGCACGGCGGGCGTGGTCACCCTGGAGGACATCGTCGAGGAACTCGTCGGCGAGGTCCGCGACGAGCACGACGGCCAGGACCTGCCCGAACTCGCTCCCGTGGCCCCCGAGGATGGGAAACCCGCCTGGGACGCCGACGGCAGTTGCCGTGTCGACGTCCTCCAGCGCATAGGCCTCGACGTGCCCGAAGGACCGTACGAGACCGTCGCCGGACTGGTCGCCGATCTGCTCGGCCGGATCCCGGCCCCCGGCGACAAGGCCGAACTCCCCGGCTGGCGGCTGTCGGTGCGCCAGGTCGGGCACTATCGCGCCGAGCGGGTCCGCCTCGTGCGGACGACTCCCGCGGTGAACATCATGGAGGCGGCCCGATGACCGTCCTCCAACTCCTGTTCGCCGCCCTGCTGGTGCTCGCCAACGGCTTCTTCGTCGGCGCCGAGTTCGCCCTCGTCTCCGTCCGCCGCAGCCAGATCGAACCCCTCGGCACCACCCGCGCCCGCCAGGTCCTCTACGGCCTGGAGCGGCTGCCGCAGATGATGGCCGCGGCCCAATTCGGCATCACCGTCTGCTCGTTGACCCTGGGCGCGGTGGCCGAGCCGACGGTCGCGCATGTGCTGGAGCCGGTCTTCGAGTGGATGCACCTGCCCGAGGGAATGATCCACCCCCTCGGATACGTCCTCGCGCTGGCCGCCGTGGTCTTCTTCCACCTCGTCATCGGCGAGATGGTCCCGAAGAACCTCGCGATGGCCGCGCCGGAGAAGGCCGCGCTGTGGCTCAGCCCCGGCCTGGTCGCCTTCGCCCGGGTGTGCCGGCCGATCACCGTGGCCCTCGGCGCCGTCGCCCAGGGCATCCTGCGCCTCTTCCACGTCGAGCCCAAGGACGAGGTCGAGGCGGTCTTCACCAGCGAACAGCTCAACCGCCTGGTGGAGGACTCCGGTCAGGCCGGTCTCCTCGACCCCGAGGAGCAGGAACGCCTGGAGGACGCACTGGAGTTGGGCTCCCGCCCGGTCACCGACGTGCTCCTGCGCCGGGAGGACCTGGTGACGGTCAGCCCCTCGGTCACCCCGGGCGAGATCGTCGCGCTCACCGCCCGCACCGGCTACTCCCGCTTCCCGATCGCGGCGGAGACCGGCGCCTTCATGGGCTACCTGCATGTGAAGGACGTCCTCGACCTGGAGGAGTCCCAGCGGGCGGTGCCGCAGCAGATCTGGCGTCCCATGACGACCCTGCGGTCCGAACTTCCCCTGGACGACGCCCTCACGGTGATGCGCCGGGCCGCCACCCACCTGGCCCAGGTGGCCGATGCGTCCGGCAAGGTGCTGGGCCTGGCCGCCCTGGAGGATGTACTGGAACTCCTGGTGGGCGAGGTCACCGACCCGGCCCACCGGGACACCCCGGACGTCAGGGTCTCGGAACCGCGCGCGAGCGGCGCCCAGAAGGAGGCGCTGGCGAGCTGAGCGACCGGGGCGCGGGGCCCCGGGGCCCGGTCGTCACAGCGGCGACGGATCCTGCGGTCCCCGCCCCGACAGCACCTCGCCGTACGCCTGCATCAGATCCGGCAGCCGCAACGTCGACAGATCGTCCCGCGACAGCATCCCCGGATACACCGACAGCCGCAGATCCCGGTACGCGCAGCTCTTCTCGTACAGGGTCCGCAGGAACCGCCCGTTGCCCAACTCGTCGATCCACCCCTGATCCACCACATGCCCGGCGATGGAGCGCAGCTCGTCGAGCGCCTCCTCGTCCCACACGTCACCGTTCTCCGCCGCCAACACCTCGCCGATGGAGGTGAGTTCGAGGGGACGGTACGAGGGGAAGTCGACGCGGGTCGTGAAGCGGGAGGACAGCCCGGGGTTCGCGGCGAGGAGACGGTCCATGCCCTCCGGGTAGCCGGCCAGGATCACCACCAGGTGGTCGCGGTTGTCCTCGGCCCGCTTCAGCAGCACCTGTAAGGCCTCGTCGCCGTACGCGTCGCCCTTGCCGTAACCGGAGTTGGAGAGCGAGTAGGCCTCGTCGACGAAGAGGACACCGCCGATCGCGGAGTCGATCAACTCGTTGGCCTTCACGGCCGTTTGGCCCAGGTACTCGCCGACCAGGTCCGCCCGCTGGGCCTCGACGAGGTGGTCGCCGCCGAGCAGCCCGAGGGCGTAGAAGACCCGGCCGAGGATGCGGGCCACGGTGGTCTTGCCGGTGCCCGAGGGTCCGGAGAAGACGAAGTGCCGTTTCGGCGGCTGGACCGGCAGGCCCTGCCCGGCGCGCAGCCGCGCCATGTTCAACTGGGCGGACAGCGCCTTGACTTGGCGCTTGACCGGCTCCAGCCCCACCATGCGCTCCAGTTCGTTGAGCGCCTCCTCCAGCAGGACGGGGTCGGTGGGACCGGTGGGCAGCGGCGGTATCGGCACCGAGGTCTTCTCGCGCACCGAGTCGGCCGCGGAGGGCAGCGGGCCGGTCGGCGGCAGGCCGGGATCCGACAGCTTCAGGTCGCGCCCCTCGGCACCGAACAGCGGATCGAGCCCGTCGGGACCCTCCAGCGCGTCCTGTCCGCCGGAGAGCCTGATCGCCGCGAGGTCGCTGACGTCCTCGGCGCCGTCGTACCCGTCGGAGTCGGTGATCGCGGCGAGCCGCGCCGAGGTGTCCATGAACGCGGGGTCGACCCGGTGCACGGCCCGGTACAGGGGGAGCGCGGCGGCGCTGCGGCCGGTGCCCTCGTGGGCCCGCGCCAGCCAGTACCGCAGTTCCTTGCGCTGGGGCTGTTCGCTGCGGCAGCGCATCAGCGCGGCGGAGAGCAGGGGCTCGGCCTGGCCGTACATCTCCAGCCGGACCCGGGCCATCCCGCCGAACAACCCGGCCTCGATGCCCAGGAGTTGGTCGTTGATCAGCGGGTCCGTGTGCCGGACCAACTGCTCCCAGTCCTTGACCAGATAGGCGCGGCAGGCATGCAGGAAGCGCACTTGGTGGTCGGTGTCGACGGGCGGCAGTCCGGCCAACGCCCGGTCCAGCTCCGGGACATGGCGGCCGTCCAGCCAGTGCGAGGCGTGCGCGAGCAGCAGATCACGCGGGCTCTCCAGCACGGGCTGGACCCACCAGCCCAGCCAGTACCAGGAGTTGAGCGTCCGCCGGTGTCTGGTGCGCTGTTCTCCGAAGCGCTCGCGGTGCCGGTACATCCGCAGCAGCGCGGTCGTGGTGTCGACCCGCAGCGCGTGCAGTCCGAGCCAGCCGTCGGCCATCCCGGGATCCATGCGGACCGCGGTGCGGAACTCCTCCTCCGCCTGCGGATAAGCGCCCATCGTGTAGGCGTCCACACCTCGCAGCCACGCGAGGTCGGCCGGGGCCTCGGAGCCCTGCGTGCCGAAGTCCATCACGTCCCCCCACAAACCGTGCCCCCGTTGATTCGCCGCCGGGCCGGCGCCCGTCGGCAGTCTGGGTCGAACCACTGTGCCGCGGACGGGAGTTGCCGTGGTGCGCGAAGCAGCCGTCCGATGGTCGCACCCAGGGCATCGTACCTGCGGGGCAGTCGCCCACCGAAGGGTGCGGGCAAGGCCGTTTGACGAGGTGGGAGCAGATGGGGCGCACTCAGGACGGTGACCCAGGGTGAGCAAATCACGGCTCGTGACGGCCGGAAAAGGGGCCTGAGAGCAGAACGAAGCCCCCGATCACGGGGGAACAACCGGGGGCTTCGCGACTCTGGGCGGCTTCGAACGGCCGCACATTCAGAACGTAAGACCTGTACGGCCCCTGGGTCAAGCCGAGTTGGGGTACTCAGGCAACTTCACACAGGAGGGTCTTCACAAGTTCAGCACACTGCGGGCGGTCCATCACCGTGCGTGACGCCGTGGTCCGGTCCAATCGTCACGGTGGGCCCCGCGAGCACCTCGTACCCCTTGCTCAACTGCCGTACCAGGAGGTCCGCGTGGGGTCGCGAAGGGTCTTTGGCGAAGTGTTCGCGCTCCGCCTCGACCCAGCCGTCCCAGAAGTCCCGCTGCTCCGGCCCGTCCCGCAGTCGCCCCCGCGTCCAGGCCTCCTCCTGGGGCAGCTCCATCCACAGCAGCCGCGCGAGGAACGGGCGCACCGCCCGGCGTCCGGCGCCGACACCCTCGACCAGGACCACCGGTGCGGGCGGCAGCGCGCGGGGTGGTCCGAAGCGGCGGGTGTGCCAGTCGTAGGGGGCGTACTGCGCGCTCTCGCCGCGGCCGAGGGGGACGATCACCTGGTTCAGCAGCCGGTCGGTCCAACCGAACAGCTCGTCGTGGGCGGCGAGGTCGTCCAGGTGCAGGACGGGGGCACCGCCCAGCGCCGTGGCCAACCGCTCGGCGAACGTGGACTTCCCGGACCCCGCGTGCCCGTCGACACCGACGAGCCGGACCGGTCCGCAGGACGGGGGCAGATGGCTCAGACGGTGGGCCAGGTCGTGCATGACTGTTCCCGGGAGGTCGTGGGCTGGTGCCGCAGGTCGCCGGGACATTCTAGGGAGCTGGGCTTCCCGTCCCTGGTCATGCCAGTGGTCGATACCAATATTCGTGGGCGCGGCACGGCCCGAAGTGCTGGCAGGGGCACGCTCTCCGCGTCCATAGTTGGCGCACAGCCGTCCATTGGATCTGTCCCGACTCGGAACACCCGGGGGTCTTCCGCCCATGAGCAGAGCCGAACAGCCGTCCCGCAGAACCGTCCTGACCGCCGCGGTCGCCGCCGCCGTCGTGAGCGGCGCGAGCCCCGCGGTCGCCGCCAACGCCGAGGCGCCCGCCGACACGGACCGAGGCCCGGCCCGAGCGGTCGACAACCACGCGTGGACCACCGAGGCCGACTGGCGCTGCGGCACCGCCCGGGGCACCCGGGCCGTCGGGGGCCCGCGCCCCGGCCTCGTCATCGGCGATGCCCTCGGCAGCGTCGACTACACGGACCCGCACACGGGAAAGACCGCCGCCTGGGAGTACGCGACCTGGACGTCCCCCGTCCACCGGCTCTCGGTCCCAGCGACGGAGACCATCGCCTCCTGGAACGCGCACACCCCCGCCGGCACCTGGATCCAGGTCGAACTGCACGGCACCTACTCCGACGGCACCGACACACCCTGGTACGTGATGGGCCGCTGGGCGGCCGGCGACCAGGACATCAAGCGGACCTCCGTCGACGGCCAGAAGGACGGCAAGTCCTCGATCTGGACGGACACCTTCGCGATCGACGACGCGACGACCGGCCTGCGCCTGGCGTCGTACCGCCTGCGGCTGACCCTCTACCGCAAGCCGGGCACCAAGCTCACCCCCACTGTGTGGCGGCTGGGCGCGATGGGCTCGGACATCCCCGACCGCTTCACCGTCCCGGCCTCCACGCCCGGACTCGCCCGGGAGCTGATCGTCCCGCGCTACTCGCAGGAGATCCACGTCGGTCAGTACCCCGAGTACGACAACGGCGGCGAGGCCTGGTGCAGCCCCACCTCCTCGCAGATGATCATCGAGTACTGGGGCGGTCGGCTCACCCCGGAGCAACTCGCCTGGGTCGACCCGACCTACGCGGACCCGCAGGTCGACAACGCGGCCCGCTTCACCTACGACTACCAGTACGAGGGCTGCGGCAACTGGCCGTTCAACGTCGCCTACGCGGCGACGTACCAGGACCTCCAGGGCGTGGTCACCCGGCTCGGCTCGCTCGGCGACCTGGAGACGCTGATCGCGGCGGGCATCCCGGCCATAACGTCCCAGTCGTTCCTCAGCAGCGAGCTGACCGGCGCGGGATACGGCACCTCCGGTCACCTGATGACCGTGATCGGCTTCACCGCCGACGGCGATGTGATCGCCAACGACCCCAACTCACCCAGCGATCCCGCCGTCCGCCGCGTCTACAACCGGCGCGAGTGGGAGAACATCTGGCTGCGCACCAAGCGGTACAACGCCTCCGGCAACCTCTCCTCCGGCACCGGCGGCGTCTGTTACCTCTACTTCCCGGCGCGGCCGACCGCCCGCCAGCGCAAGGCACTCGCGGCGGTGGGGGTGCGCTGACCCGGAGCCTGTGACCAAGGTCTCCGCCGCGGAGGACGATATGGATGGCAAGGTGGACAGAACGGGGGAGTCCACCTCACATCCGACCTCTGCGAGCCACCATGACCGCACACTCAGCCGGCGCCGCCCGCACCCGTATCCGCACCGGCGGCCCCAAGGACCACGGTCCGAAGATCGCCGAGCACGTCATGGGCTGGACCCTGGTCGTGGTGATCGCGATGCTCGTGACCCAAATCGGCCTGCTGTGACCTGCTGCATAAACGACCTGCCATACTGCGGTTGACCCAGCCCAGTTGGAGAGCCAGAGTCGAAATTGGAAATCAGTCAGCAGCGTGACGTCCCACGTCCTCGGGCGCGCGGTACCGAGCGTTCCTTGGCGCGCCGCGCCGAACTCATCACCATCGGCCGGAAGTTGTTCGCCGACACGTCCTACGACGCCCTGTCCATGGACGACATCGCACGGCAGGCCCATGTTGCCAAGGGGCTGATCTACTACTACTTCCAGTCCAAGCGCGGCTACTACCTGGCGATCATCAACGACTCGGTCGCCGACCTGGTGACCTTCGCGGCGAGCGGCCTCGAACTGCCCCAACTGGACCGCGTACAGCGCACGATGGACAGCTATCTGCGCTGGGCCGAGCACAACCAGGCCGCCTACCGCACCATCGTCAGCGGCGGCGTCGGCTTCGACACCGAGGTGCACGCCATCCGGGACGGGGTGCGCGCGGCGATCGTCGCGACCATCGCCGAAGGCGCCTACGGCCAGACCGACATCTCCCGGCTCGCCCGCATGGCCCTCTTCGGCTGGGTGTGCAGCGTCGAGGGCGCGACCCTGGAGTGGATCAGCGGCCCCGACCTGTCGCGCGAGACGATGCGCGAACTCCTCGTGAAGACCCTGGGCGGCACCCTGCGCGCCATCGAGGAACTGGACCCGACGTATCCGGCCCCGGCCCCGGCCCGCCGGGACACCTGAGCAGGCGTTCCGGACGGGTTCGGGACGGCCGGGTTATTCTCGAAGTAAGCGGTCGTTAACTGGTGACGGCAGACCTCTGATCGGGCATACTCACAGCGCAGAGCCGCTGGTCAGCCGCTTCCGAGACCCGGGAGCGGGAGCAGCGGCCGCATCCGTGCGGTACCCGGCCACGTCGCCTCGACCCAAGGCGTACGCCCGCCGATGTGCCCGACAGGGAGGAGAGCGTCGCCATGCCCGACCGCGCCCCGCAACCGGTGGACCGGCAACTGCCCACGGACGAGGCCCGGGATCTGATCTCGCTGGCCCGCGACATCGCGCAGCGCGAGATCGCCCCGAGGGCGGCAGTGGAGGAGGACGCCGGACACTTCCCGCGCGAGATCTTCACCCTGCTCTCCCGATCGGGACTGCTCGGCCTGCCCTACGACTCCGAGTACGGCGGCGGCGACCAGCCGTACGAGGTATACCTCCAGGTCCTCGAAGAGCTGGCGGCGGCCCGCCTCACCGTAGGCCTGGGCGTCAGCGTCCACTCGCTGTCCTGCCACGCGCTGGCCAACTACGGCACCAAGCAGCAGCAGGTCGAGCACCTGCCCGCGATGCTCGGCGGCGGCCTGCTGGGCGCCTACTGCCTCTCCGAACCGTCCTCCGGCTCCGACGCGGCCTCCCTGCGCACCAAGGCGGTCAGGGAGGGCGACGACTGGGTGATCGACGGCACCAAGGCCTGGATCACGCACGGCGGCATCGCCGACTTCTACACCGTCATGGCCCGCACCGGCGAGGACGGCCCGCGCGGGATCAGCGCCTTCCTGGTGCCGGGTGACGCGCCCGGCCTGAGCGGCGCGGCTCCGGAGAAGAAGATGGGCATGAAGGGCTCGCCCACCGCGCAGGTCCACTTCGACGGCGTCCGGGTCCCCGACGAGCGCCGTATCGGCGAGGAGGGCCAGGGCTTCGCGATCGCCCTGTCCGCGCTGGACTCCGGGCGGCTCGGCATCGCGGCCTGCGCGATCGGCCTGGCCCAGGCCGCGCTCGACGAGGCGGTGGCGTACGCGACCGGACGGCAGCAGTTCGGGCGGCCGATCTCCGACTTCCAGGGCCTGCGCTTCATGCTCGCCGACATGGCGACCCAGATCGAGGCGGGCCGGGCGCTCTACCTCGCGGCGGCCCGGCTGCGCGACGCGGGCCGGCCCTTCGCCAAGCAGGCGGCCATGGCCAAGCTGCACTGCACCGACACCGCGATGAAGGCGACCGTCGACGCCGTCCAGGTCCTCGGCGGATACGGCTACACCGCGGACTTCCCGGTCGAGCGCTACATGCGCGAGGCCAAGGTCCTGCAGATCGTCGAGGGCACCAACCAGATCCAGCGCATGGTCATCGCCCGCCACCTGGCGGGTCCAGAGGCCCACCGAACTGGCTGAGCCCGGTCGGCGGCGCCGCCAGCCGCACCCACTCCGGGTCGTGACGCCCCGGCAGGGTGCGGCCCCGGTCGGCCCAAGTCCGCATGAGATCACGGTAGATGGGCGGATCCTGAGGCTGCGGCGCCGGCGGAACCGATTCTGCGGGTGCGGGGACGTAGATACGGCGCTGACGCCCGGTCGGCGCATATGTGGGGGTCATACCAGGGCAACGTAAGAGCCCGAGGACAGGTCACCGGTCCGTGTATTCGAGCGTGAGTTCACCGGCGTACCGGCTCCCGGCCATGGCCATCGCACTCTTCCTGACGTACCGTCACCTCCACTGTCCCCAGGGGAGGTTAGCCGTGACAGACGACCGTCCCGTGCCCCTCGACGAGTACCCCGTGCACCAGGTCCCGCTGTCGATGAAGCACGTCGCGACCGGCGACCGGAACGCCTACGACCGCTGCATCTTCCACGTCCTCGACCGCGAGGGCCGCGCCCTGCTCATCCTCGGCCTCGGGGTCTACCCCAACGTCGGTGTGATCGACGCCTACGCGACCCTCCGCACCGGCGACACCCTGCACGCGGTCCGCGCCTCGGACGCCCTCGGCGAGGACCGCATGAACCTCGCCGTCGGCCCGCTGCACATCGAGGTCGAGAAGCCGCTGAGCCGACTGCGCCTGCGCTGCGAGGACAACTCCCTGTCCTACGACCTGACATGGACCGCGGAGTTCCCCGCCCTGTGGGAACCCCACCACGTCCAGTACCGCGGCGACCGGCTCACCCTCGAAGGCCGCCGCTTCGTCCAGGCGGGTGGGGTGGAGGGCGTGATCCGGTCCGGCGACGAGGAGTTCCGCGTCTCGGCCGACCACTGGACCGGTACCCGCGACCGCAGTTGGGGGGTGCGGCCCATCCCCGGCGAGGAGGGTGGCCGGCTCGCCGGGGACCATCCGACCGAGGGCTTCCACTGGATATGGTGCCCGGTCCGCTTCGAGGACCGCTTCCTCATGGTCATCGTCCAGGAGGACGCCGACGGCCACCGCACCCTGAACGAGGCGACCGTCGTCCGCCCCGGCCACCGCGACCGCCAACTCGGCTGGCCCCAGGCCGAGATCACCTACCGTTCCGGCACCCGCCACCCCGAGCGCGCCCTCATCCGCCTCGGGGACACCCACAAGCCCCAGGAACTCGGCGTCGAGATCCTGACCTCCTCACCCCTGGCGACCGGTGCCGGCTACCCGCCCGCCGACGACTGGCAGCACGGCACCTGGCGCGGCCGCGCCTGGACCGACCGACGCACCTACGACCTCACCCGCCCCGAGCCGCTCGCCGCCTACGGCGTCACCGACCACGCCGCCCGCTTCCGCCTGAACGGGCGGATCGGCCACGGCATCTTCGAGCACGGCTCCTTCGGCCGCCACGACCCGAGCGGCTTCACCGGCTTCGACTCGGTCGCACCGTAGGGGAGTTGACCCATGGCGACGGCACCCCGCCCCCGCACGACCACCCGCGACCCCGAGCGACTCGCCCACCGACTCACGGCCTGGCTCCACACCCGCATGCCCGGCGCCCGGGCCGTCCGCATCACCGTCCCCGCGTCGAACGGCATGTCCAGCGAGACCCTGCTCTTCGACATCGAGCACCCCGAACTACCGCCCCAGGCCTGCGCGTTGAGACTCGCGGCCGACCCGGCGGCGTACTGCGTCTTCCCGGTCTACGACATGCCGCGGCAGTACCGCACCATGCGCCTGGTCGCCGACCGCACGGACCTCCCGGTACCGAAGGTGCGCTGGCTGGAGGAGGACCCCGGCCCGCTCGGCGCGCCGTTCTTCGTCATGGAGCGCGCCGAGGGACGCGTACCGCCGGACGTCATGCCCTATACGTACGAGGGCAATTGGCTGCACGCGGCGACCGACGCGGAACGCGCACACCTAGAAGCCGCCTCGGTCGGACTCATTGCCCACCTCCATGACCAAGTACCGCTCGCGGAGGCCGACTTCCTCACCCTCCCGGGCGACGGCGACGCCCTCCACCGCCATGTCGCATCCCAACGCGCCTACTACGACTGGGTGGTTGACGGAGTCGCCCGCTCACCGCTGATCGAGGGCGCTTTCGACCGGCTGACCGAACTCTGGCCGACCGACCCGGGCGAACCGGTCCTCAACTGGGGCGACGCGCGCATCGGCAACGTCGTCTACGACGGGTTCGACCCCGTCGCCGTCCTCGACTGGGAGATGGCGGCGCCGGCCCCGCGCGAGGTGGACCTCGGCTGGACCGTCTATCTGCACCGCTTCTTCCAGGACCTCACGGTCGCCTTCGGCCAGACGGGCCTGCCGGAGTTCTTCCGCCGGGACCGGGTGGAGGCCCGGTACGCCGAACTCACCGGCCACACCCCGCGCGACATGGACTTCTACACCCTGTACGCGGCGCTGCGGCACGCGATCGTGATGCTGCGCATCGCCTACCGGCAGGTGTACTTCGGCGAGACGGCCGTCCCGGCGGACCCGGACACACTGATCCTGCACCACGGCAGCCTGCGGGCCATGGTGCAGGGCAGTTACTGGGGTTGAGCGAGAGGACTCAGGCGGCGCGGCGCATGTCCGGCACCCGCATCGGACGCGAGCTGGGGCCGCCGACGTGCGAGAAGGGCTGTGTACGCCAGTCCAGTCCCTGAGGGAGCGTCAACAGCAGCGCGGTGTCCTGCTCCTGGAGCTCCGCGGACTCGTCGGCGGAGTGGGCGTCGGCCGCCTGGCGGCCCGTACCGGCGCAGACCGTCAGCCCGAACGGGTTCCACGGCGAGGCGCACAGCGCGTGCTCCGGCAGGACCTCCTCGTCCGCGAGGAGCGCGATGGGCTGCACGCAGTCCGGGCAGATCACCCGGTACATCTCGAAGGTGTCGTACTCGTCGAGCTCGTCGGCCTCGAAACCGTCGGGTTCGACGCCCTCCGGCTCGGGCTCGACGACGAGCTGCGGCCGCTTGGGCGCGGTGCGTCCAGGGCGCTTAAGACTCTGCATGGGTTTCTCCCCCTACTGGGCTGGGCCGTGAAGGCGCTGCGGCCTCGACCACAGCAAGCACTTCCCGTCCCGTCTCCGAGGTAATCACGAGAGCATCACGGAGACGCTTCGGGGCCTGTGGCGTTCGTCACATGCAACATCACGAACCGGGTATGACCTGCGCCGCTCGGCTATCGGAGGAGATCAGCCGCCATGTAAGTTCTTGCGCCATGGAGGAGCTGGACCGACAAATCGTGCAGCTGCTCGTCAAGGACGGGCGGATGAGCTACACAGACCTGGGCAAGGCCACGGGCCTGTCCACGTCGGCCGTGCACCAACGGGTGCGCCGACTGGAGCAGCGTGGCGTCATCCGCGGGTATGCGGCCGTCGTCGACCCGGAGGCGGTGGGTCTGCCCATGACCGCCTTCATCTCGGTGACACCGTTCGACCCCAGCGCCCCCGACGACATCGCGGACCGCCTCTCCGGCGTCCCCGAGATCGAGGCCTGCCACAGCGTCGCGGGCGACGAGAACTACATCCTCAAGGTGCGGGTGTCCACCCCGCACGAACTGGAGGAGCTGCTGGCCCGGCTGCGTGGCCTGGCCGGGGTCTCGACCCGGACCACGGTGGTGCTGTCGACGCCGTACGAGGCCCGCCCGCCGCGCATCTGACCGACCTGCGTGCGGGGCCGTGCCGGTGAGGCGCGAGACTGTTCCCCATGAGTGAGCGCACCCCCGAACCGACCACCGTCCTGCTCCGCCGCGGCGAAGTCCACAGCCCCGCCGACCCCTTCGCCACCGCGATGGTCGTGGAGCGCGGCCAGGTCGCCTGGGTCGGCTCCGAGGGGGCCGCCGACGCGTTCGCGGACGGGGTCGACGAGGTGGTCGACCTGGACGGCGCGCTGGTCACCCCGGCGTTCGCCGACGCACATGTGCACACCACCGCCACCGGCCTCGCGCTCACCGGCCTCGACCTCTCCGACGCGCCCTCCCTGGAGGCGGCGCTGTCCCTCGTCCGGGACTTCGCCGCCGCCCGCCCGGCCGACCGCGTGCTGCTCGGCCACGGCTGGGACGCCGCCCGCTGGCCGGGGGGTCGCCCGCCGACCCGCGCCGAACTCGACACGGCGACCGGCGGACGCCCGCTCTACCTCTCCCGCATCGACGTCCACTCGGCGGTCGTCAGCACGGCCCTGCTCGACCTGGTCCCCGGCTTCGAGGCGCCGGACGGCCCCCTCACCGCCGACGCCCACCACGCCGTACGCTCCACCGCGCTCGCCGCCATCGCACCGGAGCAGCGCACCGCGGCCCAGCGTGCCGCGCTCGCCCACGCGGCCTCCCTGGGCGTCGGTTCGGTCCACGAGTGCGCCGGACCCGAGATCTCCTCCGAGGACGACTTCACGGGCCTGCTGCGGCTGGCCGGCGAGGAGCCTGGGCCGCGGGTCGTCGGCTACTGGGCCGAGCAGGACGTGACGAAGGCACGGGAGCTGGGCGCGGCGGGAGCGGCGGGGGACCTCTTCGTGGACGGGGCCCTCGGCTCGCACACCGCCTGTCTGCACCAGCCGTACGCCGACGCCGGGCACACCGGCCTCGCGTACCTGGACGCGGACGCCGTCGCCGCCCACGTCGTCGCCTGCACCGATGCGGGCCTCCAGGCGGGCTTCCACGCCATCGGGGACGCCGCCGTGACCGCCGTGGTCGACGGCGTCCGCAGCGCCGCCGAGAAGGTCGGCCTGGCCCGCGTCCGCGCCGCCCGGCACCGTGTCGAACACGCCGAGCTGCTCACCCCGGAGACCGTCGCGGCCTTCGCCGAGCTGGGCCTGACCGCGTCCGTGCAGCCCGCCTTCGACGCGCTGTGGGGCGGCGAGGACGGCATGTACGCCCAGCGCCTGGGCGCCGAGCGGGCGCGCGCCCTGAACCCCTTCGCGGCTCTGCTCCGGGCCGGTGTCCCGCTCGCCTTCGGCTCCGACAGCCCGGTCACCCCGGTCGACCCGTGGGGCACGGTCCGCGCCGCCGCGTTCCACCGGACGGCCGAGCACCGGATCTCCGTGCGTGCCGCGTTCACCGCGCATACGCGGGGCGGCTGGCGGGCCGTAGGACGGGACGACGCGGGTGTCCTGGTCCCGGGCGCGCCCGCCGACTACGCCGTCTGGCGGACCGACGCCCTGGTCGTGCAGGCGCCCGACGACCGGGTCGCACGCTGGTCGACCGACCCGCGCTCCGGCACACCCGGACTGCCCGACCTGACGCCGGGCGGCGAGCTCCCCGTCTGTCTGCGCACAGTCGTGGGCGGACGGACGGTGTTCGTACGGCCGGGCGAGTGATCTCCCGGGGTGGCGCGCCCCCGATCCACGGCCACCGGCCTGTCGCGCGACCTGCGCATCCTCTGCCCTGACCAGCCAGTTGAGGGAGAAAGCGCAGATCAGACGGCTGTTGACAGGCGGGCGCAGGGGGCCGGTAGGTTCGTCCGAGTCCACCACCGGACGCCCGACCGGGGAACCTCCGAACAGTCGCCGAAGCGCCGCTGGGTCAGGGATGGTGTGCCGCACCGGGGCACCGTCACTGGGAGCCAGGCTCAGCGCCAGCGCCACGGCGAGGGAACGTTCCGGCCGGTCGGCTGGTGTGACCCGGGTGGGGCCCGGACGTCCAGTAGACAACGGCTTTGGTCGACCCGCAGCCGGCGGGTCCCAGGTCGGCCCGAAGGGCGCCGGGCCCCCATCCGCAGCACACAGGTGCCAAAATGGGCATCCTTACCCCGTTCTTGTCGAATCGACACCACCGTACGAACCGCGTGGCACGTCACCCCAGGCCCCGGCCACTATGGTGGACCCCTGCGTACGGACATGAAGGGGCAGCAGTGAACGACGGCGACGGAGCCCTCGCGGCAGAGGCCCAGGGGCGGAAGTTCGGCCCGCTCGGCACGGCCTTGGTGATCATCCCGACCTACAACGAGGCGGAGAACATCAAGTCCATCGTCGGTCGGGTGCGGAAGTCGGTCCCCGAGGCTCATGTCCTCGTGGCCGACGACAACAGCCCCGACGGCACGGGCAAGCTGGCCGACGAGCTGGCGGCCGAGGACGAACAGGTCCAGGTGTTGCACCGCAAGGGCAAGGAAGGCCTCGGAGCCGCCTACCTCGCGGGCTTCCACTGGGGCATGGACAACGGCTACGGCGTACTCATCGAGATGGACGCCGACGGCTCCCACCAGCCCGAGGAGCTGCCCCGGCTGCTCACCGCGCTCAAGGGCGCGGACCTGGTGCTCGGCTCCCGCTGGGTGCCCGGCGGCCGGGTGGTGAACTGGCCGAAGTCCCGCGAGTTCATCTCGCGCGGCGGCAGCCTGTACTCGCGCGTGGCCCTCGACCTGCCGCTGCGCGACATCACGGGCGGCTACCGAGCCTTCCGCCGCGAGACCCTCGAAGGCCTCGGCCTGGACGACGTGGCCTCCCAGGGCTACTGCTTCCAGGTCGACCTGGCCCGCCGCGCCGTCAAGGCCGGCTACCACGTCGTCGAGGTCCCCATCACCTTCGTGGAGCGCGAACTCGGCGACTCCAAGATGAGCCGCGACATCCTCGTGGAGGCCCTGTGGCGGGTCACCACGTGGGGCGTGGCGGAGCGGATCGGCAAGCTCCGCGGCCGGGGAAAGCCCTCACAGCCGTAGCCCTGCGACCTCACAGGCCTCGTCGATCATGCCCTTATCCCGCGCTGAGCCGGGCCCAGGCACACTGGACGTATGACGACTGGCGTACCCACCCCTTCCGCCGCCGCCCGGCCTCCGCGTTCCCGGCTGCGTACGTTCCTGCCGCTGGGCATCGCCGCGTGGCTGGTGCTGGAGATCTGGCTGCTGACCGTGGTGGCGGGCGCGTCGAGCGGGCTGACGGTCTTCCTGCTGCTGCTCGCCGGGTTCGTGCTCGGCGCGGTGGTGATCAAGCGGGCGGGCCGGCGGGCCTTCCAGAACCTGAGCCAGGCCGTGCAGCAGGGCACCGCCCCGGCCAGCGGCGGTGGCAGCGGCCTGATGATGCTGGGCGGTCTGCTGCTGATGATCCCGGGGCTGATCTCGGACGTGGCGGGGCTGCTCCTGCTGGTTCCGCCGGTCCAGAAGGCCCTGGCGCGCTATGCGGAGCGCACGGTCGAGCGGAAGCTGGGCAAGGCCGCCCCGGGAACCCTCGGGGACGCCTTCCAGCAGGCCCGTATGCACCGTCCGGACGGAAAGGTCGTCCAGGGCGAGGTCATCCGGGACGAGCCCGACGGCGGCGCCCCGCAGGACCCGCGCCCGCCGCTCACCCGCTGACACTCCGGACAGGCAAAAGCGCGGGCGCCGTACATGTTCGTAC
>NZ_JBEXDX010000042.1:0-76027 GCF_040605995.1 Streptomyces sp. NPDC005492
GAGGACGCGCTCGGCGCCGGGAAGATCTCCGTGCTGCTGTGCGACACCCGCGGCGACGCCATCCGCGAACAGCACCATCTGCGCAACCTCATGGACCGCAGGGTGGACGGCATCATCGTCACCGGCCGGCGCACCGACCCGCGGCCGCCGCTGAAGGGCATCGAGCCGATCCCGACGGTCTACGCGCTCTCGCCGTCCACGGACCCGGCGGACATCTCCGTGGTCTCCGACGACCGCAGCGGAGCGCACCTGGCCGTCGAGCACCTGCTGGCGACCGGCCGTACCCGGATCGCACACGTCACCGGTCCGGCGCACCACGCGGCCGCCCGCGACCGCGCCCGGCACACCGTGGAATCGTTGGAGCGCTCCTCGTTGGAGCTCGCCACCGGACGGGTCCACTTCGGCGAGTGGAGCGAGGCGTGGGGGCGCCGCGCCGCGGAAGCGGTCCTGCGCACCGCCCCGGACACGGACGCGTTCTTCTGCGGCAACGATCAGATCGCCCGCGGTGTCGCCGACGCCCTGCGCGAGAACGGCGTGGACGTCCCGGGACAGGTCGCGATCGTGGGCTACGACAACTGGGACATCATGGCGCTGGCCTGCCGCCCGCCCCTGACCACGATCGACACGGATCTCACCGAGATCGGCAGACAGGCGGCCCTGCGGCTGCTGAGCGCCATCGGCTCCGAGCCTGAGCCCGGCCTGCACACCGTCCCGTGCCGTCTCGTCGTTCGCGAGTCCAGTTGAGCTGTCGCGTGCCGAAAGGCGCATGCACGGCCGGCACGCGCCCGGGCCAATCCCACCCCGGCAGACACCCCGCCCCCGGCCTGAGCCCCGCCCTCTCCCCTGCCGTCTCGCCGTCCGCGAACCCAACAGAGCCGTCGCATGCCACATGCCCGGCCGACACACGCCCGCGCCCACCCCGCCCGGCAGACACCCCACCCCCAGCCGAAGCCGCCACACCGTCGCCGGACCGGCCGGAGCAACGGCCTCGCCACGCCCGTGGACCGCTCGGACGACGGCATGGTGCCGACCTGCGTGTCCCACGCGGACGGGCGGTTCCCCTCGAACCCGCAGGTCGAGGGGAACCGCCCGTGAGACGGCGGACGCGGCGGTCAGGCGCCGGTCGCCGCCTCCGTGTTGCCGTAGTAGGCGTCGGGGCCGTGCTTTCGGGTGTAGTGCCGGTCTAGTAGGTGGCGAGGCGGTGGGGTGGCGGGGCCCAGCGCCATGGTGTGGATCGCGATGTCGGCGACGGCTTCGCAGATGATCGCGTGCTCCAGGGACTTGCGGGCGGTGGCGCCCCAGGTGAACGGGCCGTGGCCCGCGACCAGGGCGGCAGGCACCTCGGCCGCCTTCTGGTCGTCGCTCTCCAGCAGGTCGACGATCACACGGCCGGTGTTGTACTCGTAGTCCTTCGTGCACTGTTCGACGGTGAGGTCGGGGGTGCAGGGGATCGGCCCGTTGAAGGTGTCGGCGTGCGTGGTCCCCAGGACGGGGATGTCGCGGCGGGCCTGGGCGAAGGCGACCGCGTGGGTGGAGTGGGTGTGGGTGACCCCGCCGACGGACGGGAAGGCCAGGTAGAGGCAGCGGTGGGTCTCGGTGTCGGTGGAGGGGCGCAGGTCGCCGTCGACCACCTTGCCGTCGGACAGGCGGACGGTCACCAGGTCGTCGAGGGTGAGGTCCTCGTAGGGCACACCGGAGGGCTTGATGACGAAGACGCCCGCCTCCCGGTCGATCCCGCTCACATTGCCCCAGGTCAGGGTGGCGAGGCCGACCTGGGGGATGGTCAGGTTGGCGTCCAGTACCTCTTGCCGCAGGCCGTCGCGGACTCGCGCGGTCATCAGTCGTCTCCTTCTGCGCGGGGCACGCGGCTCACAGCGCCTGGGCGAGGCGGTGGTAGGCGGCGTTCCACCGGATTTCCTTGGCGAGGTGGTCGCTGCTGGTGTTCTCGTCGATGGTGAGCAGTTCGACGCCGGTCATGGCGGCGAAGTCGGCCAGCGTCTCCAGGTCGACGGCGGAGCTGAGCACGGTGTGGTGCGGGGCGCCTGCCAGCAGCCAGCTCTCGGCCGATTCCGCGAGCGAGGGGCGCGGCTTCCACACGGCCCGGGCGACGGGCAGTTGGGGCAGCGGTTGGCTGGGCGCGACCACGTCGACCGAGTTCGCGGTGAGGCGGAAGCGGTCGCCGAGGTCGGCCAGGCCGACGACCACGGCGGGGCCGGGCGCCGCGTCGAAGACGAGACGGACGGGGTCCTCGCGGTCGCCGATGGACAGGGCGTGGATCTCACAACTGGGGCGGCTTGCCGCGATGGAGGGGCAGACCTCCAGCATGTGCGCACCCAGGATGCGCGGCTCGCCCGGGCCGAGGTGGTAGGTGTAGTCCTCCATGAAGCTGGTGCCGCCGGGCCGGCCGGCGCCCATCACCTTCATCGTGCGCAGCAGCGCCGAGGTCTTCCAGTCGCCCTCGCCGCCGAAGCCGTAGCCGTCGGCCATCAGCCGTTGGACGGCCAGACCGGGCAACTGCCGCAGCCCGCCCAGGTCTTCGAAGTTGGTGGTGAAGGCGGTGAAGCCGCCCTCGGTCAGGAAGGTCCGCAGGCCGAGCTCCTGACGCGCGGCGTAGCGCATCGAGTCGTGGCGGATACCGCCGGGGCGCAGCGCGGGCCGTACCTCGTACTCCTCCTCGTAGACCGCGGCGAGTTCCGTGACGGCCTTGTCCTCGACGGCGTCGACGACGGCGACCAGATCGTTGACGCCGTACGTGTTCACCGAGTAGCCGAACCGGAGTTGGGCCTCGACCTTGTCGCCCTCGGTCACGGCGACGTCGCGCATGTTGTCGCCGAAGCGGGCCAGCCGCAGGGTGCGCGCCGCGTGCCGGCCGGCGGCGGCCCGCGACCATGCCGCGATACGGCGGATCACGCGCGGGTCCGTCGCATGCCCGGCGACGATCTTCCGGTTGACGCCGACACGTGCCTCGATGTGCCCGAACTCCCGGTCACCGTGGGCGGCTTGGTTGAGGTTCATGAAGTTCATGTCGATGCTCGACCAGGGCAGCGACAGGTTGTACTGGGTGTGCAGGTGCAGCACCGGCCGGTCCAGGGCGCTCAGTCCGGCGATCCACATCTTCGCCGGGGAGAAGGTGTGCATCCACACGATCACGCCCACGCAGTCGTCGGAGGCACTGGCCTGAAGGCACAGCCTGCGGATCGACTCGGCATCGGTGAGGACCGGCTTCCACACGATCCGCAGGGGGATCTCGTTGGCACCGTCCAGGCGTTCGGAAATCTGCTGGGACTGATGGGCGACCTGGGCCAGGGTGTCGTCGCCGTACAGCGCCTGGCTGCCGGTGAGAAACCAGATCTCCCGGCCGGTGGTCGGTTCTCCGAGTGAGGCCATGATGGGGTTCTGCCTTTCAAGTGCTGGGAGTTCGGGGCGAGTTGTCGGAAGGCTCAGGCGGATGCCTCGGCGCGGAGGCGGCGCAGGCGGTGCATGACCTCGTTGGTGCCGCGGCCGAAGTAGTCGTGCAGCAGCCGGTATTCGGCGTACAGCCGGTCGTAGGCCGCGGCCCGCTCCGCGTCGGGCTGGTAGACGCCCCGGTCGGCCTTGCCCATCGAGCGTGCGGCGGCCTGGATGTCGGTGTGGGCCCCGGCGGCGACCGCCGCGTGCATCGCCGCGCCCAGGGCCGGGCCCTGGCTGGAGCCGATGACACCGAGGGGTCGGCGGGTGACGTCCGCGTAGATCTGCATCAGCAGCGCGTTCTTCGTCAGACCGCCCGCGACGATCAGTTCGCCGACCGGCACTCCGGACGTCTCGAACGCCTCGATGATGGTCCGGGTGCCGAACGCGGTGGCCTCGAGCAACGCCCGGTAGACGTCCTCCGGCCGGGTCGACAGCGTCAACCCGAGGACCACACCGCTGAGTTCGTGGTCGACCAGCACGGAGCGGTTGCCGCTCTGCCAGTCCAGCGCGATCAACCCGTGCTCGCCCACCCGCTGTTCGGCCGCGAGGGCGGTGAGGTGTTCGTGCGGGTCACGGCCGAGCGCGGCCGCCTCCTCGGCGTACGACGCCGGAAGCCCCGTCCGCACGAACCAGCCGAAGATGTCACCGACCCCGCTCTGCCCGGCCTCGTAACCCCAAAGACCCGGCAGAATCCCGCCGTCGACGACCCCGCACATGCCCGGCACCACACCCTGCCGGTCGGAGCTCATGACATGGCAGGTGGAGGTGCCCATGATGGCCACCATCTGCCCCGGGTCCACCGCTCCCGCCGCGGGCGCCGTCACATGTGCGTCGACGTTGCCGACGCACACCGCGATCCCTTCGGGCAGGCCCGTCCAAGCCGCCGCCTCGGCTGTCAACCCGCCCGCCCTGGCGCCGAGTTGACCGATCGGCTGGTCCAGCTTGTCGATCACGAAACCGGCGAAGTCAGGGTTCAGCGCGGCCAGATAGCCACTGGAGGGGTAACTCCCGTCCTGGAGCTGGCCCTTGTATCCGGCGGTGCAGGCGTTGCGCAGATACGTGCCGCACAACCGCCAGACGATCCAGTCCGCGGCCTCGACCCAGCGCTCGGTCAACTCGTAGAGTTCGGGGTCCTCCTCCAGCAGTTGGAGCGCCTTGGCGAACTCCCACTCCGAGGAGATCTTCCCGCCGTAGCGCTGGAGCCAGGGCTCCTTGCGTGCGTCGGCCAGTTCGGTGATGCGGTCGGCCTGGGCCTGAGCGGCATGGTGGCGCCAGAGTTTGACGTAGGCGTGCGGGCGGCCGGCGAGTCCGGGGAGTTCACACAGGGGTGTGCCGTCGGCGAGCACCGGCAGCACTGTGCACGCGGTGAAGTCCGTGCCGATGCCGATCACTTGCTCAGGTGACACACCGGCTGCGGCGAGCGCCTCGGGCACCGCGTGGCGCAGCACGTCGAGGTAGTCACCGGGTACCTGCAGTGCCCAGTCGGGCGGCAGCGGCGTGCCGTCCGGCAGCTCCCGGTCCAGGACGGCGTGCCGGTACGTGTGCACCGCCGTTCCCAACTCCGCGCCGTCATCGACGCGGACCACCACCGCCCGCCCCGACAGCGTGCCGAAGTCGACTCCGACGACGCAGGGGGTGAGGCTCGTAGATTCATGGTGCTCTGTGTGCACAACCGGCCGTCCTTAGCGCTCTCGAACAGGTTTGAGGTGGGCGGGATCCCTGGAGTAGCTCAACATTCGATATATCGATCAACGTTCGACTTGTCGAATACAGGTGGGCGCGCCTCGATCAACGGGACAACCCTTCATCCCCGGCTCCCGAACTCTCACCCCTTCGGTGCCGCTGGGGGCATACCCCTGCGGTACCGATGAGAAAATGATTGCTCAATCTTGCTCGGGCTCATAGTGACCCGTCGGCGCTCCCACGTAAAGCCCTACGCCCCTTCCGGTCGGGATCAACCAGCCCGAAGCGGCGACATCGTCGACCGTATCCGCCTGCGTACTGCACGAATCACGGGAGCGCCGGCGTCCGCCGTCGCACCGCACTCCACGTGTCGCGAGGGCGGTCAACGCTTGCCTGTGAGGACGAGTGATCACAGCTTGGCGAGAAAGCGTTTTCGCAATGCGGCCGCGTCCGGACCGCCTCGCCCCCGACGGCCACCCCCTCCCAGGCCCGCATCTTCCCCGCGACTGCCCTATGGAGGCCCTCGACGCGTCAGCGCCGTGCGACCTCATCGACATGATCAACGGCAATCGGCCGGGGTGCGTGCGGCCCCGCCCGGGCGCTCTCGCGGTCAGCGACCCGAACCGCGCGGCCGGCCGGGCGGATGGCGCCAAGCCGGACACCACCCGTCCGTCGCGGCTCCGCGTCCGGATCGGCGCACCCGAGGAGCCGTAGGCCGCCGTCGGCCGGAAAGCGGATCACACGTTCCGGCCAGGGGCCACCACGCTCCTGGGGAAGAGTTTCTCAAACGTTGCGCACAGGCCATCGCGATGCACTGGTTCCGGTCTCTTGACACTGCCTGCACCGTGCGGAAACATCGCCGCAACACTGGTCCGTGAGCGCCGTGACCTGGTGTCATGTCTCCCACCTCAGCCGGCAAGTCACTGACCTCACACGATCGCCCCTTCCGCGTTGCGCGCCGAAGAAGCCGTGCGCTGATGGGGAAACGGTTTTCCCAATCAGGCCCACTCAACCTTCGTACAGGAAGGGGCACTCACATGCTCCGACTACGCCGTCGTGCGCGTCGCACCGTGATAAGAACCGTGACGAGAGCCGTGGTCGCGGCCCTGATGGTGGTCCTCGGCGTCGTCGTCACGACACCGGCGCACGCCGCGGGCAACACCCTCACGGTCAACGCCGGAACGGTGGTCCGCCCGGTCACCCACGTGGCGTCCGGCGGACTCTACGGCGTCGACAGTGGCAGCAGCGCTCCGTCGTTGAGCCAGTTGTATCCGCTGCACGTCAACAGCTTCACCCAACCCCCGCCGGGCACCCAGCAGTTGGGCAACGGGGCGACCTCGCCCTGCTGCGACGCGCTGTCGGTCGCCGGCAGGGTCACCGCCGCCGGCGGTCAGCAGTACGTCCGGCTGCCCGACATCTTCAGTCAGTGCTGTTACAACTGGGTGAGCTGGGCGGACTGGGAGTCGAAGGTCTCCACGATGGTGCAGGCGCGGGTGAACGCGACCAGCTCCACGAACATCGCGGGCTACGAGATCTGGAACGAACCGGACCTGAACTGGACGAACAGCACGGGCGGTAACGCCGGCACCTTCGACGCCATGTGGACGCGCACCTACAACGACATCCGGGCCATCGACACACTCACGCCGATCGTGGGACCGGGCGCGGGCCGCTACAACCACGCCTGGATGCTCGACTTCATGACCAACGCCAAGAACACCAACACGCTTCCGGCGGTCGCGGTGTGGCATGAGCTGCTGACCTCGGGCCCGACGGACATCCCGGCGGACGTGGCCGACTTCCGCGCCATCGAGACCTCGCTGGGCCTTGCCCACCGGCCGATCTCCATCAACGAGTACGGCGCCAAGAACTACATCGACGCGCCGAGCGTGGGCGTGCGCTACATGGCCGCCTTCGAACGGGCCGGTGTGCACGATGCCGAGCGCCCGTACTGGTACGAGGCAGGCACGGTGAACGGCCTGCTCTACAACGACCAGCCGACGGCGTCCTACTGGGCGTACAAGTGGTACGGAGACCAGTCCGGCAACGTCGTCGAGACGGTCCCCCAGTCGACGCTCGACGGTGTCGCGTCGTACGACGCCAGTCGCCAGCAGGTCAACGTCGTCTTCGGCGGCGACAGCGGCGACAACACCGTGAAGGTGAACGGTCTCGGTGCCCTCGGCTCACAGGTCACCGTGGCACTCTCACGCACCGAGAACACGGGGCGCCTGACGAACGAGGCCGCGCCGGTCGCCGTGTCCACGGCGACGTACACCGTGGGGTCCGACGGCAGCATCTCCGTACCGGTGACCGGCATGGACGCCCTCGACGCGTACCAGTTGCTCATCACGCCGGCGACGGGTGCGCCGACATGGCAGCAGACGTACGAGGCGGAGAACGCGACGGCCGTCAACGCCAACCGGCTGAGCGCAAGCAGCGCCTCGAACGGCGGCTACGTCGGTCAGATCGACCACAAGACCGACATGCGTGACGACAGCTTCGTGGACTTCCTCGTCAACGTGCCGACCGCGCGGTCGTACACGATGACCGTCAAGTACGCGAACGCCACCGGTGCGAACTCCACGCAGGGGCTCGCCTACAACGGCGGTTCCTGGTCGACGGTCACCTACCCGCCGACCAGCTCCGGGTGGGGCCATCCCACAGGGTCCGTCACCGTCAACGTCAGCCTGCACGCGGGGTACAACATGATTCGCCTCGCGAAGGGAGCACCAGGCTTCTCCGGAGGCACCGGCTACGCCGAGTTGGACAACATCACGCTCGCCTAGGTCTCGTACCGCGCCGTGCAGGGTTGTTCCCGCCACGGGAGCGCCCTGCGCGGCCACCAGCACCCGCCGAACCCCCGCGTTCGACGGTTCTGGAGACCGCGGGAAGCATCATTGCCCATCGGGCTGCGGATCAGATGGAGGTCAGGGAGCGATGCCCACACCGTCGATCCGGCTCCATGTCCGCTCCTGTGCCGCGGTCATGGCGGGCCAGGTGAGGCCGCCCGGTCGGGGACGGATCCGGGACGCGTAGGGCGCGGGGCGGAAGTCGGGGTCGTAGAAGCAGCCGCCGGCGTAGGTCTTGTCGAAGGCCGCGCAGGAGGCCGCGATCGAGCGTGGGGTCGGCTTGTGGCCGTGGCGTACCCATGTGTCCAGGGCCGCGAGGGAGTTGGCGTACTCGGAGTCGCTCAGTGCGCTGTGCTCGGTCTCCTTGGTGAAGGTCTGGACGAGGTTGCCGCCGTGGCCGGCACCTTGGAGGGTGGCCCGGTAGGCCGACTCGTGTTCGACGAAGGCGGTCGGGTCGTCGATCGCGTGCAGGGTGAGGACGGGGAGGAAGACCTTGCCCGTCAGGTCGCTGTCGTAGGAGAGGTCGCGGCGTGTGGTGGGGTCGGCCGAGAATCGTTCGACGCCCGCGTTGAGTGCCTTGTCGTCGTGTGAGCCCGAGTACCGAACACCTCGGTTGCTGAAGGGGTTTCGGCCGCCGAGCCGGGTCGACACGATGTCGCGGAACGTGAAGGTCGCGAACCGCAGATGTGACTCCAGCGAGCGTTCCGGGATGCGGGTGACGGCGAGGATGTCGTCGAGGTTGCGCTGCTGCGGCGCGGTGCGGTCGGCGGGGGCGGAGGCGAAGCCGGTGCATTCCTGGAGGCGGGCGTGGAGTCCGCTGCTCGTCATGGTGGAGTCCGCGCGGAGCCCCTGCCACAGCGGGTACTGGGGTTCGGTCGGACGGGGGTGGTTGTGGCAGTAGTACTGATAGACCACGCGTAGGTCGACCCGGTAGTCGTAGCCGCGCGAACCGCCGCCCAGGACGCCGCTCGTCAGCAGTACGCCGTCATAGGCGCCGGGCTGCCTGCCGTAGGTCTCGGCGACCTTGGCGGCCACGTCGCCGCCCCAGGACTGGCCGTGGACATAGGTCCGTTTCGGCTTGCCGAACTCCGCGACGAACAGTCTGCGCACACTCTCGGTGTCGGCGGCGGCCATCCGGGTCCCGTAGCCACCGCGGCGGTAGGACGAGCCGGCCCAGGCATACCCCTCCTCGACCATCACCGCCCAGCGCCCCAGATCGTCGGTGCTGCGTGCCGGGTCCGAGGAGTCACCGAGGTCGGGGCCGCCGTGCGCGTGCACGACGAGGGATCCGTTCCAGCGGAGTGGAACAGCCATCGTGTAGTACGCCCCGTTGGCGTCCTGGCCCGTGTAACACGTCGCCTTCCCGGCCAGGTTGGGCGGACAGGTGGCGATGGCGGGCGGCGCGGTCTGCGACCGGGGAGCGGGGGCGTTGCCCAGCGTGCCGAGGAGCGCCACGGCGAGGGCGGCGGCCAGGAGTGCCGGGCGGTGGCGGCGGGCCGGGAGCCGTCGGCGTACGGGTACGAGGGTGTCAAGTGTGTTCACGGGAGCGGCTCCTGTGGATTCGCTGTGCGAAGTTGCCCTGCGCACCGTGATGTTAGGAACCGCCGGGTGGGGGGACTACCTGTCGATCATTGCGTTCATAGTGTTCGCCCGCCCTACCTGCTGTCCGGAGACAGGTCGGAGGGCGCGCGAGCGGTGACGATATACTCGCCCGTTGGGCCGGAATCAACGGACAGCCAGAACGAGGGTGCAGGGGAGGCATGGGGTGCGGCAGGCAGGTGTGCTCGACGTCGGCTGCCACAGTGCTCTGCTGACGGTCGTGCGGCGGCGCCCGGGCGCGATGCTGGAGCCGGTTTTCTCCCGCAAGGTGCGGCTGAGTCTGCACGAGACCCTCGACCGCAAGGGGCGGCTGGACCGGGCCGGCGTGGAGAGCGTCGAGCGGGCGGTGGCCGAGGCCGTCGCCGCGGACCCGCGTCGGCACGGACCGGAGGTGTTCGCGTTCGCCACCTCCGTCATCCGGGACGCCCCCAACCGCGACGCGATCATCGCGCGGGTGGCCCGCACCACCGGCACCCGCCTACGCGTGTTGACCGGCGAGGAGGAGGCGCGGCTGGCCTACGTCGCCGCCCGCCAGTGGGCCGGTCCGGCGACCGGCCCGCTGCTCGTCCTGGACATCGGCGGCGGCACCCTGGAGATCGCCTCCGGCACCGGGGACCAGCCCGACGCGGTGCACTCACTGCCGCTGGGCGCGCGCAGGATCACCCGGGACTGGCTGCCCGGAAACACCGCACCGTCCCAGCGGCGTCTGACCGAGATCCGCAAGCACCTGCGCCGGTCCCTGGAAGCCGTTCCCGGTCTGCCGCTCGCCGAGCCGGGCATGCGGGTGCTGGCCTGTTCCAAAACCTTCGAGCAGCTCGCCCGGCTCGCCGCGGCACGGGGCAAGGCGCCGCGGACCGGGCGGCAGTTGGCCCTGCCTCACCTGCGCTCTTCGGTCACCCTGCTGGCCGGGGCGAAGCCGTCCCGCCGCGGCAAACTGCCGGGCATCTCACGCCATCGCGCCGAACAGTCCCTGGCCGGAGCACTGATCGCACAGACCCTGATGGAAACCTGCGGGGCCGGGAGCGTCGAGATCTGCCCGTGGTCCACCCGCGAAGGACTCCTTCTGGAACACCTCGGCGCACACCCGCAGCGGTGAACCCCTTGGGGCGGCAGTCGACCCCCCACACACTGTCGACAAAAATTGCTGACAATATCTCCGGTGATAAAATCAGCGATCTGGTCCGAAGCCGGTGATCACGGCGGCGGGCGTCCGCGTGCGAGAGAGGGAGCGACAGCCGGTGACCAGCACGCACATCAAGGGGGCGGCCGCGCGAACCCATGTGAGCACGTACATCCGTGACGCCCTGCGGAGCGGACACCTTGTGCCCGGGCAGCGGCTGGTGGTGCAGGACCTGGCCGACGAGCTGGGGGTGACGCGGAGTTCCGTACGTGAAGCGCTGGTCGATCTCGCCTCCGACGACTTGGTGGAGATCGTACGCAACCGGGGGGCGCGGGTCAGGCTGATCTCGATCGAGGAGGCCATCCAGATCACCGAGTGCCGGTCCGCACTGGAGCGGGTGTGCGCGCGCCGGGCGGCGGTACACGCGACTGAAGCCCAGCGTGCCGAACTCATCGAGGTGGGACGGCAGTTGAGTGCGGCGGTCGCGGAGGACGCCGCCGAGACCTACTCGATGCTCAACCGCAGGCTGCACGACCTCGTCATCGACTTCAGCGGCCAGGTGGTCGCCAAGCGTCAACTGGAGCGACTCAACACGCAGATGGTGCGCTTCCAGTTCCGCCTCGCGCTGCGGCCGGGGCGTCCGCAGCAGTCACTCCCCCAGCTCCTGGCCATCATCGACGCAGTCGTCGCCGGTGACCCCGGCGCCGCCGAGGCGGCCGCCGAGGCTCAACTGGCCAGCGTGATCGAGGAGTTGCGCACGACCGGGGCCCCCGTTCCGTCGAGCCCGTGAGACGACACGGGCTCTCCGCTCCTCCTCGGCTACCACGCGTCCTGGGTGGCGAAGTACCGCTTCCAGAAGTCGAGTTTGACGGCGGAGGCCACCGGTATCGGACCGTAGTGCTCGCCCACCTCCATCACGGTCGGGGAGTTCCGGGCATAGGCGTGCCACGTCGGCAGCCCCGGACCGTTGGGGTCGCCCTTGGCGATGTAGTTGGCGACGTAGGACGTCATGGTGTCGGCGATCTCGTGATCCGTACTGGTCCAGCCCTGGTCGGCCGGGTAGAGGCTGCCGAAGAAGTAGGCGATCTCCGAGCCGTGGTAGGCCCCGCGGATGTCGTGGTCCGGCCCCGGCGGACGGTGGGTCCAGAAGTAGGTGTGCACGGGCAGGCGGGAGCCCCGGCTCCATTCCCCGGCCCATAGGTAGGCGGACACACGGGAGTTGTCACGCACGGCGTCGTTGCTGGCAAGCGCCGCCTCGTCGTCCGTAGCGGCCGGGTAGAGGGTCAGGAACTCGTCGGCCAATGTGCCGAACTTCCGGTGCGCGGCGCTCGTGTAGTCGTCGAGGGTGACATGCACGGGCGGGGCGCCGGGACGGTCCGGGTAGCCGGCCGACCGCCAGTAGTTGAAGGCGGTCTCCGGCACCGCTCCGCTCTCGTCCAGGTTGTTGCCGGCCAGGTACCAGACGTCGTTCTGCGCCCGCCGACGGTAGGTGGCGTCGTAGCCCGCCGGGATCACCCAGCCGTCCACCACTGGGCGGAACAGCGGGGGTTCGGCGACCGTGCCGGTGTCCACCGTGGTGTCCTTCAGGGTCGCGGCGTCCGTCAGCTCCTGCCAGGGCAGCGCGCGCATCTCCGCCAGGGTGCTCGCGCCGTGCGAGGCCGCATAGGCGACGCCTTGGCTCTCGGCGGTGGCCTTCTTCCGCCATGACGTTCCCAGATAGCGCAGCTCAGGGTCACGCGGGTAGCGCACCTGGCTCTGGGCGATGGCCCGGTGGAAGAGTCCCGAGGCCAGCGGCGAGAGGGCCAGCAGGTCCGTGGAACCCGCTCCGGCGGACTGGCCGCCGAGGGTGACCCGGTCGGGGTCGCCGCCGAACGCCTCGATGTTGCGTCGTACCCAGCGCAGTGCCGCGATCTGGTCCAGCAGGCCGTAGTTCCCCGAGGCGCCGTGACCGGACTCGCGGCTCAACTCGGGTGTGGCGAGGAACCCGAGGGCACCGAGGCGGTAGTTGACGGTCACGACGACGACGCCCTTGCTCGCCAGCGTCGACCCGTCGAACAGGGGGTCGGAGCCCCTGCCTCCGGAGAAGCCTCCGCCGTACAGCCAGACGTACACCGGGCGCCGCTCCCCGGCTCTCGTCGCGGCGGTCCACACGTTCAGGTTGAGGCAGTCCTCGCTCATGGCGAACCCGGTGCCAGCCTGCGGGGGCGCGTCCCCGAAGGTGTCCGCCACGCGTACCCCCTTCCAGGAGGGCGCGGGCCGGGGTGGACGCCAGCGGTTCTTCCCCGCGGTGGAGGCGGCGAAGGGCAGACCCCGGTAGACGGTGACACCCGGGAGCGCGGCGGGGATGCCCGACACCAGGCCGGACTCGGTTCTCACCGGTGTGCTCGCCGAGGAAGCCGCGGCGGAGGCGGGTTCGGCCGCGAAGGCGGCGAGGGCGGCGGTTCCGGCGGCGAGGCCGGCGGTCCGGCCGAGGAAGCCCCGGCGGTCCCACGCCTGGCTGTCGTCCCCGGAAGGGGCTGGGTGATCCGGGAAATGCATACGGTTCTCCGATCTCCGGACGGGTGGCCGGGCGCACGGCGGCTCGCAGCGGGCAGGCAGGGGCGGCGGCTCGAACAGGGTGGCGTGAACCCAGCAGGTCACTCGGATTGTCCGACGAATGACGCTGGAAAACGTAACACCGCCGCATGGCACCCACAAGAAGTCGGCAGCTCTTGCCTGAGCTTTTCGGGTCCTCATCGCGAGATGGCGCCCCAGATTGTCTGACAATGCAAAGCGAGCACCGCCACACCGGGGGCGCACCCCCGGTTAGCCGGCCCACCTCCGCCGATCCATAGCTGCAAAAATCATTGGATGAAATTGTTGACAATCCTGTCGGGCTGCACTTCAGTCGGTGTGCGGCTTTCGGTCATGCCGAGCGACCGATATCGAGCCGAGAACCTTGGGAGGCCTGATGGAGATCGTGGACACGCACACCCACGTCATCTCACCCGACACCACGCGCTACCCCCACGCACCTGTAGGGGGGCGCCAGTCCGCGTGGTCACAGGCCCACCCCGTGGACATCGACGGCCTGCTGCACGCACTCGACGACGCGGGAATCTCACGGGCCGTCGTGGTGCAGGCGTCCACGGTCTACGGCCACGACAACCGATACCTGGCCGAAGCGGTCCGCTCCCACCCCGACCGGTTCGTCGGGGTCTACTCGATCGACGCCCTGGCCGACGACGCCGTAGCGCAGATCAAGCAGTGGCAGGACCAGGGGCTGTCCGGCTTCCGGCTGTTCACCACCGGGACCACGATGCCCGGCCAGGCGGACTGGCTGGGACATGAACGTTCGTATCCCGCATGGGCCTATGCGGAGGAGCACGACATCCCCGTGTGTCTCCAGATGACGATCCAGGGTCTGCCCGCCCTGCGGAACCTGCTGGAGCGCTTCCCCCGGGTGCGGGTCCTGCTCGACCACTGCGCGCGCCCCGACCTGTCCGACGGCCACCCTTACCAACTGTCGGTGGAACTCTTCGAGTTGGCGGTCCACCCCGGAGTCCACCTGAAACTCACGCACCGCGCCCTGGAAGCCTCCAAGGTGGGCAGGTCCACGACCCGGGCCTTCCTGACGGACCTGGTGGCCTCGTACGGCGCCGGACGCATCGCGTGGGGCTCCAACTTCCCGGCGGCGGAAGGGAGTCTGGCCGGCATCCTCGACGAGGCCCGGAGCGCGCTTTCCGGTCTCTCCGACGACGACCTGAGGTTGGTCTTCGGCGGTACGGCCCTCGCGTTCTATCCGTCCCTCGCGACGACGGGCGAAGCCCGTGCCTGAGCCCACCGTCCTGCGCACCGTCCTCGCCGACCACCCGCACACCGCGAAGCTGAAGAGCGGCGAGATCCGTGCCGAGCACGTCACCCTGTCGTTCACCGACATCGCACCGGTCCACCGGGCCTTCGCACCCATGGTGCGCGAAGAGGCTTACGACCTCAGCGAGTTGGCCGTCGTGACCGCCTTGCAGGCCATCGCCCACGGCGCTCCCGTGGTCCTGCTCCCGGCCGTGGTGGCCGCCCGCTTCCAGCGCGGTTGTCTCATCACCCACGCCACGCGACCGGTCACGCCGGCACAACTGGTCGGCGCACACGTCGGGGTGCGTGCATACACCCAGACCACGGGCATGTGGGTACGCGCGCACCTCGCCGAGGACTTCGGTCTGGCGGCGGACGACATCCACTGGATCACCCACGACGAACCCCACGTGGCCCAGTACACGGACCCCGACTTCGTTGAGCGACGCATCGGCGGCGCCTCCCTGCCCGACTTGCTGCGCGAGGGCCGGATCGACGCCGCGATACTCGGCAACGACCTACCCCGGGATGAGGAGTTCGTGCGCGTCGTCCCGGACGCCGACGCACGCGACGAGCGGTGGTGGCGGCAGCACGGATACATGCCCGTCAACCACATGGTCGTGGCCGGTGCGTCGGTCTGCCGCCGGGGCCCGCGGGCGGTCCGCGAGGCATACCGCCTTCTGCGCAGAGCCGATGCGGCTGTCGAGCGCCCGGACGACGAGCCGTACCCGACCCTCTTCGGCTTCGACCGCCTGCGTGAGCCGATCGAATACATCGTCGCGGCCTGTCTGGAACAGGGGCTGCTGCCCAGAGAGCTCACACCGGAGGAGGTCTTCGAACCGGCGAGGAACGTTCTCGGCAGCGACGCCGCCTGAACCCCGGTTCCCCGTCCGACGCTCCCCGACCGCTGCTCCCCGCCAGTCTTTCAACACCAGTCTTTCAACGAAGAAACTGGAAACGACGATGAGTGAAGCAACCACCACGGCCGCACCCGTACAACCGGTCCAACCACCCCGCCGCTTCTACAAAGACCTCGCCTTCCAGGTGCTCGCCGGAGTGGCGCTGGGCGTCGTCGTGGGCAATTTCGCCCCGTCCGTCGGCCACCACCTTCAGTTCCTCGGCGACATCTTCATCCACCTGATCCAGATGGTCGTCGGCCTCATCATCTTCTGCACCGTCACCCACGGCATCGCCAGTGTCCGTGACCTCGGAAAGGTCGGCCGTATCGCGGTGCGCTCACTCGTGTACTTCGAGGTGATCACGACGATCGCCCTCGTCATCGGGCTCGTCGTGGTCAACGTGCTCCGCCCGGGTGCGGGTATGCACGTGGACCCGTCGTCACTGCACGCGGCGACGAACACCGCTCCCGCCGAGTCGGAAGGCTTCGACGACTTCCTCGTCAGCCTGGTGCCCACCTCCGCCGTGCAGGCGTTCGCCGAAGGAGACATCCTTCAAGTCCTCGTGTTCTCCGTGCTGTTCGCCTGCGGACTGGCCTCCCTCGGCGACAAGGCGCAACCCGTGCTGGACATCGTCGGCAGTATCCAGCAGACGCTGTTCTGGATCATTCGCAAGGTCATGCGCATCGCGCCACTCGCGGCCTTCGGCGCCATCGCCTTCACCGTCTCCAAGTACGGCCTGGGCACACTGACTTCACTCGGGAAACTGATCGGCGTCTTCTATCTGATCGTCCTGCTCTTCTTCGTCCTGGTCCTGTGGCCGGTGTCGCGGTATGCGGGCATCAGCCTGTTCAAGCTGCTGCGGTACTTCCGCGCGGAGCTGTTCCTCGTGCTCGGCACCAGTTCGTCGGAGAGCGTCTTCCCGCAACTCACCTCCAAGCTCAAGAGACTTGGGGTGGACGAGCCCGTGGTCGGCCTGGTGCTTCCGACGGCGTACAGCTTCAACCACGACGGGACCTGTCTGTACTTCGCCGCGGTCAGTGTGTTTCTCGCGCAGGCCACCGGCAGTGACCTGGGATGGCAGGCGCAGGTCGGCCTCCTGCTCGTCCTGCTGCTCACGTCCAAGGGCGGCGCGGGGGTGTCGGGATCGGCGATCGCCGTGCTGGCACTGACCCTGAGCGCGACGCACAAGATCCCGGTGGACAGCATCGCCCTGGTGCTGGGCATCCACAGCATCCTGTCGGCCGCCTTCGTCTTCACCAACGTCGCCGGCAACTGTGTGGCGACCCTCGTGGTCGGCAAGTGGGAGAACGCCATCGACCGGGAGCAACTCCACGCGGAACTCGACGCCGGCTACCAGACAGCCGCCTGACGCGCACCGACACCCGCATGGGAAGCGGACGCGGGCATCCCTCTATCCAAAGATCTCTGACAATATCGTCGACAATAATGGAGCGGATGGCCTGCCACCGGCGTGCCACCGTCCGTCGCCCAGCACCTGCCGAGCGCCCACGAGACTTCCGCGAGAGGGAAAACCGATGATCATCGACTGTCACGGTCACTACACGACCGCACCGCCCGCACTGGCGACCTGGCGGGACCGGCAGATCGCCGGGCTCACCGACCCGTCGGCCGCCCCCACCCGCGCGGAACTGAGCATCAGCGACGACGAGCTGAGAGAGACCATCGAGCCCAACCAGCTCCGGCTCATGGACGAACGCGGCATCGACCTGACGGTCTTCTCACCCCGCGCCTCGTTCATGGCCCACCACATCGGCGACTTCCAGACCTCGTCCACGTGGGCGGCCATCTGCAACGACCTCTGCTATCGCATCAGCCAGTTGTACCCGGAGCGGTTCGCCCCCGCCGCGATGCTTCCACAGTCACCCGGCGTCGACCCCGCCACCTGCATACCCGAACTCACCCGCTGCGTGGAGGAGTTGGGCGCCGTCGCGCTGAACCTGAACCCCGACCCCTCGGGCGGCCACTGGACCGCCCCGCCGCTCACCGACCGCTCCTGGTACCCCGTCTACGAGAAGATGGTGGAGTACGACATCCCGGCGATGATCCACGTCAGCACCAGCGTCAACCCCGCCTTCCACACCACCGGCGCCCACTACCTCAACGCCGACACCACCGCCTTCATGCAGCTCGTCCAGGGCGATCTGTTCGCGGACTTCCCCACCCTGCGCCTGGTGATCCCGCACGGCGGCGGAGCCGTCCCCTACCACTGGGGCCGCTTCCGGGGACTGGCGATGGCCCTCGGGAAGCCTCCTCTGGAGGAACACGTCCTGGGGAACGTCTACTTCGACACCTGCGTCTACCACCAGCCCGGCTCCGACCTCCTCTACGAGGTCATTCCCACCCGCAACATCCTCTTCGCCTCGGAGATGATCGGCGCTGTCCGCGACATCGACCCCTGCACCGGTCACCACTTCGACGACACCCGCCGCTACGCCGAGGCAGCCGGTCTCCCGGCCCTCGACCTGGCCGCCGTACAGGAACACAACGCTCGTGCCGTATACCCCCGCCTCGACGCCCTGCTGAAGCGCCAGGGCCGCTGACCGGCCTCGATGGCCACCTCGGTGTCCGGGCGGCTCCCGGTCCAAGTCCGCCGGCGGAGCCGCCCGGGGAACCCCCGTGCATCACCCGCGAGCCGCCCTTCGCTCACTCGGCCGCATCCTGCGTGGACCGCAACAGCAGGGCTCTGCGGGCGGCGCCCACGTGATGGCGCATCGCGGCGACGGCCGCGTCGGGGTTGCGGGTGAGGATCGCCAGGAAGATGGCCTGGTGTTCCTCGAGCGATCCGGTGCGCGGATGCGGCACGGTGAGGTCGCGGTACTGCCGCATGACGAGGGAGTAGAGCAGCGTGTCGTAGGCGCGGGCCAGCGTCTGCTGATGGGCGGCGTGCTTGACCTGCTGGTGGAAGGTCCGGTTGCCCTGGGAGTAGCCCGCCTGATCGCCGCCGGCCTGGCAGTCCGCCATGAACTGGAGCGTACGGCGCAGCCCTTCGACCTCCTCCTCGGTCGCGCGCTCGGCGGCTTTGCCCGCCAGCGCGGATTCGAGTGTCTCCCGCGCCTCCAGGATGTCCAGGGCCTCCTCGACCGTGAAGTCCCTTGTCCGGACCCCCCTGTTGACCTCGCTGGTGACATAGCCCTCCTGCGCCAGTTGCACCAGCACGGCCCGCATGGTGCTGCGTGAGACGCCGAACCGCTGGGTCAGGTCCGCTTCGGTGAGGCGGGTGCCCGGTGCGAAGCCTCCCGACTGCAGGAGGGAGCGCAGGCCCTCATAGGCCTGGCTGTGCCGCGTCGACGGGCTCTTGTCGGCCGTGTCGTCGTGGTGCTTCGAGTTCACATGATCACCTGTGGCTCGGGGGGAGATGTCTGGCGCCTGTGAAGCAGTATCGCTGGCGGACGAACTCGCGTCCCCCCGTGGGCCGGTGGCGGGCGCGGCGGCAGCTCGGGCCGTCAGGCGCGGCTTCGGGCCACCTGCCACTGAGGCCGGGACGAGACGCAGAACCCATCTTTGTCCAACAATCATGAGCGAGGACAGTGCTCCGAGCACATGCACAGGATGTTTTTCCGCAGCATCCTTGTCGGCAGAAGTCGACGGTGTTACGTTCGCATCACCGCTTGTCGGACAATCTCGAAAGCGCAGGATGTCGCCGAGGCTGTCTCACCGGAAAGTTCCGGCCGAACCCGGCCGCCCCTTTCGAGGCACAAGTCACCACGGTCAGCAGCCCGTCGCACCATCACCATCAACGCCACCCACCGGCACGAGCGCACGGCTCCCACTCCGTCTCATCGCCGTGAGCCCGAGGGAGCCGAGGAGAGCAGCCATGTCGACCAGCCCGCGAACCCTCCACCCGGAGGCACTCCGTCTCGACGACGTCACCCTTCAGTTCCCCGGCACACATCAGCCGGCGATCGAGAACGTGTCGCTCAAGGTCGATCGCGGCAAGGTCGTCGCCGTGATCGGGCCCAGCGGATGCGGCAAGAGCACCATCCTCAATCTCGCCGCCGGACTGCTCACCCCCACCGAGGGCGCGGTCCACTACGCCGGCGAGCGGGTCACCGGCGTCAACTCCGATGCCGCGTACGTGACTCAGCACTCGCATCTGCTGCCCTGGCTGAGCGTCAAGGCCAACATCGGTCTGGCGCTGAAGTTCCGCAAGGTCGCCAAGGACGAGCGCGAGGAACGTGTCGCGCGGTGGGTGGACCTCGTCGGGCTGACCGGCTTCGAGAACCACTACCCCCGGGAGCTGTCCGGCGGGATGCAGAAGCGCTGCGCGATCGCGCGTGCGCTGATCTACGAACCGTCCATCGTGCTGATGGACGAACCGTTCGGTCCGCTCGACGCCATCACCCGGCTCGAACTCCAGCAGGAACTCCTCAACATCTGGCGGGAGCAGAACGGGACCCTCATCTTCGTCACGCACGATCTCAACGAGGCCATCTACCTCGCCGACGAGGTCATCGTGATGTCGAAGGGCCCCGGCACGGTACGCCGTGTCCTGCCCGTCCCCTTCGAACGCCCGCGCCAGATCGGCTCGTTGGTCGAGTCGCCCGAGTTCTCGGAGCTCTACAACGACCTGTGGGGTCTCTTCGCCGCGGAGCGTAAGTCCGCCGCGTAGCCCACCGATTCGGCCGCCTCGACAACCCCTCCCACACCGGCGCGCTCCCCGGACCGCCAGAGCGCCATGCCGTCATGCCCTCGCTGAGTAAGGTTCACGACTTTGATATCGATCAAGGAAGAGATCGCCGTACCGAGTCCTCCCGAACGCGTCTGGGAGATCATCTCGGACCCGTCAGCCGTCGTGTCCTGCATCGGCGGCGCGGAACTCGGGGCCTCGCACGACGACGGGTCCTTCGACGGAACGCTGGCTGTCAGATTCGGCGGTCTCCGGGTCACGTTCGCCGCCCGGGTCGCCCTGGACCTGGACGAGACCGCGCACGAGGGCCGTCTGACCGCACGCGGCGCGGACGGTCAGCGCGCCACCCGCTTCACCGCCGAGGCCACCTTCCGGGTCACCGAGGGGGCGGCCCCCGGCAGCTCCCTGGTCTTCTGCGACGGCGAGATCAAACTCAACGGCAAGCTCGCCAAGCTGATCGAGTCGGGCGCGGGGATGGTCGTCTCCCGGATGACGAAGGAGTTCACCGCCGAACTCGTCGAGCTGTGCGCCGGAACCCCCGTTGCCGCCGACGCCAGCGGTCCGGCGGCAGCGGAAGCCGCCGACGCGGGCGCCGCCCCGACGCGCCCGACCGGCCTGCTGGCTCGGCTGCGCGCCTGGTGGTCCGGTCGACGGGCCCGGCGCGGGGGCGGGCCGCCGCAGACGCCGGCCGGCTCGGTGAACACGTCCGGTGAGGCTCTCGGCCAGGGAGGTCGGCGATGACAACGACCAGGTACAACAAGGTGATCGGCGCCCTCGCGGCGGGACAGCACGTCTTCGCGACCTTCTCGGCGGCGGACCCTGCGTCCGCGATCGAGTTGACCAACTCGGCCTACGACGCCGTCGTGTTCGAGATGGAACACAAGCCCTGGGACATCAACGCCCTCAAGGACAGCTTCCAGTACCTCCTGAGCCGGCGTCAGATCTTCGAGGCGGAGAGCCTCGCCCCGGCCCTCACCCCGCTCGTCCGCATCCCCGCCAACGGCGCGGAGAAGGCCCAGTGGCACGCCAAACAGGCCCTCGATCTGGGGGCGTTCGGTGTCGTCTGGCCGCACATCTCCACCGTGGAGGAGGCCCGTAACGCGGTCGCCGCCTGCCGCTACCCCCGGCTGCCCGACGCACCACTCCACGAACCCGCCGGTCTGCGCGGGGACGGCCCGCACGCGGCCACCCGCTACTGGGGCATCTCGAACATCGAGTACTACGCCAGGGCGGACGTCTGGCCGCTCGCCCCGGACGGGGAGATCCTCGTCGGCCTGATGATCGAGGACCAGCTCGGCATCAGGAACCTGCCCGACATCCTCGACCAGGTCCCGGGGATCGGCCTGATCCTCATCGGCGAGGGCGACATGAGCCAGGAACTGGGCTTCCCCCGCCAGTACGAACACCCGCGGGTCCTGGAGTGCAAGCGCCGGATCCTCGACATCTGCGGGGAGCGCGGGGTCGCCGTGGGCCACCCCCATGTCACGGCGGCCAACGTCAAGCAGGTCATCGACGACGGCTACCGGTTCCTGATGTCGGCGCCGGTGCGCACGTATCCCGGCCTGGACCGGGCCCGCGAGCTGACCGGCCGCGACTGACAACGCCCGCCCGTCCGGCCTCGTACCGCCGCCGCGGGCGTACGCCACGCCACCATCGCTACACATGTCTCGGAGCAACTCATGATCATCGACTGCCATGGTCACTTCACCACGGCGCCCCCCGCGCTGGGCAAGTGGCGCGAGCGGCAGATCAAGGCGTTCGAGGAGTCGGGCGCCCGCGTCTCACCCGACGAACTACACATCACCGACGACGAGATCCGCGGCGCCATCGAGAACGGGCAACTGAAGCTCCAGATCGAGCGGGGCACCGACCTGACCATTTTCTCGCCGGGCGCGGGCAAGATGGCCCACCACTACGGCGACGAGATCACCAGCCTCGACTGGTCGCGGGTCAGCAACGACCTGATCGCCCGGGTGTGCGCCCTGTTCCCCGACCGGTTCGTCGGCGTGTGCCAGCTCCCCCAGTCGCCGGGCGACGCGCTGGCCGCCTCGGTCCGCAACTCGGTCGCCGAACTGGAGCGCTGCGTCGAGAAGTTGGGATTCGTCGGCTGCCTCCTGAACCCGGACCCCTCGGACGGCTACTACCAGGCCCCGCCGCTGACCGACCGCGTCTACTACCCGCTCTACGAGAAGCTGGTCGAGCTCGACGTCCCCGCGATGATCCATGTCGCGATGTCGCGGAACCCGGCACTGCAAGGCACCTGCGCCCACTACCTGGCCGGGGACACCGCGGCCTTCATGCAACTGTGCGAGTCGGACCTGTTCAGGGACTTCCCGACACTGAGGCTGATCCTGCCGCACGGCGGCGGCGCCGTCCCGTACCACTGGGGCCGCTACCGGGGAATGATGATCGACCGCGGCCGGCCGCCGCTGGAGGAGTCGATCCTGCGCAACGTCTACTTCGACACCTGCGTGTACCACAAGCGCGGCATGGAGCTGCTGCTGGACATCATCCCCGCGCGGAACGTCCTGTTCGCCTCGGAGATGATCGGCGCCGTCCGCAGCGTGGACCCGGAGACCGGGCGTCGGTTCGACGACACGAAACACACCCTCGACTCCATCGACGGCCTGAGCGACACCGACCGGCAGGCGGTCTACGGAGGCAACGCGCTGCGGGTCTTCTCCCGGCTCGACGGTGTCCTCAAGGCGCGGTCGACGGCCGCGGCGAACGTGAAGGAGCCCCAGAAGTGAAGGTCTACGAAGCGCTCGCCGAGGCGTTCGTCAAGGAAGGCACCACGGATGTCTTCGGCATGATGGGCGACGCCAACATGCACTGGATGGCCGCGCTCGCCGACCGCGGGGTGCGACTGTACGAGGTGCGGCACGAGGGCTCGGGCCTCGGCATGGCGGACGGCTGGGCCCGTGGCGCGGGCCGGCCCGGCGTGCTCACCACGACCAGCGGTCCCGGCGTCTCGCAGTTGGCCACCTCGATGATCGTGGCCAGCCGGGCGGGCACTCCCCTGGTCGCCTTCTGCGGCGAGACCCCGCTCGGTGACGAGGGCGCCACCCAGTACCTGGACCAGCGCCGCTTCGCCGCGGCCATCGAGTGCGAGTTCCTCCACGTCACCCGGCCCGAGAACGCCCAGGAGGCCGTACGGCAGGCGTTCTACCTGGCCCGTACCGAGTCCAAGCCGGTCATGATCAGCGCGCCCTTCGACGTGCAGAGCGCCGAACTCGACGACTACGACGAGGACTACGTCCCCTCCACCGCCCTGATCCGCACCTCACGGCCGCTGCCCGACCCGGTCGACGTCGAGGCGGCGTGCGACCTGGTCCAGAACGCCAAGCGTGTGGTGATCATCGCGGGGCGCGGGGCACGCAAGGCGGACGCGGGCGAGCAGATCCTCGCCCTCCAGGAACAGACCGGCGCCCTGCTCGCCACCACGCTCCAGGCGAAGAACTGGCTGTGCGACCGCACCGACTTCCACGTCGGTCTGTCGGGTCTGTTCGGCGACAAGACGTCGATGGAACTGCTCCAGGAGGCCGACTGCGTCATCGCGGTCGGCGCCAGCCTGAACCACTACACCATCGAGAGCGGCTACCTCTATCCCGAGGCCAAGTACATCCAGATCGACACCGCACCGCACCTGGTGATGGGCAACGGCAGGATCGCCGACCGCTATCTCCAGGCCGACGCGGTCACCGCCGTCACCGAGCTGACCCGGGTCCTGCGGGAGCGGTCGGTCCGCCTGGAGGGCTTCCACACCGACGCCGTACGCCAGCATCTGACCGCACGGCTCCAGCCGCCGGCCGAGTATGTGAACGAGCCCGGGCGGCTGGACCCGCGCGAGGCGATCTGGATCCTCGACCACGAACTCCCCGGCGACATGGGCCTGGTGCTGGGCAGCGGACACCAGACCGACTTCGGCACCATGCTCTTCCAGCGCTCGCGCGACGTGCTCTCCAACTACGGCATGTTCGGCGCCATCGGACAGGCCCCGCTGATCGCCCTCGGCCAGTTGATCGCACAGGGCAACCGGCCCGGTTTCGTGGTCGAGGGCGACGCCAGCTTCCTCATGCACCTGTCCGAGTTCGAGACCGCGTGCCGCTACGACGTCCCGCTGCTGGTCGTCGTGATGAACGACCAGGGCCTGGGCGCCGAGTACCACAAGGCGCGGGCCAAGGGCCTCGACCCGGAACTGGCGACCATTTCCACACCCGAACTCGGCGCGGTGGCCCAGGCGTTGGGCGGTGGCGGGGCGACGGTCCGCACCCCGCAGGAGCTGCGCGACGCACTCGCGGAATACGTACGCTCCCCCCGGCCGACCGTGATCGACGTCCGCATCACCCGCGAGGTGCTGAGCACGCCGTACCGCCGCATCCAGTACGGCGAGGACGTGTGAGCGCCATGAACGGGACACACCCGACGCCACCGCTGAACGTGCTGCTCGGCAACTACCCGCACACCCGGCCTCTGAAGGACGGGACCGTCGCCGTGGACGGGGTGGAGTGCCGGTACCCGGAGTCCTCCCCACTCCCCCCGGCCTTCGCCCGGATGGTCCGCGAACTGGCCTACGACATCTGCGAGATGCCGACGGCCACCTACCTCCAGGCCCGTGACGCCGGCATCCCGCTGACGCTGCTGCCAGTGGTGCTGGTGGGCAGTACCCATCACCGCTCCCTGACCCGGCTGCCCGAGGGCCCGGAGCTGGACCCCGCCGACCTCGTCGGCCGGCGGGTGGGGGTGAGGGCGTACGGCCAGACCACCGGTCTGTGGGTGCGCGGGTGGCTTCAGGAGGAGTACGGGGTGAAGTCCTCGGACGTCACCTGGGTGACCACTGAGGACGTCCATGTCGCCCAGTACGTCAACCCCCCGAACGTGGAACGGTCGACGGCCGAGCGGGTCGCGGACCTGCTGCGCTCCCACGACGTGAGCGCGGCGGTGCTCGGCCCGAAGGCGATCGGCGGGCAGGGCGCGGGACTTGTCCCGCTCGTGGCGGACGCCGAGGGCGCCGGGCGGGCGTGGACCGAGCGGCACGGGACGATCCCGGCGAACCATCTGCTGGTGGTGCGCGACGACGTACTGCGCGACCGCGCGGATGCCGTCCTCGCCTTCTACCGCGCCTTGCAGCGGACCATCGCGGACACCGCGGGCGAGCGGGACGACTCCCCCGCCGGACGTGCGGTCACCACCGGATGGACCCCGGCGCTGACCGCCTGTCTGGAGATCGCCGGACGGTACGCCCTGGAGCAGCACCTCGTCGCCGAGCCGGTCGATGTCGAGGCGATCGAGAAGAAGACGGCCTTCCTCACCCGCTGAGGAACACACAGAGAGGAGCAGCGGTGCGAGAGCCGGTAGGGCTGCGCAAGCGGGGCAACCCGCCCACGCGCAAGCCGACGACATGGACACCCGATCTGCTCGACAAGGTCGCCTGGCGGGTGAAGGCCGCGAACGAGCCCTTCCGAGGGATCGCCACCCCGGACGGCATCCGGCCGGGACTGTTCCCGCTGCGCGACACCGGCGCGGACGTGCGCCGGGTGTACCGGGCGGCCGAGGACTACCTGGCCGGCCTCACTCAGAAGCAGCTCGCCGAGGGCCGGTTCGCGATGGACGACGTGAGCTGGCGCCACTGGAACAACGGCGCACGCTATTTCCTGCGCCACGGCCTGTTGCTGGAGGACTTCGACGACGCTCAGCGCGAGCGGGCGCTGAACGTCGTCCGCGAGAGCCTCAGCGCGGACGGATTCCGCCAGATGACCGACCTGATGCACCTCAATCTCACCATCGGCGAGCTGAGCGACAACACGGACGGGCTCAACGAGTGGCTGTACTGGTTCTCCCTGTACGGCGAGCCGGAGAACGGCGGCCCGTGGGGCTGGCAGCTCGACGGGCACCACGTCAACATCAACTGCGTGTTCGTCGGGGACCAGATGGTCCTCACCCCCTCCTTCCTGGGCGCCGAACCGGTCGTCGCCGGATCCGGCAAGTACGCCGGGACCGTGGCCTTCCGGGGTGAAGAGGCCCTGGGACACGAGCTGTTCACCCAACTCGACGGTGGACAGCGGGAGCGGGCCGTCATCGCGGACACCCTGCCGGCGGAACTGTTCGCCGGTGCCTTCCGGGACAACCTCGATCTCGACCACCAGGGGCTGCCGCTGGGCGAGATGACGCCCGGCCAGCGGGAGACGGCGCTACGCCTGCTCGGGCTCTACGTCAACCGGGCCGGCGACCCGCACGCCCGGGTCCGTATGGAAGAGGTCCGGGCCCACGAGGGCGACACCCGCTTCGCCTGGGTCGGCGACCCAGACGGGACCTTCTACTACCGCTTCCACAGCCCCGTGATCCTCGTCGAGTTCGAGCACATGCCCGGAGTGCTCTTCGACAACGACTATCCCTCGCGGCGGCACATCCACACCGTCGTCCGCACCCCCAACGGCAATGACTTCGGCGTCGACCTGCTGCGCCAACATCACGAGCGCCACCACAGGTCGTGACCATGCAAGAGGAGAGAGACATGAAGCTGGTGCTCGGCCGTGAGGATCTCGCGGCAGCCGCGCTGGCGGCGGCCCGCGAAGCGGGCGCGCAGCCGGAGCGGATCGACATCAAGCCGGTGCACAAGGCCTCACGCGGATTCGTGAACGCGTCCGACGTCGACCTGTGCGAACTGGCGATCGTGACCGTCCTCCAGGCCGTCGCCCACGGCAAGTCCGTACTGCTGCTGCCCCTCACCACCCTCGGACGCCACCAGCACCAGACGCTGGTGACCCTCGGCGACCTGTCGGTCGCCGACGTGGAGGGGCACAGCGTCGGGGTGCGCGCCTGGAGCCAGACCACCGGCGTGTGGGTCCGCGGCTTCCTCACCGAGCAGTACGGCATCGATCTGCGCAAGGCCGACTGGACGACGTACGAGGGCCATCACGTGGAAGGCGCCGAGGACCCGTCCTGGGTGCGTCGGGCACCGGCGGGCACGAAGCTGCCGACGGACTTCCTCGAAGGCCGCGTCGACTTCGGGATCATGGGCAACGAACTGCCCTCCGACGACCGTGTCCGCACCGCCGTCGACAACGCCCACCAGGTCGCCGAACAGTGGTCCAGGGACCAGGGATTCATCCCGGTCAACCACGTCGTCGGCATCTCCGAGGCGGCCGCCGCACAGCACGCCCCCGCCGTCCTCGCCGCCTACGACGCCATGCGGTCGGTGCTCACCGCCAAGGAGGACGGCGGCCCGGTCCCCCTGCACCCCGTGGGCTTCGAAGCGCTGCGCGGCGCGTTCACCAAGGCCGCCGCCTACGCCCTCGAACAGGACGTCCTGCCACGGGCGGTGGACTACGACGAACTCGTCGAGCGGACCTGCTCGGCGCTCGGCGTGCCGCCGTCCCGGCTCGGCGGCTGACGACGGCGGCACGGACGCTCCTCCCCCACGACATACGAGCAAGAGGACCAAGAGGACACAGCATGGACAAGCTCACAGTGGTTCTTGGCGACTACCCGCACGCGCAGCCCTTGTTGGACGGTGACGTGGCCGTCGACGGGTACCTCGTCGAGCCGGTGGAGGTCACACCGGTCATCGGCGCCTACCGGAGGATGATCCGGGACCTCGAGTTCGACGTCTGCGAACTCGCCCCGGTCTCCTACCTGATGGCCCGCCAGGAAGGCATCCCCCTCACGGCGGTCCCGGTGTTCCTCAACCGGCGCTTCCACCACGGCGACGTACAGTGCGCCGCCGGCTCCGGTATCCGGGTCCCGCGGGACCTGGAGGGACGCCGGGTCGGTGTGCGGGCCTACTCGGTCAGCACCGGCGTGTGGGTGCGCGGCGTGCTGCGCGAGGAGTACGGCGTCGACATCGACAAGATCACCTGGGTGGTCGACGACGACGACCACATCGAGGGCCGGGTCCCCGCCAACGTCGAACGCGTCACCGACGGCCGTTCGCTGGGCGAGCTGCTGCGCGCCGGGGAGATCGACGCCGCGCTGACCGGCAACGCCGGGACCGGACGGGCGGGCGCACCCCGGGCCGGCTGGACGGCCACGACCGAACCGGAGGCGGCCGACGAGGGCCCCTACCCGCTCTTCCCCGAGGCCGGCCCGCTCGCCGTCGACCACTACCTGCGCACCGGCGTCTACCCGCTGCACTCGCTGATCGCGCTCCGCTCCGAACTCGTGGAACGCGACCCGGAGTTGGCGACCACCCTGTACGCGGCGTTCGCCGAGAGCAAGCGCCGCCACCTCGCCGCGCGGCCCGACTGGTCCGCGACACCACGGCTGGCCCGCCAGGGGCAACAGATCGGCGGCGACCCCGTGCCGTATGGCATCGGCGCCAACAAGCCGAGCCTCGACGCGATGGTGCGGTTCGCCAAGGACCAGGGGCTGCTCGACACCGGCTTCCCCGCCGACCTGCCCTCGCTGTTCGCCGCCGGCGACTACCCGGACGCCTGAGCCGGCCCGCACACACCGAAGACCAAGGGAGCACCCGACGTGGACATCGTCGACGCACACTGCCACATCATCTCCGAGGACCAGACCCGCTACCCCAAGGCACCGATCGGGGGCAAGCAGTCGGAGTGGGCCGCGACCCGGCCCGTCAACGCCGAGGGCATGGTCAGCCGCATGGACGAGGCCGGGATAGCCCAGGCCGTCCTCGTCCAGGCCACCACCAACTACGGCTACGACAACTCCTACGTCCTCGACAGCAGCCGGCAATGGCCGGAGCGCTTCGTCGCCGTCGGCACCGTGGACCCGCTGCGACCGGACGCCGCCGACTCCCTCAAGGCCGCGGCCGGTGACGAAGGCCTGGCCGGGGTACGGCTGTTCACCAGCGGCAGCACCGTGCCCACCCAGGGCGAGTGGTTCGTCGCCCCGGAGACCTTCCCCTTCTGGGAGCGGGCCGGCGAACTGGGCCTGCCGGTCTGCCTCCAGATGCGCCTCGGCGCCGCCACCGGGCAACTGGTCGAACTGCTGGAGCGGTTCCCGGGCGTGAAGGTGCTCCTCGACCACATCGGCTACCCGGACATCGCCGACTCGCCCGCGCGCGCCGGTGCCGAGGTCGCGCGGCTCGGGGTGCACCCGGGCCTGCACCTCAAGCTCACCCACCGCAACCTGGAGAAGCTGCGGGACGCCGGGAGCCGGGCGGACGACTTCCTCGGGCCGGTCGTCGAGGCGTTCGGCGCGGGGCGGATCGCCTGGGGGTCGAACCTGCCGGCGGCCGAGCAGTCCCTGCCGGAACTCCGCGCGCTCGCCGAGGACGTCCTGTCCGAACTGCCGGAGCAGGACCGCCGGGAGATCTTCGCGGGCACGGCCCGGCGGCTGTACCCGGGACTCGTCCGCGCGTGACCGTCCGACCGCGGTCCGGGGCGGCCCCGGCCGTCGTACCTCTCCGAGCAAGCAGACCTACAGGGTGATCATGGTGGATTCCAACGGCTTCGACGACGACGCGGGCCGGACGTTACTGACCCGGCAGAGCCAGGCCTACGAAGGGCTGCGCTCGCTGCTGCTCTCGGGCAGCGTCGAACCGGGCGCCCGGCTCACCGAGGCCGATCTGACCCGGATGTTCAGCGTCTCGCGCAGCACGATGCGGGCGGTCCTGGTGCGGCTGACCCAGGAGGGCTACGTCACCAGCGAGGTCAACCGCGGGGTGCGCACCCGGAGTTTCTCGGTGGAGGAGGCCGCGGACATCCTGGAGGCCCGCGAGACGCTGGAGTCCGCCCTGGCGGGAAAGGCCGCGGAGCGGGCCACCGAGGAGGAGGTCCGCGAACTGCGCGCCACGCTGGAGGCGATGGAGGACTGCAAGTCCCGGGGTGACGCGACGGGTTACTCCCGCGGCAACCGGCGCTTCCACCAGCAGGTGAAGGAGGCCGCGCACCAGCACACCCTCGCGCGGGCCTACGACACCCTGCTGTACCCCCTGGTGATGCGCCAGTACCGCAACCTGTCCGCCCCGCATCCGCGCACCGGATCGCTGGAGGAGCACCAGGCCATCCTCCTGGCCATCGTCACGCGCAATCCCCCGGCGGCCGTCGCCTCGATGCTCCACCATGTCGCCTCCGCCCGGCGGGCGCTGCTGCTCCAGGCCGAACAGGAACGCACCGCCTCGGCCGTGGACGGCTGAGCGTGCCGTCCGCCCCCGACCCCGACCTGCCGAAACCCCCCGACCAGAGAGGAAGACCATGCGCCATCCGGTGAAGACCGAAGCGGGACTGGTCGCCGGCATACCGGGACGGGACCGGTCGACCACGGTCTTCCGGGGCATCCCCTACGCGGCCCCTCCGATCGGCGACCTCAGGTGGCGGCCGCCCCGGCCCCCGGTGCCCTGGACCGGGGTGCACCAGGCCATCAGGTTCGGTCCCGTCTGCCCACAGGTGCCGGGCTCCGAACTGAACGGCGTCGACCTGCCGATGAGCGAGGACTGTCTACGCCTCAACATCTGGACCGGCGCGGCTTCCCGGGACGAACCACCGCGTCCGGTGCTCGTCTGGATCCACGGCGGCGGCTTCCGGGTCGGAACGGGCGCCGGTCCCCGCTACGACGGTGAGGCCCTGGCCCGCAAAGGCGTCGTGGTCGTCACCTTCAACTACCGGCTCGGTGCCTTCGGCTTCCTGGCCACACCGGAACTCAGCGCCGAATCGGGACACCACGCCTCCGGCAACTACGGTCTGCTCGACCAGATCGCGGTGCTGGAGTGGGTCCGGCGCAACATCGCGGACTTCGGCGGCGATCCCGACCGGGTCACGATCGCCGGGCAGTCGGCGGGCGCCGGCTCGGTGAATTTCCTGAGCATGTCCCCGCTCGCCAAAGGCCTCTTCCACCGGGCCGTCGCGCAGAGCCACGCCCGCCATTCCCGTGACCCCGAACTGCGGTATCTGGGCACCTCCTACCGCACCCTGTCCGACGCCGAGGCCGCCGGTGCCCGTTACGCGGCGGAGCGCGGTGCGCCGACCCTGCGACAGCTACGGTCCCTGCCCTGGCAGCGGCTGGTCGAAGGGGACGCCTCCGCGGTCGACGGAGCCGTCGAGACGGGCGGGCCGGCCAAGCCGCCGTTGTTCCGCCCGGTCGTCGACGGCCGGGTCCTGCCGGCCGGTTACGCGGAGACCTACGCGGCGGGACTGCAGAACGACGTCGGCTACCTGGCCGGGAACAACCTCCACGAAGGCGGGGCGGTGCCCGCGAACGCCTTCGTCGAGTACCGCGCCCTCGGCAGGAAGTCGTGGCGACCGGGCGCCCCACCGGTTCATCTGACGCTCAGGGACTTCGTCGATGCCTCACGGGTGAAGTTCGGGGCCATGGCCGACGAATTCCTCCGGCTGTACCCGGCGGGCACCGACGACGAAGCGGCACACGCCCACTGCGCCGCCGTACGGGACAACGCACGGATCTCCACCTGGCTGTGGGCGAAGGACTGGTCCGCCGGCGCGGGACAGCCGGTCTACACGTACTCCTGGACCTATCCCGCCCCGGCGGGAGCGGGCGCTCGTGGCGCCTCGCACGGCTCGGAGATCGACTTCGTGTGGGGCGGTACCGACGGTCCGCACGCCGAGTGGACCGGCGAGGACCGCCGCATCGCGCGGACGATGAGCGGCTACTGGGCCAACTTCGCCGCCACCGGCAATCCCAACGGCCCCGAACTGCCTCACTGGCCCGCGTGGTCGCCCGACACCCCGGCCGTCATGGAGGTCGGCGCGGGCTTCGGCCCGATCCCGCTCGCGGATCCGCCCCGGTTCGACTTCTGGAAACGCTTCTTCCTTACTCAGCAAGCTTGGTGACAGGAGACCGCAATGACGCACGACACCTTCATCACCCCCGCGGCCCGCAGAACAGCAGGGCCGCGGTTCGGCAGGAGCCGCAGGCTCCTCGCCCTCGGCTCGGCCGCGGTGCTCGCCCCGGCGCTGCTCACCGCCTGTGGCAGCGGTTCCGGCACCACCACGACCTCGGACGGACTCGTCCAGGTCACCGTCGGTGGCGGCGGCAGCATCTTCGACACCCCGCTCCAAGTCGCCGACGCCAACGGCTACTTCCGCAAGCAGGGCCTGAAGCTGAAGTTCGTGACGCTGACCGCGGCCACCGGACCCTCGGCGCTGCAGTCGGGTTCGGTGCAGTTCTACGACAGCAGCCCCACCGCGTTCGTGTCCGCCCTCGCCAAGGGCCTTCCGCAGCTCGCGGTCTCCACCGACGGACTGGGCAACCCGCTGGGGCTCGTGGTCAGCAAGAAGTTCGCCAGTGCCCACAAGCTGACCGCGAAGACCCCCGCCGCACAGGTCGCCAAGGCACTGGCGGGCTCCACCGGCGGTTCCAGTTCGGCCAACACCAAGGCCGAGGCCGGCATCTTCCTCGACAAGTACGGCGTCGACCCCGACAAGAAGATCAAGTGGGTGTCGCTGCCGAGCCCGGCCGCGGACAAGGCCGCCATCAACAGCGGTCAGATCGACTGGTTCGTCACCTCGGAGCCCATTCCCCTCCAGATCCAGGACTCCGGGGACGGTGTCGTGGTCGCCGATCCCCTCAAGGTGACGGAGTGGGGCGCCGAAGAGGCCGGCTACGGACAGCTCGTGGTCACGCAGAAGAGCTACGCCAGCGCACACGCCGATGTCGTCAAGAAGTTCGCCACGGCCGTCCAGCAGGCGACGGCCTACATGAACACCCACCTCAAGGACAGCAACGACCAGACGGTGCTGAAGGCGGCACAGAAGTCGCTCAAGGGCGTGCCGGACGGAGTCGTGCAGGCCAGCCTCCAGCAGGTCGACTGGCCCACCAGCGGCGCGATGGACGCCGACGGCTGGAAGAAGACCATGGCGTTCCTCACCAGCCTCGGGACGCTTCCCGACGGAGCCAAGGTGACCGCGGACGACTGGACCAACAAGTACCTGCCGTGACACGACCGACGGCCCGCCGCACCGGCGGGTGAACCGACCCGGCGAACCGAGAGGAGCAGACAATGGCGACTGCTACCAGCAGTGCAGAGAGCAAGACCGGGGTGAAGCCGCCCCGGACGCGAAACGTCGGTGACAGCGCGTGGCGGGAGACCGTGCTGGTGGTGGTCCTGCGTCTCGTGGTGATCGCCCTGACGCTCGTTCTGTGGCAGGTGATGAGCGGCCCCGTCCTGCCGGAGTACGCCGTCAGCAAACCGACCGACGTCTCGCACGCGCTGTGGGAGTTGCTCGGTTCGTCGACCGGCTGGACGGACATCAAGACGACGGCCTTCGAGATCGTGGCCGGTTTCGGGATCGGTGTGGCGATCGGCACCGTGATGGGCCTGGTACTGGGCTCGGTACCCCTCGCAGGCCGCGTGTTCGAGCCGCTCATCGCGGCCGTCAACGGCATTCCCAAGATCGCGCTGGCGCCGCTCTTCCTGCTGTTCTTCGGCATCGGCCCGATGTCGAAGATCACCATCGCGGCCGCGGGCGTGGCGTTCGTGGTCTTCTACAACGTCTACCTGGGCCTACGGCTGCGGGAACGCGAACTCGTGGAGATCGTGCAGGTGATGGGCGGACGCCGGCATCACGTACTCAGCTACGTGACGCTCCCCACGCTGGCCGCACCGTTCTTCGCGGCGCTCAAGACGGGTGGCCCGCTGGCGATCCTCGGTGTCATCGGCGGTGAGTTCATCGCCTCCACCGACGGCATCGGCCACGAACTGTTCACCGCGGCCACCAACCTCGACGCCCCGACCGAGTTCGCGGGCCTGATCATCCTGGTGGCGATGACCCTCATCCTCAACGGAATCCTCACCGGCCTCGACACGCTGGCCCTGAAGCGTCTGGGCCTGGGCGACCGGCGTTCGAGGCGCAAGCGCAACTGAGGAGGAGGCGGCGAGCTTCCGCGGCCGTGCCGGACCCGGGGGTCCTTTGGACTCCCGGTCCCCGGCCGGTTTCTCCTCAAGGTTCGAGTCGGAGCCCCATGACCAAGTCGCGGCCGAACGCCGCCCCTTCCCCAGCGTCCGCGACCCCCGGAAAGCCTCCGCGTCCGAGCGGCTTCGTCTCACTCCGGACAAGGAACTACCGGCTGTTCACGCTGGGGCAGACCACGTCCGTGGTCGGCAACTGGATGCAGAACATCGCCGTAGGCTGGCTGACCCTGCAACTGACGCACAGCGGGACCGTGCTCGGCATCGTGACCGGCGCCCGGTACCTGCCCGTCCTGCTGCTCGGTGTCTGGGGCGGACTGGTGGTGGACCGCCATGACACCCGGGCGGTCCTCATGGCCACCCAGATCTGCTTCGCCGTCCAGGCCGCGATCCCTCACCGTGCTGAGCTGGGCCCACTTGATGACCCTGCCGCTGCTCATCGTGCTCATGCTGGTGATCGGCTTCACGAACACCTTCGACAACCCCGCCCGGCAGAGCCTGATCAGCGAACTCGTCGACCGCGAGCACCTGGCCAACGCGATCGCCATCAACTCCACCTTCATCAACACCGCCAAGCTCCTCGGCCCTGGCCTCGCCGGAATCCTCATCGCCGCGCTGGGGGTGACACCCTGTTTCGCCCTGGACACCGTCTCGTTCCTCGCCGTGATCGCGAGCCTGCTGATGCTGCGGAGAGGGGAGATGCATTCGGCGGAACGCGAGGCACGCGCAAGGGGTCAGATCCGCGCCGCCATCGCCTACGTCTGGCACACCCCCGAACTGCTGTACCCCATGGTCATGGTGTACGTGACGGGCATCCTCACCTGGGAGTTCCCAGTCAGCCTTCCGCTGCTGACGACGTCGGCCCTGCACGCCGGCCCCACCGGCTACGGCGCCGCGATGGCCGTGATGAGCGCGGGCGCGGTCCTGGGAGGCTTCGTGGCGGTGCGCCGCAGCAGACTCAGCACGCGCTCCCTGTCCGTGTCCGCGATCATCTGGGGAGCGCTGATCTGCGCCACGGCCCTCGCACCGACACTCGCGCTCGCGATGATCGCCCTCGTGTTCGTCGGCTCGGCCTCCATCACGTTCAACTCCTCCGCGAAGACGCTGATGCAGCTGGGAGCCGCACCGCAGATGCGGGGCCGGGTGCTGTCGATCTGGTCGATCGGCTGGCTGGGCGGCACGGTCGTCGGCGCCCCGACCGTAGGAGCGATCGGCGCGACATGGGGCGCGCGCAGCGCGTTCCTCACGGGCGGACTGGCCGCCGCCGGCGTCGGCCTCGTCGTCCTGGCACTGGTGACGCCGGGCCCTTTCACGACAGTCAACCGACCGGCCAGGCCGGGCGACGCGGATCCCGGCCCATGACGTACGGCGATTCGTCTCCCGGCCACTCGTGCCATCAGCCGCCCGCCCGCGCCGAGGCGACCACCGCACGTTCGACCGCCGCGATGCCGCCCATCACCGACGCGTCGCCATCGAAGCTGGTGACCACGGACCGTTCCGCGAAAAGCAACCAACCTCTCCGGCCGGGCGACACGAAGCCCTGCCCATGACGTACGGCGATTTGTCTCCCGGCCGCTCGTGCCATCAGCCGCCCGCCCGCGCCGAAGCGACCACCGCACGTTCGACCGCCGCGATGCCACCCGTCATCGACGCGTCGCCATCGAAGCTGGTGATCACGGGCCGTTCCGCGAAAAGCAACCAACCTCTCCAGCCGGGCGACACGGAGCCCGGCCCAAGACCTACGGCACTGCGCCAGACCTACGGCACTGCGCCAGACGGCCGCCCGTACCGTCAGCCCGCCGCCCGCACCGAGGCGACCGCCGCGCGCGCCGCGCGTTCGACCGTCGCGATGCCGCCCGTCATCGACGCGTTGCCGTCGGAGAGGACCGCGACGAGGTAGTGGTGTGTTCCCGAGGTGACCTCTCCGACGCTGTTGATGTCCCACAGGCCGGTGGTGCTGCGCTGCAGCCAGCCGTTCTTGAGCGCCCATCCGGAGTCGGCGGCCGCCGAGACACCCCATGACTGGTCGGTGGCGATCCGGGTCATCAACGTACGGATGTATGTCCGGGACGCCGTGGTCAGTGCGGAGGAGGTCCCGCCGTCGGCGAACACCGCGCGCAGCAGGCGGATCTGGTCCGTCGCCGTGGTGCGCGTGAGTCCCCACAGGCCGCTGGCCCCGCCCACGGTGGAGGACAGGCCGAGCCGCTTGTTCGCCGCCTCCAGGCCGGGCGCCTGGCCTATCTCGCGCCAGAGGGCGGTCGCCGCGTCGTTGTCGCTGTCCTCGATCATCGCCTCGGTCCGGGTGCGCTCCTGCTGGGTGAGGGCGCGTCCGGCGTCCTGCGCCTGGAGGAGCAGCGCGGCGAGGATGTCGACCTTGATGATGCTGGCCGTGTCGTAGGGCAGGTCCTTCCCGCGCACCTGCGGCTGCCGACCCGGGTGATCCAGGTCCAGCACGGCGGCGGTCACGCGTGCCTCGCTGATCACGGTCTTCTTCGTGGTGCCGGAGGCAGCGGGATCCGGCCTCCCGGTGACGGCCGCCGCGGCCGGACCGACGGGCCCGACCGCGAGGAGAGTGGCCACGGAGCCGGTGAGAAGCGTCGCGCAGAGACCGGCAAGCCTGCCGTGCGTGCGCGCGCTCCGCGTGGTCGGTCGGGGATTTTGGCGGTACGGCATGGGGCCTCGGCAGTTCGGGGGCAGGGGCACGGATCTGCGAACGTAGACGAGGCACCGGTCCCGCGAAGTGACCGGTGCCACGAAAAGCCCCGAACTGCATGATTTGTGAGGATAGCCACAGCCCTCGGACAGAGGACGAGGCCAGGCGTACAGCCTCACGGAGTACGTGGAGGTGAGGTCGTACACGTTGCCTGCTGTGCTCAGAGGCAGTGCGGTACGTGCGGCTGCCATTGGGACGGCGACCCGGTCGTCACGTACCAGTCGTTGATGTAACCGCTGTCGCTGTCGGAGTCGAGCTGGAACCAGTAGTGGTCACCGTGGCCGTCCGCGTCGCCGTCGCCCGTGGTCCAGCAGGCCAGCATCAGGGTGTTGCCGTTGTAGTAGCGGTGCCCGGTCGTGCCCGAGGAGTACGACGGCCCGTTGTGGGAGGCCAGGTAGGACCCGGACGAGATACCGGTCACGGACGCGCACCACACCGTTTGCCCGTCGTGGTCGCAGGCCCAGCCCGCGGCCGAGGCCGAGGAGGCGGTAGCGCCCACCGCGACCCCGGACAGGGCGAGTGCGCCGGCCAGCACGGCGGCTCGTCGAACGTGACGCTTCATGGTGGTTCCCCCCGATGTTCTGTCGATTCCTCGGATCAACGTAGGAGCCGCCCAGGAGCACCTGCCAGCATTTCGAAGACAGTCGAAAGGTTGACAGGCCGCGGGAATTGAACGCCGATCAGGTGGCTGACGCAGCCTCACATCCGGGATCTCAGTACGTCGACCTCACAGCCCGGCGCGAAGGGGTCGAAGCCGTGCTCGGTCAGCCAGCGGACTATCAGGAGGCTTCGCAACGACCACCACGCGCGGATCACGTCGAGGTCGACGTCGGTTCCGTAACCGGCGAGGAAGTCGTCGAGGTGTTCCTCGTGTCCGAGGGTGAAGGTGGCGAGGTCGTGCAGGGCATCGCCCTGACCCGCCTCGGACCAGTCGATGATGCCGGTGACCTCGTCGCCGTCGACGAAGACGTGCGCGATCTGCAGGTCGCCGTGCGTGAAGGCCGGGGTCCAGGGCCGGAGCGCGGCCTGGGCGACCTGACGGTTGCGGGTGACCAGGTCGGCGGGCAGGACGCCGTTCGTCACGAGCAGCTCGCACTCGTCGTCGAGCGCCGCCGCCAGCGCGCCGATGCTCCGCCCGGCCTGGCCGACCCGGGGCGGCAGGGGCGCGTCGTGCAGCTTGCGGACGGCGGCGCCCGCCGCGGCCCACGCCGCCGGCGACCCGGTCGAGGGCCCGCCGAGGCGTCCGAGGGTCGTGCCCGGAACCGCGGCGAGTGCGAGCACGGGCGGCTTGCGCCACAGGACCCGCGGGGTGGGGACCGGCGCGAGGGCCATCGCCTCCACCTCGACGTCGATGCGCGCCTGATCGGCGTCCACCTTCAGGAACACATCGCCGACGCGCAGAGTCGCGCGCTCGGAATGGGCGACGACGACCTCGACCTCATCCATGGGCGACCAGTATCCCGGCGACGACCGCCGACGTCGCCGGGATTACCGCGTGCGATGGCGCGGGTCAGCGCACCCTGCGGAGGTGGATGGCAGTGAAGGGCACCGGGGGCTTGCGCAGTCAGGCCTTCAATGAACAGCACGAGACCATCGAGGTTCTTGGGCCGTCCCCGGTCTAGCCCTGCCAGGCTTCCGGCGCGGTAGGGGGCGCTCCAGCGTCCGGTACGCGACGCCCGCCGCGGCCGCGGCGGCGTGCAGGGAGGTGCGGCTCTCCAGATACGGGGCCAGCGCCCCGGGATCACTCTGCGGAGTTCTGGTACCCGATGCGGGGGAGGGTTTGCAAGAGGTGTGCGGTGCCGGGGTAGCGCGTGGTGGTCAGGTGTTGGGTGGCCTCGACATTGCCGTCCACGTTCGCGTGCAGGATGGGGCGAGGTCGCTGGTGGCCTTGGCAAGCTCGTCGATGAGGCTGCGGTAGCGGGCGACTCCCGCTTGCACAGCCCGGTCCAGATCGCCGAAGTCTCGCGCGTGCAGGAGGACGAAGTCGGATGACACCGGCGCCCCTGCGGCGCGCTCCCTGGCAAAGGAACCCAGGTCGTTGGCCAGATAGACCGCCTGGTTCGCCACGTCGATCAGTGGTTCGTCGCCGGGCGCAGGGTTAAGGTCCAGACCTCTGATGGTGCGCCAGTGGGTGATGTAGGGGGCGTTTCCGATGGTCATGCGTCGCAGCGCGTGGAACTGTTCCCAGTCGACCGTGTCGGGATCGATGTTGGCCTCCGCCGAGACCGCGGCGCACAGGTCTGTGCAATCCGCTTGGAATCGGGAAGTGCCGACGCCCTGTGAATGCAGGTCGGCGATCAGCGAGCGGTAGAGGGCTCCCAATTCCGTGGCCGGCGGCGGTCCACCGGCCTGAAGGCAGTCTGCGAGCTGCGCCACCTCGCCGATGGGCCCGTCGTCGATGTTGAGGAAGAACGCGCAGCACTTCGCGCCGAATATACATTCGGGCGTCGTGGCGTCTTGCGGTGCGCAGTACGTTGCGAAGGTAGTGGCTTAGAAGGACTTCTGGGCGTGCCAGGCGGGTCCGTTCGCGCAGCGGCAGTGCTGGACGCTCCACGCGAATGTCGCCTCCAGCAGGTCGCGGTGCCGAGTGTTGAGGAGAAGACCTCCGTAGGGTTCGAGGTGTGGCGTGGCGATGGGTTTCCTCCAGAGCGCGGATGGCGAAAACGGTGCTGAGAGGCGGGAGCCGTAGTACAGCGGGAAACAGCACCCCGCGCCATTCGCCACGAACCCGAACGAGCACTCACCATCCTGGGCATCACCAACAACCCAGACACTCACGGAACTTGATCAAACCCTGCACGGCCATCCCGGAAGACCATCGGCGCCATGCGCGCGAACCGACGCGTTATTCGGAACTTCACAGGGGTTCCCCCTTTGATAGTGGATGATCGCTCCGCGCAGGCTCCCGTCCTGAGGGCGTCGATGACCAGTTCGGTGCGCATATGGGTCGGCGATCTACCAGCCCACCAGCCGCTTGGAGTGCAGGTCCAGCAGCATCGCCGGATAAGGGAACTGACCGTCGCCGACGGAGAGATACGGGATGTCCCCCACGTACTTCCCGCACCGGCGCATCACCTACACCACTACCTGCGGTTCACAGCACCAACGCCAACTCGCGCCGTTCTCAACCAGGTTGACAAAAACCGAGTGGCATGGTTGCGCGAAGTTGCGGAACCGGCCATATGACTCATCCTGGAAATAACACACGACCACCGCGCCAGCATGGCGTTTATCGCCGCCGCAGTGGCACACCAAGTCACAACAAGAAAAATACTGGAGGAATCATGTCCCGCCTACGAGCTGAGGTTCCAAAGCCTCATCTGTCGCGTAACTCAGGACACCGTCGGCTGCGACGACGTCTATATTCGTGTCAACGGAACCACTATTTGGTCTGGCAGAGCCAACAACGGCCAGACGCTGGATCTCCATGCGATCAATCCTCTCGACCGTTCAGTCGATGGCCGACGCGTTGCTGGGCCTGGCGTTTCGGGCGAAACGATCGCTCGAGATCTACACATTGCAGAACGAGGACGAGAGCGTTCCCCTTGATGCCGGCCGGATCAGCCCCGATCTCCGGAGCGACTACTACGAGAAAGAGATCGACGTAATGCAGCTCGCCAGTGAGCTCACCACCTCGTGGGGAAAGATCTTCAAGCTGTTCGGCATGCAGACCCACTACAACGACTACTTCCACGGACCGCTCGATCGGGCCTGGATCAGGCTACCGTTCACCCGCCGATCCACAGATGGTCGACCTGAAGTCATTGCACCGGTTCACTTTTACGGTCGATCCGGTCGCCGACGTACCGGACGACCATTTCGACGCCAAGACCAAAATCATCCGTTTTGCGCTCGTCGGAGCGGCGCATCCCGACAATGTGGTCTCCTGCGAGATACGCCACGACGGCGAATACCAGCAGCGGCGGCCCGACAAGAGCGTGACGACCCAGTGGTTGCTGCCCAAGGTCCGAACCCGCGACGCTAAGACGACGCCGCTGCTGCCGCCCGAGGAAGGATTCAGCGATGACCCACCCCTTACCGCCCCCACATCGCTGGCGTTCTGGGGACGAGGCGTCGGCGGAAGCTGGCAGGTGACAATCCCGCAACAGCAGTTCGACACAACTGAACCTGAACGGACTCACCCGGATCCAAGTGTGGATCGGATACCAGTTTCTCCACGGTTGACCGACCGCGGCACGGTCGGCGAGATGACCGGTGGGTGACTGCCTGGAGGTCTCGACGGCGATCGATGGGCCGGACGCTACGCGCCAACAAGGGCATGGGTTTCTACCAGCTGAGAAACGCGAGATTGGAGATGCGCAATGACAGAGATCGACGCGGCTGTAGTGGACTCGAACGCGTCCAGCGCTACGATCCTGGCAACGATATTCAACAAATCAAGTCGCACTATCGCCACGGGCGGCACAGTGCGACTTACGGCAGCTCCCTTTGGGACCGGAAATTTCGCTGATGGGACTTTCGGCTCGATCGCACCAGAGGGACAAGAGACGCAGCTTATCAATTGGGATTTGGAGCAAGACGATATGGGACATACCCCATATCCAACGGCCGCCCACTATTTCCTTTCAGCGGAAGGGGGCGGGGCCTGCTCAGGCGGAACCGGTGAAAATCCAGAAGGAATCGCAGGAGTCCGATTCTCCATATTTGACTCTGACTGGTCATAACCTGCGCCGATCCTGGATAGGGGGCACTGGCTCCCCGAAACAGGCGAATAACGTTCACCCCACTCGCCAGAGCCGATGTGTCCCTCAACATAGCACCATCAGGCGGACGTCAAATTGTGAAGATGGGAGTGCCTCTAGATGCCACAGGTCGGTCGATAAGCACCTAACCCCCTGGCTTCGTGTACTGTGGAGTTCCCGAGACGGTGGGCCTGGGATAAATTGCGGTCCCGTCCGGAGTTAGCGAGGAGATCATGTCTACTTCGTCATTTCAAATGTCGAGCTTCACTCCTGTTGACGGTAAGATTGTCAATCAAAGCTCGACCTCTGTATCGTTCTCATTCTCTAGCGCATACGTAACACATATCAGCGTCGACATATGGTCTGAGGATGACCAAGGCGCAACCTACACTGATAGGCAAGAAACGGATACGAACGGTACCGATGATGTAGGCTTGTCGTTTGCCGTGCCCGCCGCCGTTAACCTGCACTACAAGATTACGATCAGTGGCGACCCCGGCTCCAATAATATTGTCTACGTCCGCATCGAATGGTAACTCGTTAGCATTCCGTGTGCCATCCCAGCCCCGCCAGAGCTTGATCAAGTTCCGTGAGTGTCTGGGTTGTTGGTGATGCCCAGGATGGCGAGTGCTCGTTCGGGTTCGTGGCGAATGGTGCGGGGTGCAGTGCCGGTGTGAATGGTCGAGGCGTCCTCAGCGAACGTGACATCTCGGATGTAGTGGGAAGAATTTTCGATTCCCAATGCCCGCGAATGGCGGCGGCGAGGTCGATGGGCGGCGAGGCTGGTGACCGCGTAGACGTTCTCGCGGGTTTCGGGCCGGCCGGTGGGCTTGCGGCGGCGGTGGACCCGGATGGCGAGGTGGGCGTGGGGGAAAGCGATGCCGCCGAGGTTGTCGGCGATAGCGCAGGTTTTGATCGAGCGGGACTCGCGGCGGCCGTGGGCGGTGGCGGAGGCGGTGTGCTGGACCTTGATCGAGGTCCAGGGCAGGGCGGCGAGTTGGGCGTAGGCGGTGGGCTGGTTGGTCTTGATGACCGCGATGTAGTGGGCCTTCTTCGTCTCGACCAGCCAGGTGATGTTGGCCTTCACCGAGTGGAGGGCATCGAAGGTGACGACGGTGTCGGCGAGGTCGAGCGGTGCCAGCAGGGGTTTGAAGTGGCGCACTTCGTTGGTCTTCGCACCGACTTCGACCTGGGCAATCGTGGCGACGCGGTCGTGGGTGACCGCCGAGAGCAGGGGGCGCCGCGGCGCGGCCAGGCGGGCTGAGCCCGTGAGGGCCTTGCCCTCCACGGCGATGATCTGCCGCGATCGGGTCTCGAGCATGTCCGCGCGCGGACGCGGTGATGCGGTGCCGGTCGGCCAGGTAGGCGCCCACAGCCTGGTCCAGGGCGTCGCCGTCAAGTGCCTGAAGGACGCGTCCGACGTGTCCGCTGGCCGGCTTTGGTGCAGATCAGCGCGGCCATCGAGACGCGTTTGGCGCCTTGGGCGGTGACCTTCACGACCGGGGTGTGGCCGCGGCGGTCCCAGGTGCGTCCCTTGGGCAGCCTCAGGCCCTGGCCTGCCTCGGCTTCGAAGCAGAGCCAGGCGCCCAGGTCCGCCGCCCTCTTTTTATGACGGGCCACTGCTCGTCCTTCCACGCAGCGATCCTCGACTCGACCCGCTCGGTGGCCTTGCGGGGCCGGGATCTGCACACTCAGCCGATGCGATACAGCAGATCGAGCCCTTCCAGGGTGTACTCGACACCGAACCGGCGGCGCACGATCTCGGCGATCCTCGCCAGCGTCCAGCACTGGTCGCCGAAGCCCCATACGGCGGGACCGGCTTCTAACACCGCTTCCAAAGCACGCAGTTGACGGACGCTGAGCTTGCAACGCGCGCCGCCAGGCCCCTTGGAGACCAAAGCCTGCCGGCCACCCGAAACCAGAGCCCGACGCCAGCGGTTCGCCGACATCCGCGTCACCCCGAACCGCCGGGCCACCTCCCGGTCACTGGCCCCGGCCTCGATCAAATCAGCAGCCAAGAGACGGACCTGCTCACGACGAGCCCGCTCCTCAGCCGTCAGTCCACCGCCATCGGGATACCTCATCCCTCCGCCATAGCGCGGCCGACACCAACCGTCACGACCGGACGTAACCCGCACCGTTAAAGATCTCTAGCCGTGTCCTATCTGAGATACCGCTCCACTTCGGCGATCCATTCCGGCATGCCATTGTAGACCTTCCGGTACAAATCGAGAATTTCTTTCTTGGTCATGTGCTCCAATTCACCCTTAGGGATCTCCTTAGTCAGGGCGGTAGAAATCGGCGAATGCTGGCCTGCTGTCAGAATGACAGACGGGGCCTTTTGGACGTCGTGTCCAAGATGCTTGAGAACGGACTGTTCAATGATGTGATGGGCCTGGTACGCGCCGCCGTGACCTCTGGTGAATACCGAGAAAGAATCGAATGGCCCGACGATGCCGCGTTTGTTCATTTCGGCTGCGATGATCGGCAGGCCCTTATCAAATTTCTTCGCGAGAGTCTCGGCCGCCTCGACGGACAATGTGCGGCTGACTCGTTGCCCGGATCGTATCGCCTGGATGAAAGACTTTCCTTCCGCGATGGGAGAAATCGCTTTCTTGGCGACAGCCTTGGCGACATTCTTCATTTTCAGTATGGCGCCTATCGTCACCTTGCCGCCAGAGACTGCTCCCTTCTTCAGCGCGCCTTTGGCAAGCAGTTTCGCGCCGACGCCAGCGGCACCCTTGCCGACGCCGGACGGTATCGGAAAGTAATCCAGCGGACCGATCCCTTCGGATTCGACACCGCCCGCAGCCCCGGCATCCACGACAAAATTTCCCTCGCGATCGACGAGTCGTGAGATTCCGTCGGCATGAAACGTCCGGTAGCCGATGATTTCCTTTGTTTCCGGGTCCAGCACAACGCCACTGATGCGGCTACGATTCTCGGGCAGGTTTCTTTCGAAATCACTGATGCCTTGCGGGCCGGACTCGTCGTCCACGGTGATGCCGCCGTCGCCAGCGCGCGCCGCCTCGCCCGGGAGTCGGACACTCGCCGGTGGCGCGATTATCGGATCCATCTCCAAATCCGTGTTCACGAGCGCGGTACTCGTTCCGACGTTCGGTCCCCACAGAAAGTTGACAATGTCCGCGATTTGATCCCGGGGAAGTGTCTCGACCCGCTTCTTTTCTCTGAGAAGAAATTCCAGATCCCGCTGCATTTTGGCGCGCACGATCTGCATGGCGAGCACGAGCCTGGGTCCGCCGACCAACCCGCCGGCCTCCTCATCACTGAGAACCTTCTCTGCGAGCTTGGCCAATCGAGGCAACAGGTCGTACATCGGCAGACCCTGGATCTCCGCGAGCGGGGCGTTGCTCTCCTCCCTGCGCTGCACCACAAACCCGGTGCCCGGTGCCTTTATCGCGCCTGTCAGGGGCTGCCACTCCGGCGGCGCCGGACACGCCTCGCCGGGGTGAAGTTGGACGGTTCCGGCCTCGGGCACGTGCCAGATGTCCGGCAGCGGCCTGGCCGTGTCGATCAGGTCGGCGGCCAGATCGGCCTCCCGCTCGGCTGCGCCATCGGGACGGCCCACCGACCTCGGCGGTCCGGTGAGTCCGCGCTGCTGGCGTACATGGGCGAGTTCGTGAGCGAGGAGTCGGCGTCCCGATGCGGTACCGGACACATACCGGCCCGGGGCGAAGACGATCGAGGTGCCAGTCGTCAACGCGGCGGCTCCCAGCGCCTCTGTCGAGACCGGGTCGCTGTACACCCGTACGTCTGCGAAGTCGTGATCGAAGCGGCTGTTCGCCCAGGCTCGGGTGACGGGGTCCAGCGCCGCGCCGCCCGTCCTGGAGGCGTGCGCCACAGTCCGGGCAAGGGGGTAGGGGGACTGCCGGGCGTCGGTCGTTGCACGCTGCCGTGCGGCGCGGAGGGTGGCCGAGGTCTGGTGCGATTGCACGTCTCCATCGTCCCGCCGACCTGGGGCGGCGGCAACGCGAGGGTCAGGGCACGCCCAGGCACGCCAGCATGTGGCGTGGGACTCGGCAACAGCCAGGGGCCGGCTCCCATGTAGGCGCGGTCGGCGAGGATCGGGACACCCTGGCGTTCGCAGATCCGGATGATCCGGTGAGTGTGGGCCGCAGTGAGGTCGTGGGTGCGGCCGGGCAGTGCCGGCGAGATCCACGGCAGCCGCCCGACCGGGTCGGTCACCACCTGCACGTTCACCCCGTGCCGGCGGTGCTTGTGGGAGAAGTCGGCACGGCTGTCGCCGACCGGTCGCATTCCGCCAGAGTGCCGTCCAGCAGGACGTGGTTCGGATCCGGCTCGCGCAGGGCGCGCAGCAGGCCGGGTGCACGGTCGGCGAGCAGGCCGACGACGGCTGTGGTGTAGGCGTGGGCGGTGCCGACGGAGATGCCGAAGCCGGCTGCGAGCTGGGCGAGGGTGTCGTGCCGGCGCAGGTACAGCAGGCCGACCAGGGCACGCTGGTGCGGTGGGAGCTTGCAGCGGCGGTCACCCTCGCGGGTGACGATGAGCATGGTGACCCACTCGACCAGGGCATGCGGCAGGTCGAGTGCGGCAGCATACGGAACCAACGCGGATCCTGCGCCTGTGGGTTGAGACTTCGAACACCTCCCCCAACGGCGCGGGAGCCTCGTGCGTTGCGGGCATCGATCCCGTCACCCGATCAGTGGCCACACTGAAAGAGCTCAGTGGCAGCGCTGAAAGCTCACTCGCTGTCGGCGCTGGACACCGTGGTTTGCGCTGCTCAGGTTGCGGCCCGTTGCACTCCAGGTCAGCATCGGAGGTGCAGGGATTCGGACCCCGTTGTCGCTGTCCCCAAGCGACCACAGCAGGGTTCGCCCTGAATATCGAGGATGCGTGTACAGGAGTGGGCGCATGGAGAGTGGATGGATATCGTGCGAAAACTGCGGTAGCCGACAAAGGAAATCTCCTACGGTCAACACGTGCGCTCGCTGCGGTTCCCGGTTCGATCTCGCGGATTCATATGAAGATAATGCAGAACCGCCGCCACCCCCTCCTCCACCGCCTCCTCCACCGCCCCCTCCACCTCCACCTCCACCGCCCCCTCCCCTGACCCCGGCAGGCGCGATTGTGGAGGGTACGGTCCGTGATGTCCAGACCCGGACGCAACACGGGGGAAACGACTCGGCGAGCGTGTTCGTGATGAATTTCCGGGTGGAGGAATATGACGATGCCTTCAACCCGGTGAGACTGGTGCCGATCGAGATGAAGGGGATCATGTTTGAAGGCTCCGTGGCCAACGGTGACCGGGTCCGCGCGAGTGGCCGGATGCGGTCCGGAACGCTGCGCGTGAAGAAGTTGCATAACCTGACAACCGGCGCGGACGTCTCTGCCAAGTCGTATTCGAAAATCGGATGTGCCGTTTTCCTGGTCTTCGTTGTGTGCATGGCCGTATTCGTCATCGTGGCGTCAAAGATTCAACCGTGAGGCTCACCGAAAAGCCGACCGCGATAACGGTTGGGCGGCATCCTTCGCGGTCACTGCCGTCGAAGAGGGAACGGCACCCGCAGATCCACCATCGTGTAATCGGTCGAGTCCTGCGGCAGTACAACCGCTAGGGGCGCGTAGTGATAGGCGACGCCCTCGGGCCGTTTCGGCTGCGGTCGGCCATTGAGCGCTTTGGGCCACTCGACGTCACCAGTGACGACCCGGACCGGAATCGTCCAGTAGTCACCCCGGCGGTATTGCGGTGCCCGCTCGACGTCGCCCTCGAAGCGCACTTCGAGGCCGTCCTCGAGCGCAAGCCAGGTGCCCTCCCTGACCTGCTGAGTCCCCTCGCTGGTCACACCCATGGAGGTGCCGTCGCCCCCCTCGTCCCGACCGGCCGTTCCGTGGTCCCAGCGGCGAAGGAGCGGGTGACGTTCGGGGACCGTTCCGGCGTCGGGCTGGTAGGGGTCTCGGGCCGGGTCGCGGTCAAGGACGACCTTGCGCCTGGCGTGGTCGATCTCCTTGATGGAGTAGAGGCGAGGGCATTCCTCCGCCCGCGCGTCGGCGGCAGCCCGACAGACGGAGGCGTCGTCGACGATCTCCACCACGTCGTCGATCTCGAGCCCCAGTTTGTCGTCCCGGCCCAGCGTCTCCAGCTCGATCGACGCACCGCTGACCGCCCTGATGGGCAGAGTCACCGAGCCGTTTTCCCGGGACCACTTGAACGTCGCGGTCTCGGCGGTTCCGCCCCGGTGCACCTCGACTCGGTAGAGCTGATTCTCGGGACCGCGATATCCGGACTGGGGCGGTACGTCACAAGGTGCGCTGTTGCCCTCGGGGTTGCGGACGCGGGCGGAGAGCAATGGGCGAGGCCGGAACCTTCGACCGATCTGGTCGCGCAGGAACTGCGGTGCGGTCTTCATGTCGGGGATGAAGGATTCAGAGGCCAGATCCATCCAGCACAGCTGCCAGACCACCCGAGTCCGGACCGTCGTGTCCGGGCCGTGCAGCCCCAGAGCGACCTCGCGAATGTGGGGCGCTTCCACAGCCGTGACCAGGCGCTCCCAGACGCGCAGGTAGACCAGGAAAGGACCAGTCGGGAGCTGGTCATGCTCCCGTCCTCGGTCGAGGTGCCCGTCCGGCTGACTCCAGTAGTCGGTGCCATCGCATTCGCACAGGATTCCATCGACGTAGATCCGGCCCGGCGTCACCGTGAAGTTGCCTCCGTTGAACGTGTCGACGCAGAACCCGCCAGTGCTTTGACCGGGAACGGAAGGAAACGCGACCGGCCCGAGTAGGTCGGCGGCCAGGGTGCGCATGTAGTGCAGCAGAATCGCTGTCTGCTCGTTGATCTCAGAGTCGAGCTGTACCCGGCCCTGCTGGGAAAGGACGGCCGAAAAACGCTGGACCGGGTCGAAGGTGACCCGAGAGAAGTCTCCCTGCATGCGGTTGTACTCCCTGACTGAATGACGGTGTGCATGGCGAATGGTTCTCGACCTGCCCGGGCGATGCGCTTATGTGGCGAAAGAGATTCCCGCGTTGCACCCAGCGGGGGTGTACTCGGCGATGCGCGCAAGCAGGTTGTCCTGACGTTGTGGACGGAACAGATCGTGCATCGCCCCAGGTTCCGACCCGTCGTCTGCTCCGCGCCGGATCTCCTCAGCGCATGTGTCGGAGAGTCGCACGTAGTCGGGTGTGCCGTACCGCGTGTCGGCGAACTTCAGCGCCACGCGGTCCGGGTCACCCGCGTGCTCGGGTTGGCAGTACAAGCGGCGCGGGGTACGGGAGCCGGGCGGCAGCCAGCAGAAGCGCACACGGCCTTTCGTTTGCTGAGCGATCTGGACGTCGCCATCCAGCAAACAGTTCTCCACCAGGTCGACGGCGCGCGTGCGTACCGAGCCAATGACGGTGGTACGCCGTGCCGTGAGGAGAGTGTGGGCGTACCGCCCCTCCGGACCGCCCAGCGCCGCGAGGTCCCGGTGGGTGGCATCGATCACGCTGTCGGAGACGAAGAGCCTGTTGGGTTCGGCAGCGACCTCTACCCGGCTGACGACGACGCTGCCGAGAATGCTGTGTTCGACCTCGACACGGACCGGCGTATCGATCAGTTCGAGGCTTGCCTCCTCCGGCGAACTCGGCAGACCTTGCGCGCCGATGTCCCAACCGGGCACGAACGTGCAGTGCCGGACGGTGAGTTGTCCCACGTTGCCACTGACCTGGATGCTGCCCCCGGTGACCATGAGGCCGTCGAGGACGAGGCGCGGCAGGGGCCCTTCGCTCGGCCCTGTGCTGGTGATCCGCAAGGAGACGGCGCCGTTCTCGGTCCGGTCGGGCAGCGCGAGCACCGGTCGTGAACCGTCCGCAGCGCGCAGGGTGAGACGGTCTCCTGGCTCGAGGAGGATGTTCTTGAGGTCATGATGGACGTCGTTCCCGGTGATTTCGATGATCGCTTCAGGCCTGTGCGGCCTTTCGGAGCGCCACCGCTCGATCGCACCGGTGATCCGGTGGTGTCCCTCGTCCGGACCGACCCGGTAGCGGGCGACGGTCGGGCTCACGGCGTTCCCCGGACGGGGGTACTCCCCGCCGCCGAAGTCACTGGAAAACGCATGGTGGTAGGTCACCCGGACGCCTCGCTCAAGGTCCATCTGCTCGGGAAACCTCAGGCGTCCGAGAACCGGATCGAGAGCGACCTGTCCGGCGCGTGGGGAGTAGCTCCAATCGGACAGGTCTGCGCACACAATGCGGTCGAGGGCGACGACATCGCGGTCGGGGTGTGGCCCGGTCCATACGCACACGCTCTTGAGCGGACCGTAGTAGTCGTACAACCGCTCGGCCAGAGCCCGGCGCCGGATGGGCGCTGGGACGTTCGTCTCATCCGCGACGTGGCAGGCCGACGGCTCGGGAACCGGCTTGTTGAACAGCTTGGTGTCGTTCCCGAGAACGCTGAAGGTGTAGCACGACCTGACCTGGTCCACGCAGTGAGCCGGGGCCCGGGTCACCGGATAGGCCCGCAGTCGCCACACATGGAGGCTGACGCCAGGGATGTTGTAGTGGCCGGCACGGCGGGTGGCATCGGCGCGGGGAACTTCGACGGTGTGAGCCAGGTCGTCGAACGGCCCGTCGATCCGGTCCAGGGTGTCGATTCGGCGCACGTCGACCAGGCCGCCGCGGCGCAGTCGCCGTCGTGCGTCATGGTCCTCGGCGGTGTACCGCCGGATCGGCTGGGTGACGGCGAGCAGACGGCGGCATTCCACCGCCCGACCGGGCCAGTCGGCGACATCGGCGGCCAGGTCTTCGAGCAGGGCGAGGGTGCCTTTGCGTCGGCGGTTGGCGACGGTGTTCGCGACCTCCCTGCGGGGTGCGGCGGCGGCGAGCTGCCCGTACGCGGGCGAGGAGTTGTCGGAGAGCGCGGCGGTCGTCCCGGGCAGCATGCGGTAGCCGACGAGGTCGCCGATGTACGGCACCACCCAGTCCTCACAGGTCTCGATGAACCAGTTCTCGTAGAGCTGCTCGATGTCGTCCTGGACGACGCGGGCCTGAGCGGCGATGACCGAGAGCAGTTCGTACAGCTTGCCGCCGTGCTCCGCGTCGAGCCGTCGGTGGACTGCCGGCAACAGCGCGTACACCTGGTCGGGAGTCACGGGATCCTCCGCAGGACGAGAGTCTCGGGCAGCGACGGATCGAGGAGCACAAGCTGGGCAGGGCGCAGGGCGCGCCGCACCACCATCGCGGTGCCGGGCGGTCGAGGGACGCCGTCTGGATTCAGCAGAGCGAGCTGCTCCTCTGTGAGTCCGTTGGCAGCGGCCACCGAGGCGATCGTTTCCCCGGAGGCCGGCGTGTAGAGGGTCTCTCGGTACCCCGCGGGGCGACCGGGCACACAGGGGGCGGCCGTCAGCTCCCGGATGACGTCGACCGCCTCGACATCGTCCCCCACGCCGCCGAAGCCGTCCACGTCCACGAAGTCGACCCCGGAGACCGCCTGCGCGGCGGCGATGGCGGCGCTCAGAAAGACGGGCTGGGCGAGCTCTGCCGCGGCGAAACCCAACCGGCCCAACAGGGCGTCCCTCACGGCCTGTTCGACCATGCCCCGCGAATGGTCCGGCAACGTGCGGACACCGAGCGACAGGACGAGCCGTACCCGTTCGCAGATCTCCACGCGCACCGGCAACGCCGGATCCCCGTACCGGCTGAGAGCCGACTGAAGTGCGTCCAGGAGCAGTGAGCGGGCATCGAGGGGGGCGTCGCCGGCGGCGGCGACGCTCACATGCACGAACGGACGCGCGCCGTCGGTGCAGCGGCGCGCGACGGCTTTGCCGATGCCGGTGAAGGCCAGGGCGAAGTCCTCGTAGTCGCGGACCGACACCAGTCGGTCGAGGGCGCCGAGCCGCAGAGGGACGCTGCGGCGGGCCTCTTCCCGTCCGTCGGCGTCCGTGCCTCCGGTGGCGGGTAGCGGATTGGTGACACCGCTGACCCCAAGGGGCCGACTGATCACGTGGTTGACCTGCCCTGCCGCGACATTGCCCGGGCTGCCTCCACCGATGCGGTAGTGAGCCGTGACGTTCTCCACACCGGTTGGAAGCCGGGCCCCATGGCGGCCGTCGCCGAACTCGACGGCTGCTCCGCCATCGATGCCGACACGCAGACGGTAGGCAGGGGTGGCCGGGCCGGCCTCGGTCAGATCGGCGACCCGGTGCCATTCCACACCGGAAACCCGGACGGTCAGGGTTTCCCCCGCGCCGTCGGGCTTGCGGGCAGGAAGCCAGGTGAGGGGGCGCTGGCGCAGCGGGAAGACCTGCCCCGCCTGCGTGGCGTCTCCACTGCCGAGAATCTCGATCCGGGTCTCGCCCGCGGTCGCGAACACGACGTTGCCATGAATGACCACGGTGTTCCGGCGGTACCGGTAGGCGAGTTCGGTGGTCAGGACAAGCGTGCTGCGTATGCCGTGGCCGAGAGCCGTGTCGTCGAGCCCTTGGCGCACCCCGCCGAGCATGACGAGTTCGGTGCCCCGGACTCCGGAGACGTTCGGGATGTCGGTGCGTTCCCCGGAGACGATCAGCCACCGACCGGGAGTGAGTCCCTCGTAAGCACCGGCGAGTTCGATTGCGTCACCGGCCACCACGGATGTGTCCGGAGGATCGGCCAGGGGAAGCGTCTCGCTGGCGGCCCAGACGGTGGTGGCGCGTCGGGCGGAGAGATCGTTCGGATCTTCGGTCCACGGCTCGGCGAGCCGCAGACGGGTCACGCGCGCGGCATAGTGCTCGTCGGCCACGGCCAGTTGCGTGACGTCGGTGACCTGAATGATCCGGGTCCTCGTATGGCCGTCCGTCCGCTGCACGGCAATCCAGCTGCCGGGCAGGATCGTGTCGTACATCGAGTCCAGCAAGAGAACGTTCCCGTCGTTGGTGGCGTCGTCCTCTCCGGGCCCGTCGGCGGAATCCGCCGTCCTGAGCAGCCTTCTGACGCGTGCCGCGTCAGGGATCGTCGCACCGAGAGGCGCTGCTTTCACGCGGAAGCGCTGCACGCCGGGCGAGTCGGCGGCGGCGACCGAGACTGTGCCCAGGGCGCGGTAGAGCGTTTCGGCGAGGTGGGGGCTGTTCGCGGTGAGCAGACGTGACATGGCGTCGGAGTCCGGGCCGAAGAGTTCGGTGACGGGGGTGGCCATTTCGCTGGCGTTGCGAGGAGTCGGGGACGGCGGGCGCTCGAGCCCGTTCAGAACCTGACGGCCAAGGCTCAGGGGATTGACAAAGGTTTCCCCGTCAGAGCTGCTCGGGGAGTGCCGCCCGGCGGTGCGCAGGGGCGAGCCTGTCACGGCCCCTGCGGCAATTCGGACGGCCGTGACCCGCGCGGTCACCTTGTCGAGCAGTTCGGCAGCGTGCGTCGCGCCGGCCTCCGCGCCGGAGAGGCGTTCGCGGAACGACTGGAGCTTGTCGTCGAGTGATTCCGCCAAGGCGTCCGGATCACGAAGGACGTCACTGGCGTGCAGGACCTCGCGCAACACCCTCAGGAAGTCCTCGAACGGCTTGGATGACTGCGGCTTCCGGACTGCCTTGTCCACGTCCTCGCGAAAGGCCTGGACCTCGCGCTTCAACTGGTGGGCGGACCCGGGCATTTTGAGAAGTACGGTGGTTCGCCCGCGGTACGGGTCCGGTCGAGTGCTCTCTACGAGACGGGTGATGTTCCGGCTGGGGTCGCCGAACGTGAACAGCAGACGGTCACCGGCGCCGAGGTTGGGCTGGACGCCGTTGAGTTCGAGCGACAGCATGATCTCGGCGGCATCGGGATCGATCGAAGCGGGCACGACCGCACGCACCGGAAGCTGGTTCCACTCTGCGCGGGCGTTGAGATCCTCCGAGGTCTCGAAGACCTGGGGCGATGCACCGGGCGGTGGAGCGCTTTTCACCTGTGAGCCGGCCGGGATGGTGCAGCGAGTGTCTGGGTCGAGGGTGTAGGCGAGGAAGCTGCCGGCCGCGAGCGGTGGGCGAGGCCGGTGGCCGACCAGGCGTCCGAGCCTGACCAGGGACTCCTGCTCGGTCGCGGTGCGCAGGTATCCCTCGTTGACGATCCGTTCCTGATAGAAGGTCAGGATGTCGGCGATCAGGGCCCAGCCCTCCATCAGGGCGATGGACGGATCGTCGAATTCACGCGTGGTCAGCCTGGCGAGTGACGCGTGATCGATGCTGGACAACCCGTCGAGCATCGACTTCAGGAACTGGTCATAGCTGCCCGCGCGGTACTGCAGCGCCGGCAGGGCCGGCCGGTTCCAGATCCTGGTCGGGGTGGTCGACCGGGTACCGGGACAGCTGCCGCAACGGCAGTCCGAGGGGCTCATCGCCCTCCTCGCAGGTCGAGGGTCAGCCAGCCGTTCTCCGGCCGGGTGGAGTCGCCGTCGAGTCGTGCGATCTCCAGGGGCCGCAGCCTCAGCACGCCGGATGACGGGACATCCGGGCCCGGGCCGCCCCCGCCATCGGTGAATCGGTGGAGCCGACGCAGCCGCGTCACCTCGACGTGCCGGACCCCGGGGATCCCGGCCACCGCGGCGACCAGCGCACTCGCCCTTACCGGTGTGCCGAAGGTGAGGACATCGGGATCGAAAAAACCTCTTCCACCCCCGGGTTGCGGGCCTGGCCGCAGTGCCCGCAGCAGCGCTTGGCGGACATGACCGGACAGGTGATCGGGGTCGACGAAGACGGTCAGGGCCACGTCGAGGGGTACCTGAAGTGCGGGTCCGGTGACCACGTCGTGGCCGATGCGGCGGAACCTGTGCAGGGCCAGCCGAACGTCCTCCGACAGTGCGTGCGGCAGATCGGAGGTGCCCTCCGTATCGAGCGCCACGTCCGCTTCGTACCAGCTACCTGTCCAGCGAAGGACGGCGGCGGCCCGCTGTACTCCCGGGTACTCGCCGGCGAGGGTCTCGTAGTCCTCGGCGGTGACAGCCCTGAGCAGCTTACGGAACGGCTCTCGCGGTGCGGCCAGCCGTACGTGCGCGACGGGTTCAGGGTCGGTTCCACCCATCGCCGGCAACGGATTGCGCACCCGGATGACGCCGTCCAACACGGTGGAGCGGGACGCCATCCGGTTAATGGCTTCGCTGCCGACGTTGCCGGCCCGGCCGTTGCCGGTGCGGTAGGAGGCCAGAAGTTTCTGTTCCGGAAGTGGTGCGGTTCCGGAGCGGCCGTCTCCGAACCTGAGGCTGAGCTGCCCCGCCTCATCGGTCTCGCCGACCACATGACGGTCGCGAGGGCCGCTGGTCAGCAGGTCGCGGCGCGGCTCCCAGGCATCACTACCGCTGTCGGTGCCCTCGGCCCAGACCCGTACGGCGGGGACAGCCTCGCGCGGGTCCGGACGCAAGGCGATGCACGCCGGTCCATGAAGTGCAGGGTTGTCCGGGTCGATCAACCAGGCAGCGTCCCCGCCCCAGGTCTGTGCGAGTTCCCAGCCGATGTCTGCGCGGTCGAGCACGTAGCCGGACCGGGCCCGCCTGGCCAGTGCTTCGAGTCGGCGCAGTTTCGGGTCCAGATACTCATCGAACCTCGAGAGGAGGGAAGCGAGGTCGAACCGGGAACTCCGGTCGTCGCGCGCCCCGGTGAGGAGGCCCGCCTCGAACAACTTTTCCAGGAAGTCGAGGTCTGCCGTCGACAGTGTCCCGCCCGAGCGGTGCATGTCCCTCAGCCTGGCCCGGGCACGGGCGGCCAGGCGGGACATCTGTCGGCTTTGCCCGGCGCAGACGTCTGCCGGGCGCGGATAGGGCGCGGACCAAGTGACCTGCGTAGCACCCAGCGTGGACACGACGGCACGGGTGATGCGAGGAGGAACCGAACCGGGACAGACCTGCTCGGGGCCGCTTTCGGCGGGTCCTTCGACCGTTTCGGGGAGGCTGCCGGAGCCCCAGGTGTTTTCGACGCCGTGCTCTACGAGAAGGGTGTTCCCACGGGCGACGACGTTGTTCTTGGGATCGCGGTCGAGTTCGCAGCGGGTGGAGACGCGCAAGGGGAATCTGAGCGCATCCTCGTCGGCCCATTCGACCTCGAGCACCTTGGTGTCGTAGAGCACGTCGATACTCTGGGTGACCCGGGTGAGGCGGACGGCCTGCCGGTGAGCGGGGTCGCGATCCGCCTCACTGCCGGTCCGGGGGTCCGCGACCTCCTCGAACACGATCACATCTCCGGGAGCGAGCAGCAGCGGACGGTCCGTGCCCTTGCCCTGGGGCCGCTGGTCCAGCAGCGTGGCCCGGGTGGTGGCGAGGGGCAGGCAGTAGTCCTGATCGCCCCAGGTCCACAGGTCGATACTGTTGTGCTCGGGCCGGAGCACGACGTCCCTCTGCTCCAGCGGCCGGTAGACGGGGCGGTGGCCGGCCGTCAGCAGCTCGGCCGGGAGCACGGCGCCCGTCTGCGGGACACGGCCCGGCGGGAAGGCGGTGAAAGCGAGATCGTCCGGGCGCAGGGTCAGCCGTTCGCTGGTCTCGACGCAGACGAAGGTACGGGCCGCACAGCCGTCATGCATCGGATAGTCCATCAGGCGGGCATGGCGTCGTACCGAGGTCCGCAACCGGGCCGTGTCGAGGTACGCCTCGGTCGCCACGGCGTCTTGCTGGTAACTGAGCTGGTCACCTACGTGGGCGAGGAGTTCGACGAGGGTGACGCCGAGATCAGGTGCGTGCCGCTCGGTCCACTCCGGCATCGTGAGGGCGAGTCGTTCGAACAGCAAACGGCGGAAACTCGCGTAGTCCTTGGCGAGGTAGTCGATGGCTGGTGTCGGGTGGGCCGGCACCAGCGCGGCGCCGTCGGCCGGCGCCGGGGCCGGAGCCTCCGGGTCGGCCTGCCGGAACGAGAATGCGAAACTGTCGTAGCAGCGGTCGAAGCCCTGCCCGAGTGCGCGGAGCCGGTAGATGGACCCGTCACCCGGCCGGTCGAGCTCCATGGTCAGACAGTTGGCCGGGTCGGCCGTACTGGTGACAGAGACGATCCGGATGCCATCGCTCCACCGTCCGCCCTCGACACGGAAGCTGTGCCGGTCCAGCCGCTCGGGGAGCGTGCCGAAGAACAGGACGGTGAGACTGCGTCGGCCGGCGTCGGCCGAGACACTCTCGATGCCGGCCAGCCCGGCAGCCCGCACCGCGACGCGCCGCTGCTCGTCGTCAGAGAGCTGACGGGTGCTCATGACGCTGTCCCTCCGCGCATGAGCACGCTGTGACTCTCCCCGGTGGCCGTCAGAACGTAGTTCAGTGAAATCATGAGGGTCGACTCTTCGGCTCTGACCGTCAGGGACTCGACGGTGAGCAGGTCGCCGAGCCAGCGCTGCAGGGCAGCCTGCGCAGTCATCTCGACCGCCGCCGCGAGTTCCGGGCCGTTCTGGGCGAACACCAGGTCAATCAGCCCGCAGCCGAAGTCCGGCCGGTTCACACGTTCACCGGGGGTGGTGAAGAGCACCTGCTCGACCATGGCGCGGACATGGTCGGCGTGTCGGGTCGTCGCGGTCCGACCGCTCGCGTCGATGTCGTAAGGGAAGTCGATGTGCATCACGCTCACGTCCCCCGCACCCGAAGCTGCATGGCCTGGACCATGGGCGGGCTGGGCGGCGTGCCGACACCGAAGCCCGCGCCGCAGCTCGGGGGCGGTGTCGGCTGCAGCACTACCGGCAGCCCGTTGACCAGGACCCGGGTGGAGGTCTGGGTCCACCGGATACTTGTACAGGGCGGCGCCCCCAGGGAGGCCGCCGGAAATCCGCAGCCGAGGACGACAAAGGTGTCCGCCGTAGTGGCGACAGGTTGCGAGCCGACGAGGACCCGCTGCTGAGCCGGTGCCGGAGGGCTGGCGACCCCCTGGTGGGCGCATGTCACCGTGGCACCGCTGTGGAGAATCAGGCCAGGCATCTCATCCGCCTCCCAGCACCGTCAGCGCGTCACCATTGATGTGCACTCCCGTCCCGTCGAGCATGATGCTGGCGCGCCCGGGACCGCAGGAGATCTCGATGGACATCTCATCGATCTTGATGAACGGCCCGCCGACTCCGTGAAGTTGCAAAGTGATGGCACTGCCGCCGGCCACCCCGCTCTGATCACTGATCACCAGGGCGTTCTGTGAGGGGGTGGCGAGCACGATCTGAGGGACCCCCGCCGGGGTGGACTTCGCCGCGGGCGGCACATCGCCCGCGCCGCCCCGCCAGAAACCGGTCCACACCGCCCTGTTGGGATCCCCGTCGAGGAACTGCACCCACACCCCGGAGTACTGCAGCGGCACCACGTACATGCCGCTGGCCGTCCCAGCCATCGGGGACAGTGGTGAGGCCCAGATACAGTGGTCGTCCCCCAGGACCTCCGTTACCCGAACCAGCAGCCGCCCCATGTCGCTCGTGTCCACGTTGGACACCACCACGCCCTGATACAGACCGTGCCATTTCTTCACGGACTGCGCCGTCATGGGACCACCACCGGCATGTTGGAGACGAGTGCGTCTCGGATGAGGGTGAAGCTCTGTTTGTACGCACCGCGGGCGATGTCATGGGTGACACTGCGCACGTAGTAGAGGCCGTCGTACGTCAGTCCCGCTCCGCGCACCCCCACCAGGTTGCGGGCGCTCAGCACGTGTCCGTAGCGCAGGACGTCGAGCTTGCCCTGACCGGTGACGGCGTCTGCGGACTGGGCGCTGCGGCTCAGTCCCCACAGCAAGGTCTCCGCGAGCGGCCGGCCGGTTTGTCCGGTCAGTGGTTCCTCACGCAGGGCCGGGGCCGGTCGCAGGGCGAGGGGCGGGTGGAGCAGACCGATGTCGGGTACCGGAACGGTCTGTTGGGTCTTGGCAACGGGCTCCATGAACCGAGCCGTGTACCGGGTGTGCGAGAGTCCGTCGAAGCTGAAGCTCAGCGATTCGACGTTGTCCGCCGTCCCGGATTCGACCGTGAGCGCCGGCTGCGGCAGACCCGCGCGGACCTCTGGTCCCCAATAGGCGATGCTCACTCCTGGAGCAGGGCCGGGTTCGATGAAGAACACATAGCCGACCTCGTCGGCCAGCGCGCGGAGATAGGCCAGGTCGGTGGCGGACTGGACCGGGATCTCGACGGCCGGGTTCGGAAGGCTGTTGATCACCGGGGGGATGGCCAGCGGGACCATTCCGTACTGCGCGTACTCGGCACACACCAGCATCACGCGCAGATGATGCGGCAGCCCCGGGTAGCAGCGTTCGACGTGCCGGAGGTCCATGAGCAGCGACAGATCCTCGCCGGTCAAGGTGAGGGTTGAACTACCGGGAGCCTGCCCCGGGTTCATCTCCTGACGAGTGATCACCCCGTCCATGAGGACGTGCGGCACGCCAGCGACCACCGCCACCACGACCACCCGGGTCTTGGGATCCAGCAGTCCCGTGGGCAGCATCACCTCGATGAGGGGCGACCGCTTGCTGACAGCGAAGGTCAGCTGGAAACCGCTCGCCGAACCGCTGGACGAGGTGACCTGCACGGACTGCAGGGCGTCAATGAGGACGGGAGGAGCGGGTACCGGCACCACTTTGCCCAGGAGCAGCATGAGCTGGAGACTGCGCGTCATGACGAGGCCGGGTTCATCGCCAGGGACAGGCCTCCCGGCACACCGGGTGGAAGGGCGATCCGCAGTCGACGACCGGGCACCGCCGTGAGATCGGCCGGCCTCATCGCCCCGTTGGCATCGGCGATCCTCCACGCCTGCTCCGGATCGCCGTACTGCCTGGCCGCGATCTGGTCCAGTCGGTCGCCGGGTGCGACAACCTGCACGCCGACGGACATGAGATCCCCGGGCTGCGGCAGGAAGCGACGCCGCACGTACGTGACGGTCCGCCCGTCTGGTGTCGTCAGGCTCGCCGTGCCGATGCCGTGATACCGGCTGGTGGAGTCGAACAATTCTGCCCCTCGAGGTCATCCCGTCGCACTCAGATCCCGGTGTAGCCGACCGCTCCCGGGCCGTATCCGATCAGTGCCGCGAAGCGCTCCTTACTCTGCTGGTAGCGGATGTAGAGGGCGCCCGCCTTGTGGGAGAAACCGACGTCGTCGACGGTGAGGACACGCATCGACAGACCGACCTTGGCTCTGATGGGATTCAGCTCTCCGTCGTAGGCTTCCTCCGTGACGGTGAAGTCCGTAATGCGCACGGGCAGGACTCGGCGTCGACCGAGCACCAGCACCGTCAGCGGGGCTTCCACCGGGGCGATCTGCAGCATTCCCTGGGACGCCATGTCATTCTCACGCGCCAGCTGCGCGCTGCTCGGACAGACCGCCGTTTCCAGCGCGGACAATGCCCCGAACAGCCCAGTGCCGGCGGTCGGCGCGGCGCCGGCCACCAGTTGCAGCTGGTCCGCCGCATCGAACTCCGCGTCGATCTTGAATGTCTCATGGGCGGGTCCCTTCAGCCGCAACGCCGCCAGACGGTCCCCCGCCTGATCCCCGATGCCCTGGGGCTGGAGCGTGCGGGTGAGCGTGTCGGGGTTGTACTGGAACGGCGCCACGCGCAGGACACGCCCCTGTTCGGGGTCGAGAAAGACAAAGCCTCCGCGGGGCGGGGCGGGTGTGCTCAAGAGGGAAGACCTGCTCTCCGGTGTCGTGCCGGCGTCGAACGAGACGCTCGGGCGCGTCCTTTCATTCCGCTCCTCCCCGTGGCAGGCGCAGGCTGCCGTGGACCGCGCGGGCGATACGGCGTCCAAAGGCCGCGGAATCCGCTGCGGCGGAGATCGGCGGCGGGGTGGCGCGGTGCAGGTGGTGGTCTCGGAGCGGGGTGACCGGGTCTCCGGACAGCAGGTCGCCGAGCTCGGATTCGAGGGCGGTGCGAAGTGCTGCGGTGTCGCCCGGAGTGATGCCGTCGAAGACCACTCGTCCGATGTGCAGCTCGATTCTCACGGTGCGACCTCCATGGAGCCGTCCCAGACGAAGTCGCTATCGGGCAACGGCATTTCGGTCTTGCGCAGTTCCGCCCGGGCGGCCGTCAGGAGCGCCGCCATCCCGATCGAGGTACCCTCCGCGGCGACGGCGAAGGCGGCATTGAGCGCGATGTTGCGGACCATTCCGCCGCTCAGCGGCAGCCCGGCGAGGTGGTCCAAGTCGAGGGAGTCGACCGGGGCTGAGCGCGGGAAGACCCGGGCCCACATCTCCCGGCGTTGCGTCGCGTCGGGGAAGGCAAAGGGGACGACGAATCGCAGCCGGCGCAGGAAAGCCGTGTCCAGGGACCGGCGCAGATTCGTGGCGAGGATCGCCAGCCCCTGGTAGGCCTCCATGCGCTGTAGCAGGTAGCTGACCTCGATGTTGGCGTACCGGTCGTGGGAGTCCTTGACCTGGCTGCGCTTGCCGAACAGCGCGTCCGCCTCGTCGAAGAAGAGGATGGCGCCGCCCGGCTCCGCGGCGTCGAACAGCCGACTCAGGTTCTTCTCCGTCTCGCCGATGTACTTGCTGACGGTGGCCGAGAGATCCACCCGGTACAGGTCGAGGTTCAGATGCCGCGCGAGGACCTCGGCGGCCATGGTCTTGCCGGTACCGCTCGGACCGGTGAACAGGGCGCTGATGCCCAGTCCCCGGTTGTGCTGTTCCGCGAAACCCCAGTTCTGGTAGACCGTGCAGCGGTGTGTCACCTGGTCACCGATCTGCCGCAGCAGGGCTGTCTCCTGAGCGGGCAGCACGATGTCGTCCCAGGTCGCCTTCGGCTCCAGACGCTGGGCCAGAGCGCCCAGGCGCGGCCGGGTGCGGGCCAGACAAGTGCGCCAGGCGGCGTCTGGGTCGGCGTCTGACGCCGACGCGATCTCCTGGATCACGGGCAGGCTCAGCGCGAACTGTCCGGCCAGCCGGTTCGCGTCCATCGGTGGGAACACCGCACTCCACGCGGCGGCGCGTTCCGCGACCGGAGGCGGTGCGATGTCCAGCCCGTAGGTCGGCGCCGGCATGTCGTGCCGCAACTCCCGGGTCGCGACAAAGCATGGGCCTCCGCTCCGCTGCAGGAAGCGCCCGATCCGCCAGGCACTGCGCCCGTCCGCTGCGTCGGCGAGCTCAATGTCGTCCGCGTCCAGGTAGAGGGCGAGGGGAAGCAACAAGGCTTCCCGCTGCCAGAGCTTCGCGATGTACTCGAGATCAGCCGCCTGTTCGGGCAGCAGTCCGGCCGATAGCCGGTACAGCAGCAGACCGAGGCCGGCGGCGGAATGCGCGGCGACCGACTGTTTGCTCTCGCGGTCGCTGCCGAGGAGCTGAATGACAGGCAGCCGGACGGAGGTCCCGACGGTCGCTCTGCTCCAGCACCCAGTGATCGACTCTTCGGCGGAGCGTTGGGAAGGCGCGAGGCCGACCGGTGTGGCGTGCGCCTCGACGGGTGTCAGGTAGGGCTCGAGACGGTCGTCGAGGTAGTCCAGTCCCTTGACGTGGTTCACGATCCGCTCATCGGCCCGCAGCGGGCTGGTCACCAGGGGCTGTTCGGCTGTGCGGCCGATTTCCACGAGCTGCCAGAAACGCAGTCCGCGGTACGGCGACATGACGTCCCAGGCGGGGTCCGGGAAGAGGGAAAGAGCTAGCGCGAAGGTAGGGCCGGACGCCGGGGAACCGTCCTGTGCCCGGGTGCAAAGATCCGCGATCGAGGGGTCCAGCTCTTGGGCGACACAGAGAAGCAGCGTGTGCTGTTCGAAGGGGGAGAGCTCAAGGAGCGTACCGAGACTGACCAGGGCGGGCGGAGGGTGGACCTCCGCCGCGTGCTCCATGTCTTTCTCGGCCGCCTCCAGCTCTTTTCCGGCGGCGATCGTGGCGGCGGATCCGGATCGCGTCTCGATGTGCGCGCGGAGCGACAGCCGGAGCCACGCTAGCGCGGCTGACAGATACCGGCTGTTGTCGGCCTGCCAGGTGTCCTCTCGATCCTGCGTTGATGCGGGGTCAGGTGCCGTCAGAGGACCGCCCGGGCTCTCGGGCCCGGAGGAGGAAGCGGTCGTCATGTCACCACGACCGCGGTGTCGGCCGCGAAGCGCGGCTCGGTGGAGGCGGTGTCCAGCAGGGGACTGTCGACACCGTCGACCCGCAGGCGCAGCGCGTACCGACCGGGCCGCGCATCGGCCATCCGGAACCGGAGGGCGCGGGTGTCTTGGCCAAGCGGCTCTGCCGGTACCGGCAGTTCTCCCACGAGCAGTTCGACCCGCTGGTCGGGGTGCACCGGATTCGCACACGTCACCTCCAGCGACGCTGTGCCTCTGGCATCGCGCTCGGCCGGCAGCGGGAGGCTGCTAGTGATCCTTGGAGCGATACTCACAGGCAGGGCCCTGGTGTTCTGTTCGCCGTGATCGTGTGACGTCAGCACCAGTGTCGCCTGCCAGGTGCCGGCGGGGAGATCCTCGGGGAGGAAAGCACGAACCTCGGTGGCGCTCACACTCCTGACGTCCGGGACAAGGCGATTGCCGAGCAACGGGTGGGTGAGCCGGAGAGACGGGACACCGGAGTCGAGCCGATTGCCCGTGAGGACCAGGTCTTGTCCGGGCAGTGTGACCGGCACGGCGACCGCTTCCAGCGTCGGCCAACGGCTGGCGGAACTGGCGGCGGCCGCGAGACCCAGTCCGTCCTCGCCACGGCGTACGACCGGCAGAGGAGCCCGCCCGGACAGGGTGCTCTCGATGAGCACGACGCGTGCCTCATAGGCGGCCGAGGTGCGGTAATGGCTCTGGAACGCCGTCCACAGCTTGGAGTTGTCCTCCACACCGAGAGGAATGTGCGTGATCCGCACCCGCTCTTTCTGCTGATGGAGGTTGCTGAAGCGGGCGGCGGACTTGAGATCGGCCGGACTGAGTTCGGGGTGGTCGTGCAAGGCCGACATCGCGACGCCGAGGATGCGGTCAGCTGCCGAAGCCCCCGCGTCCCCGCTCGCGTGCGGGGTGACCAGGTAGTGCAGGACGAGGGGAAGCATGGGCCGGCGGGTCTCACCGGGGTGCGTGCCGTCAGGGTCGGCGTTGAGCCACCCGCCGTCGATCGAAGTGCGGTAGAGAAAGATGTTGAGGCCGGCGGAGGGGCTCTCCGCGAACGCTTCGTCAGGGGGAAGGGCGGTCACGACCGCTCCGGGCACCATGCGGCCCACCGCGCCCTGAAGGATGGCTCTCAGAGTCTGGGTAACGGCAGCCACGGCGAAGGCGTCGCTCACGTCCGCCCCCTGAGGTATTCATCGAGGCTGAGCTGGGGACGCCGGCGGGACGAGCGCGGTGCGGCCGCCGGTGGTGGGGCGGCACGGATCTCAAGCCGGTCGATGGTGATCCGTACGACGGGTTCGGCGGCCTCCGTTGCACCGGGGGCCCGCCTTTCCCCGGGCGGCGCGGCGGCGCCGAGGGGAGCGACCGCGGGCCGTACAGGGTGGGAGGTGCAGACGAGGGCGCCCGGTGCGCCAGGTCGGACTGCCGGAGAGACGGGCCAACCGCGGCGTAGGGGGTCCGCTGCGGCCGATCCTTTGACAACGGGTGGAACGCGCTCGTCATCGGACGAGGGCCGGTCGCGCCGGGCGGAGGCCGTGCCCGCTCGGGTACGAGCACCCCGTGCCTCTGACCGCATGACGAGCCGGGCGGGAACCGCACCCTGGGAGCCGTCCACCTGGCCCTCATTCGGCGTCGGTGGCGAGGGGGCCTTCGGTCGGTTCTTCGGTGACGATCGGTCCTCTGGCTCCACGACGACCTGGCGGTCCCCGGTGCCGACGGCACCTGGCGTGGCGGTCGCTCTCGTAGGGGTGTCCGACGCAAGCGGGATCGTCGTGCCAGTGGGGATGCCCGAAGCGCAAGGGCTGGACGGGCGGATTGGGCCATCCGAGCCCGGCTCGGTGTATGTGGCTGGCGCGCGAGGGAAATGCCCCTGCGGCAGGCCTGCGAGTCCGGGTGTGTCGTCCAGGGGCAGCCCGGCGTCGGCCTGCGGCATCGGTGCGCGCAGTGGGGCGAAGCCTTCCTCAGGAAGGCCGGTTCGCATGGCGAGGACAGAGGGACCCTCGGTCACAGCTTTTGTCCCGGGCGCTGCCGGTGGCAGCGTCCGGTTGGGGGTCGCGCCGGCTGCCGCCGACACCTGCGGCCTCTCCACTGGTCCGGGAGCCGTCATCGATCCGGGCTCCTGACCCACCTGCTCTTCCGTCATCGTCGCGCGTTCGTGGCGGTGACGGGGCCTTGGTCCCGGTGCTGAGGACCTAGAAGCATGAGGCACCTGTGCGGCGCCAAGCGGCGGGAGCCGCTCTTCCACGAATGCAGGAGAGATGGGATCACTGCCCGTCTGCAGACGTGGGGCCGCCACGTCGAAGACGTTCGGCAGTAGCGGCCGCAGCCTTGGTCCCGGCTCCCGCAGCAGCCGGCCGACGAAGTCGCTCATCCGGCCGTCGCCTCCAGATAGAACCGGCGCCGGGCCGGACTCACGGCCAGGACCTCCGACTCCGACCATCCGTAGACGCGGGCGAGCGTGTGCACTTCGTGGAGGAGCCGACGCGCATAGCTCTCGACCTCCGCCCACAGATGGTCTGCGAGGTCGAGCGCCGCCGTCCAGGTGTGGCGGCAGTACGGACAAGTGAGCGGCAGGGCTGTGTCGGCGCCCGGATCCAGGTCGGCGAGGCGCTCCGCCACCTTTTCGATGACCCCGTCCGGCAGGACGTCCGCTGCAGGCTCCGTTCCGAGCAGGCAGCAGCTCACCAGGGCGCGGCGGGCTTCTGGGGAAGCCGGGTCGACGCCCAGCAGATCTCGTCCGGTGAGGGCGCGGTACGTCACCTCGTACCCGTCGGCCAGCAACGTGGCCGGATCGGAGCTCGGGCCTGGCACGCTCCGCCGCCCCGGCGCCCGCAGTTCGTCCGTGGTGACCGAGACCTCAAGAGACTCGTCGCAGTTCGGGCAGTCGGCCGCGCAGGGCAGGGCCGCGCCGAAGGATCGTTCGCGCAGGTCGAGCAGCCGCGCGTTCAGGTCGGCCAGGGTGAGATCGGCGACTGCTTCGCCGGGCAACGCTGTTGCCGCAGCGAGCAGGAGAGTGCGGGCAGGCGGGGTCTGCTCGTCCCCGCTCTCCCACATGCCGAGCAACTGTGTCTCTGTCAGCTCCGGCCCCATCGGGGTCATCCTGACGCCGTGTCACTGAACTGCGGCTGCTGCGGCGGGTTGGTGCGCTCCCTTACCCAGCCGTGGTGCTCCAGCTTGATGTGCTCGAACGCGACCCCATTGGCGTTGGCGTCGAGATCCGGCAGACCCTGGTACTCCGAGACCCAGCACTCGTGGACGGAGTAGGAGAGCACCTGCTGACCTCCCTCGTCGAAGAGGTCGATGATCAGGTCGCGGCGGAAGTCCTTGAGGGAGGTCTCCAGACCTCCCGCCGAGTTTCGCAGGCTCCACACTCGATTCGCCCACTCCTCGAACGCCGTGTCGATGGTGCAGCCCCGCTCCAGAGTGATGGCCTCGTATTCGGTCCGGCCGGGGAGTTTGTGGCTGCTCCCCGGGTCGCCGCCGTCACGGTGTTTGATGACCTCGGTCGTCCGCTTCAGCCCGCTGACCTTGCTAATTCCCGCGATGTACTCGGTGGATCCGCTGAACTTCACCCGGAATCGGAAGTTTTTGAAAGGGTCCCGGCGCGTGATTTCCGGCATCGGTCGTCCTCCTAGACCTGGATCTGCCCGGCGAGCTGTTGAATGTGGACGATCACAAACTCGGCCGGTCTCAGCGGGGCGAAGCCGACCTGGACATTGACGATTCCGCGGTCGATGTCGTTCTGCGGGTTGTTCTCGCGATCGCACTTGACCAGGTACGCCTCCTGGGGTGTTCGTCCCTGGAAAGCTCCCGCACGGAACAGGGAGTTCATGAACGCTCCGACGTTCAGCCGGACCGACGCCCACATCGGCTCATCGTTGGGCTCGAACACCACCCACTGGGTCCCGCGGAAGAGACTTTCCTCGACGAACAGGGCCAATCGACGCACCGGCAAGTATTTCCATTCGTTGGCGAGCCGGTCCGCTCCCCGCATGGTGCGGGCCCCCCAGGCCACCGGCCCCACGGCCGGCAGCCGTCGCAGGCAGTTGATGCCCAGAGGGTTGAGCCGGCCGTTCTCCAGGTCGGTGAGCGGCACTTCCAGCTCGCTGACGCCGTTGAGCGAGGCGTCCGTGCCCGCGGCGGCCTTCCACACACCGCGTTGCACGTCGGTCCGCGCGAGAACGCCAGCCATGACCCCGCAGGGCGGGAACGGCCTCGTTGCGCCCTGGCGCAACGGATCCGGAGCGATGATCCTCGGAAAGTAGACTGCGGCGTTCTTCGTGGAATCGCCGGAGGGGAGGCTCGGTACGGTGGTGGTGTCCTGCGCGACCGCGCCGAGGGAGAAGGCTGAGCCCCCGGCGGTGGGGATCCATTCCGAGGGGGGATCCACCAGGAGGATCGCGCGCCGGCTGACGCAGAGCTCGAGAGCCGCGTCCTGGAGCGCTCTCACCTCGCCCGGGGTGTCGAGATGGTCGTGGCAGTCAGGCAGACAGAGCAGATTGAAGATGTCTGTCTTGAGCAGGTGGTGGATGCCTGTCTTGTTCTGCACTGACTCCGCCGACGTATAGCTTTCCAGCGTGGGCAGCGCATCGGCTGGGGGGCCGTCCTGGGATGGGACGGTGAAGCATTCAAGCCCCTTGCCCTCGTCCTTGCTTTCGGGGTCGGCCAACGGGTTGCGGCCGGGACTTTCCGGATCGTCGTTCTTTTGGGGCAGCTCAACGACGGGATTGTCCGGATCCACCTTGACCAGCCGCGACGTAGCCAGCAAGTTGCTGAGACTGTGCGGGCTGTCGTCGTCGATGCTGACGTTGAGATATTTCTCCTCGACGCCTGTGCCGGTGTCGAGGATGGTCAGGTTGTACAGCTTGCGTTCGTGGACGGGCCCTTTCGCGCCTTCGCTGGTGTCGTAGTCGACCCGCGTGCGCAGTTTCAGTGCCCAGGAACCAGGGCTGGCGGCCAGGAGTCCGGGCCTCTTGCGGGAGCGTGTGGCCGATGGCCTCTGAGGAGCCGCGTCTCCTGGCTTGGCAGAGGATTCGGGGGAGGGCTCGGGAGCAGGGGCGGCGGGGACGGCCCGCGGAAAGCGACCGACGGGGACGCTCACGGGAACGGATGTACCCACCACTCTGACGATCTCGGCTTCACTGCCGCCGTTCATGTAGAACTGGTAGACGGCATAGCTCAAAGAGCTCTCCTGGTGCAGGCCGCCGAAGGTGCTCTCGTAGTCCGCCCAACTGGTGATGTGCACCGGCCGGTCCACCGGCCCTCTGGGCGCGTATCCGACGAACGCGGCGACAGCGGTCGGAACCCCGGTGATGGTCCGGACCGCGCTCTTGACCTCTTCGATATAGACGCCGGGATAAGTGGTGTTCACAGGCATGGATGCCTCTTTTCTCCAGCCCGGATACGCCGCTTCCCCAGCCATCTGCCGACGGGGTTCCGGTAAGCCGAGGCGGCCGCGCAGGTGCGAACGGTGGTTGACACTGCTCGAAGATCCTTTACTCAGCGTACGTGGACTATGCGGCGGTGGGGCGCGGAGGAGAGGTCTCTCCTCCTCAGGAGTGACGTCCTTGGGCTGATCGGTCGCCATGCCGACATGCTGCGCCCGCCTTGGCCACTACACGGTATGACCGCAGGATCGGCGCACCGCGTCAGCGGACCGCGGGTGATTGATCGGGGCTGGCAGGGAGGCTCCTCTTCGGTGGATCGTGAAGTCGACGATGTGCACTGGGAGCCCGCGGGATGCCGCTCTCCAGGACCGTCAGCGGTGCCTCCACAGGGGTCGTCTCGTCACCCCGGCCTCGAGCGAGGCTCTCTTCCATGACCAGCTGCGCACTGGACCGGACAGTCGGCCGCGTCCACTCCAGGTGGAACTTGAACGTCTCCTCCGGCGGCCCCTTCCCGTAGTCAAGGAATACGATCCCGCCCCGCAGGAGGGCCGACGGAACGGGTCATGGGGCGGTCTCCGGCCGAGAAGGGAGAGTTACGGCTGGGGGCCGGGCCCGGACGGGGCGACGGGGGCGACGGGAGCTGGCGGGTCCCGTCCGTCCAGGCCAAGATCCGGACCAGTTCCGGACCAACACACCACCACCAAGCCCCGAAACACCCTCTTTGCACGTCAGCTCACTGCGATGCCTGTACCAGCAGCAGACCAAGAACCTGCTCGTACACAAAACCTGAAGCGGGCCCCAATGACTACCAAGCCAAGGCATCACTGCTCTCGCATCTTGTCAGTACCCGCCAATCGCGAGCCAGACAGGCACCATTCCCGATCGGACCACCAGCAGCACCCCGAAGAGGCCCTCGACGCACAGGGCACCGAGATGGCGGCTCACGGGACAGGGCTCCATCGAAGTCCGCCGACAAACCGCATTCAACGACTGACACACCATCAGGAACGTCAGCAATCGGATTGCCCACTTCTACTCAGACGGGCTCACTGACGCATCTCAGCGGGTCAGCGCACCCGGCCCCGCGACTTCAAAGCCACCGGCGGAAGCTCGGGGGCCGGCAGCGGGTCCCCGTCGTAGCCCTTCACCTCGCCGAAACGCGTTCCTGTCATCCAGTCCTCACGAGCCCGCACGATCTCTCCCTGGGTGCGGCCGATCCAGTTCCAGAACATGATCAACTCCTCGTCGAACGGCTCGCCCCCCAGCAGCATCAGGCCCGCGTCCGAGGCGGCGCGCAACGGGAGTTCGGTGCGGCCGCAGCCGAGGTAGAGCATCGAGCCGGGGAGGACCGGGACACCGTCGACGTGGGCCTCGCCGGACATGGCCAGGACGGCATACTCGAAGTCCGGTTCCAGCGGGAGGCGTACGTCCGCTCCGGCGGCGAGGGCCAGGTCGGCGCCGACGATCGGGGTGTACGTCGTGCCGGGTGAGGTCGCGCCGTCGACGTCGCCGAGGACGATCGTGGCGCGCAGGCCGGGCGCTGTGACGACCGGCAGCTCGGGGTGGTGCTCGAAGTGCGGGTCGACATGCCGGTGGCTGTCCGGGAGCGCGACCCAGAGCTGCGCGCCGTGCAGGAAGCGGGCATGCGACTTGGGGCTCTGTTCGGCGTGGCTGATCGCGCGGCCGGAGGTCATGAGGCCCAGTTCACGCGGGCGGATCGTCGCGACGCTGCCGGTCGAGTCGCGGTGCAGCACCTCGCCCTCGTGCAGCCAACTCACCGTCTGCAGGCCCATGTGCGGGTGCGGGGGCACCTGCATGCCGGGCTCGTCGGCGATGTCGTCGGGGCCGTAGTGATCGACGAAGCACCAGGCGCCGACCATACGGCGACCCAGGTTGGGCAGCAGCCGGCGGACTTCGGTGGACTCGCCGAGCTGGACCCGGCGCGGGCTGAGGAGTTCACGGACGGGCTCCGCCACCACGAAACCACGGCCGCCGCACAGGGCCGGAACCGCTTCGCGATCAAGATTGCTCATGGCGACAACCTAGTCCCGGAGAGGCGGTTCCGTCAGTCCGCCTGTTCTCTCCGACCGTCGGCCGACCTCTCCGAGAAAATAGTAGCCATGGATATAATAGCCATGTACTGTATCTGTCATGAGTACGGCACACGAGGGCGCGACGCCCGGTTTCCTGGTCTGGCGACTGTCGATGAAGTGGCGCGTGGCGGTCGACCGCGCGGTGGCGCCCCTGGGGCTGACGCATGCGCAGTACTCCCTGGTGGCGTCGCTGTACGGCATGCAGCGCTCCGGACTGCGCCCGAGTCAGCGGCACCTCGCCGACCACACTGGACTCGAAGCCCTCTATGTCTCGAAGCTGGCCCGCGCCCTGGAAACCGCGGGACTCGTCGAGCGCACCCGGGACCCTCGCGACCCGCGCGCGGTCCAACTGGCACTCACCGACCAGGGCAGCGAGGTCACCCTGCGGGCGATCAAGGTCGTCCACGGACTCCTGCGGCAGTTGCTGGCGCCGCTCGGCGGCCTCGACAGCGCGCGGGCCAAGGAGTTCTCCCGGGACCTGGCGACCCTGCTCGACACACCTCTCGACCTTCCCAGCGAGCACGACCATCCGAGTGAGCACGAGAAGGAGCAGTCATGACCACCACCGCACCCCGCCTCGACCCCCGCGTCCTCGGCCTCGCCCACTACGCCGCCCGCGCCGTCCTGGAGAGTGTCCTCAGCCGGCACGGTCTCGCCTTCCAGCAGCAGATCGTCCTGCGGCCGGTCGCCCTCGCCGACGGACCCGTCGACCGCGAGCGACTCACCGAGGACACCGTCGCGGCACTGAAGACCGACAAGGAGTCCGTGCAGGGCACCATCGACGAACTGATCACGGCCGGCCTGCTCAACGCGGGCGCCTCCGAGGTGCGGATCACGGACGCCGGGCGGGCGCTGTACGAGCGGGTCACGAGCGAGACGAGCGCGGCCAGCGCCCGGATCTGGGGCGACATCCCCGAGGAAGACCTGGTGACCGTCGGCCGAGTACTGACTCTCGCCACCGAGCGGGCCAACGCCGAGCTGGCCGCCGTAACGGAGTAGTGGAATATTCAACCAACAGGGTCCGTTGTGCGGGTCGAAGGAGGTCAGGTGGACATGACGTACTACGACCACGGGACACCGGCGGAGCGCTGGGAGCGCGCGCGGATGTTCTTCGACGCCAAGGACTACGCCGCCGCCGCGCGGGTGTTGGGCGGGCTGGTCGAGGAGGTCCCCGAGCAGACCGGACCGCGCCTGCTGCTGGCGCGCGCCTACTACCACTCGGCCCAACTGCGGCGCGCCGAGACCGAGTTGCGGGTGCTCGTGGAGCGGGACCCGGTGGAGCACTACGCGCGCCTGATGCTGGGCCGCACGCTGGAGCGGCAGGGGCGGCACGAGGAGGCGGGTTCGCATCTGCGGATCGCCTCGGCGCTCGCGGGTGACTTCGAGCAGGTCTGAGACGCGGCGCAGGGGCCCGGTCCCGTGAAGGGACCGGGCCCCTTTGCGTGGGGCGCTATCTCGCGTACGTCCGCTGCCCGCGGCGGTGCGCGATCTCGCCCAGCACCACGTCCACGGCGATGAACGCGGCCAGCGGGATGCCCAGCAGCGGGACGAAGTAGCCGACCACGGCGATCACCGCCAGGCAGGGGACGAGGAGCAGCGGCGACATCTGGGCCCAGGCGCCGCGCGGGATCGGGCGGCCGAAGGAGGAACCCCGGCCGCGCTGCCACCACATGCGGTAGCCCCACACGATCAGCAGGATCAGGGAGAGGGCGAGCAGCATCAGGGCGATCTGGCTGACGAGGCCGAAGAGGATGCCGGTGTGCAGGTCGATGCCCCAGCGGGTCAGTTTGGCGAGCAACGGGTAGTCGGCGAAGCGGAGTTCGTCGGTCACCTTGCCGGTGGCGGGGTCGACGGCGACCGCGTCCTGTTTCTCGGGCCAACTGCGCTGGATCTGCCGCACGACGTACGTCGACTCGGCGTCGGCGGGCGGGACGATCTCGACGGGGTTGCCAAGACCTTTGGCCCGGGCGGCGGCGAGGATCGTGTCCAGACCCACCCCGTGTTCGGCGTCGCCGGTCGCGGTGGAGCCGCCGTGGCCCGCGTGCTCGCCGCTCGCCGCGGCGGACACCGTCGGGGTGGCCTGGCCGAGGGAGGTGCGAAGTTCGTCGATGTTGGCGCCGGCGTACGTCGACCAGGTCAGTCCGGTCGCCGAGAGGAAGATGAACCCGGCGGCGGCCCAGAGACCCACTGTGCCGTGCAGGCCGAGGGTGCGGCGCCGGCCGCTGGTGCCGCGCAGCTTGCGCAGGGCACGACGGCGGGAGAACCACAGCACCAGGCCGCCGCCCGCGATGACCCACAGCCAGCTCGCGGCGAACTCGCTGTAGAGGCGGCCGGTTTCGCCCAGGTGCAGATCGCGGTGGAATTCGTCGATCCAGGTGCGCAGCGGGAGGGCACCGGTCGAGCCGTACTGTTCGAGCGCGCCGCGGACCTTGCCGGTGTACGGGTCGACGAACACGGAGAGGGTGTGGGTGGCGCCGACCCCCTTGACGCCGGAGAGCATGACCCGGGTGGTGGCGCCCGCCTCCGGGGAGGGCCGGACCGCCGAGACCGTGCCCTCGGGGTGCGCCTTGCGGGCGGCGGCGACCTGCTGCGAGATGGGCAGCTCACGGTCGCCGACGGGGACGGTCAACTCATGGGCGTACACGATCCGTTCGGCCTGGAAGGCACCGGCGTACAGGAAGCCGGTGGCGGCGGCGACGAGCAGGAACGGGGCGACGAGCACGCCGGCGTAGAAGTGCAGGCGGAGGATCAGGGGGCGCAGCGGGGCCCAGCGGCTGGGGGACGGCGCCGGGACCGGCTCTTGCGGGGCCTCGGCCGTGGCGGTCGAGGGAGCGGTGGACATGGGCGGGCTTCTCCGGGGGCAGGGGGTGGGCGGATTGAGGACGGGGGTGGCGGTGGGCTGGGGCTGGTGGGCAGAAGGGCGGGTGGAGCAGGGGCAGTTGGCCTGGCGGCGAGGCGGTTGGACCTGGGCACGGAGACGGGAGCGGATCGGCCAGGCGGGCGGGCGGATGGCAGGAGGCGAGTGACGACGAGGCCAAGGAGCAGAGGACGGGCGAAGGGCAGGCCGTGCCTTGGGGCACGGGGCTGGTGGGCAGAAGGGCGGGTGGAGCAGGGGCAGTTGGCCTGGCGGCGGCGGATGGGGCGGGGGGGTTGGGCCTGGGCACGCAGACGGGCGCGGATCAACCAAGACGGGCGGGCGGATAGAGCAGGGCGGATGGGACGCGGCAGATGGAACAGAGCAGTTGAGGCGGGGCAGTTGGACCTGGGCGCGGAGACCGGAGCGGCTCGGCCAATGCGGGCGGGCGGGCGGATGGCAATGAAGCAGGTGACGACGAGGCGGGTCGGTTGGGGCAGGGGGCGGGGTCAAGGACGGGCCGGCCTCGGACGCACAGCACGTGCCGAAGCCGTAGTGATCCAGTAGTCGGAGCGTGAAGCCGCCGAGTTCCCGTGGGTTCGAGTGGCGTGCGTCACTCCCGGCCTGACCGGAGGCCGTCGCGTCCTGGCGTACTCGCTCCTGGACGAGTTGGAGAACACGCCCCCCTGGCGAGCTCACCCCTGGACAGGCCGAAGCCCACAACCCCCTCGCGAGCTCACCCCTGAACACGCCGAGGCCCACAACCCCCTGACGAGCTCACCCCTGAACACGCCGAAGGCCATGGCATCCTGGCGCGATGGCTCTTCCCAGTGATCGTGTGCCCCTGGCCGAGCGGGTCGAGGAACTCCTCGCCGACGGCGGCCCCTTGCCCATCGTCTCGGCCGGTGATCCGGTGCTGCGGCGCCGTACCGAGCCGTTCGACGGTCAGTTGGAGCCGGCGCTGCTCGCGCGGTTCATCGAGGCGCTGCGCCTCACCATGCACGCGGCGCCCGGCGTGGGGGTCGCGGCGCCGCAGGTCGGGGTGGGGCTGCGGATCGCGGTGATCGAGGATCCGGCACCGGTGCCGGAGGAGGTGCGGGTGGTGCGCGGGCGGGTGCCGCAGCCGTTCCGGGTGTTGGTCAATCCGGCGTACGAGCCGGTCGGGGACTACAGGGCCGCCTTCTTCGAGGGGTGTCTGAGTGTGCCGGGCTGGCAGGCGGTCGTGGCGCGGCACGCTCAGGTGCGACTGACCGGGCAGGACGAGCGCGGGCGGGCGGTGGACGAGGTGTTCAGCGGGTGGCCCGCGCGGATCGTGCAGCACGAGACGGACCATCTCGACGGCCTGCTGTATCTCGACCGCGCCGAACTGCGCTCACTGTCCTCGAACGAGGCGATGGCGGAGCGCTGGGCGCAGCCGACGCCGGAGGAGGCGTCGGCTGCGCTCGGGTTCCAACTGCCGTAGGAAGTCAGGGGTATGGAGGTGTTCAGCCCCGGTAGGTCTCCAGCAGGCGCAGCCAGACCTCGCTGATCGTCGGGTAGGACGGGACCGCGTGCCAGAGGCGGCTGATCGGGACCTGGCCGGCGACCGCGATCGTCGCGGAGTGGATCAGTTCGCCGACGCCGGGGCCGACGAAGGTGACACCGCGCAGGATCTCCTCGTCGAGGTCGACGATCATGCGGGCGCGGCCCCGGTAACCGTCGGCGTAGAGGCCGGCGCCGGCGACCGACGAGAACTCGACGTCGACGGCTCGGACGCGGTGGCCGGCCTGTTCCGCCTCGGCCAGGGAGAGGCCGACGGCCGCCGCCTCCGGGTCGGTGAAGACGACCTGAGGTACGGCGTCGTGGTCGGCGGTGGCCACATGGGCGCCCCACGGGTCGGTCTCCAGCAGCGGGACGCCGGAGGCGCGGGCGGCGATCGCGGCGCCCGCGATACGGGCCTGGTACTTGCCCTGGTGGGTGAGGAGAGCGCGGTGGTTGACGTCGCCGACCGCGTACAGCCAGTCGCTGCCCGGCGCGCGCAGGGTGTCGTCCACCGTGAGCCAGGAGCCCGGTTCCAGGCCGATCGTGTCGAGGCCGATGTCGTCGGTCCGCGGGGCGCGTCCGGTGGCGAAGAGGATCTCGTCGGCCTCGATGCGGTCGCCGCTGTCGGTGAGGGCCACGACGGTGCCGTTCTCGCGGGTCACCGACGTCACGGACGTACCCGTGCGCAGGTCGACGCCGGCCTCGGCGAGCGCGTCGGCGACCAGTTCACCGGCGAAGGGCTCCATGCGGGGCAGCAGGCCCTTGCCGCGGACGAGGAGGGTGACCCGGGAGCCGAGGGCCTGCCAGGCGGTGGCCATCTCGACGGCGACGACCCCGCCGCCGACCACGATCAGCCGGCCGGGCGCGGCCTTGGCGCTGGTGGCCTCGCGGCTGGTCCACGGCTTGACCTCGTCGAGACCGGGCAGGTCGGGGAGCAGGGCGCGGGTGCCGGTGCACACGGCGACGGCGTGCCGGGCCGTGAGGACGTGCCGTACGCCGTCGGGTCCGGTGACCGTCACCGTGCGGGGACCGTCGAGGCGGCCCTCGCCGCGGTAGAGGTCGGCGCCGATGCCGTCGAGCCAGCGGACCTGGCCGTCGTCCTTCCAGCCCGAGGTCTCGTAGTCGCGGTGGGCGAGCACCGCGGGGGTGTCGAGGGGGCCCTGGACGAGGTGGCCGAGGCCGGGCACGCGGCGGGCGTCGGCGCGGGCGATGACCGGGCGCAGCAGGGCCTTGCTGGGCATGCACGCCCAGTACGAGCACTCGCCGCCGACCAGTTCGCTCTCCACGACCGCGGTGGAGAGACCGGCCGCACGGGTGCGGTCGGCAAGGTTCTCCCCCACGGGCCCGGCCCCGAGCACCACGACGTCGTACGCGATGGATTCCGTTTCCGTCATGGGGTCAGTCTGCTGGGTGGTGTGCGCCGAGGCCACACGGGTAGGGGCGCGGAATACGGGACCGGACGACCGTGTTGTCCGGGACGGCTTCGCCCCCACATCGAGGAAGAGGGATTTACGCCATGAGCAGCACCGTGGAGCTGACCAAGGAGAACTTCGACCAGACGGTCACGGACAACGATTTCGTCCTGCTCGATTTCTGGGCGTCCTGGTGCGGGCCGTGCCGTCAGTTCGCCCCGGTCTACGAGAAGGCGGCCGAGGAGAACCCGGATCTCGTCTTCGGCAAGATCGACACGGAGGCCCAGCCGGAGCTGGCGCAGGCCTTCGGTATCCAGTCGATCCCGACGCTGATGATCGTCCGCGACCGTGTCGCCGTGTTCGCGCAGCCCGGCGCCCTGCCGGAGGCCGCCCTGACGGACGTCATCGGGCAGGCCCGCAAGCTGGACATGGACGAGGTCCGCAAGTCGGTCGAGGAGCAGCAGGCGCAGGCCGAGCAGAACGGTCAGTAACCCCCGGGTCGGTAACCCCGAGGTCGGTGACCTCGGGGTTTTC
>NZ_JBEXDX010000043.1:0-71753 GCF_040605995.1 Streptomyces sp. NPDC005492
CGGGCTGCTGCGCCCCGGCGGCCGGGGCGCCGACGCGTGGGCGGCGGTGGGGCTGACCCTGCTGGTGCACGCCGCGGCCGTACTGCTGCCGGTGCTGCCGTCGGCGCGGTCGCGGCCGTCCCGGGGCGCGCGGGCCGCCGCCGCGCAGCGGCTGGGCGCCGATCTGGCGCTGCTGGCCGTGGGGGTGTTGGGGTATCTGGAGCTGCGGCGCCACCACTCACTGATCGCCGACGTGGGCACCGGCGGCGCGGCCGCCGACCCGGTGCTGGTCCTGGTGCCGGCCCTGGTGGCCGGCACCGCCGCGCTCCTGCTGCTACGGCTGCTGCCGCTGACCGCCCTGCTGCTGGACGCGTTCGGCCGGCGCAGCCGGGGCCTGGTCCTGGCGCTCGCGGGCTGGCAGGTGAGCAGGCGGGCCGCGCGCTCCGCAGGACCGGTGGTGCTGATGTGCCTGGCCGTCTCGGTGAGCGCCTTCGCCACCACCGCGCTGGCCTGCCTGGGCGGCCTGGCGTCCGAACAGGCCGCGTTCACCGTCGGCGCGGACGTACGGATCGACCCGTCCGCGGACAACGGCTACCCCGCCTCCGTTCTGGACTCCGCCTATCGCGCGCTGCCCGCGGTGACCGCCGTGACACCGGTGACGCAGTCCACGGTGAACCTGCCCGGCGGCGCCACCGAGAGCCTGGTCGGCACGATCGGCGGGCCCGCGCCCCGCACCCCGTCACCGATCGTCCCCGGGATCCCGCTCCCCGGACGTCCGACCGCGCTGCTGCTGGACGAGCGGCTGCGCAGCGACGCCGGCAGCGCGGCACCGGACCTGGAACTGACCGTGCAGGACGCGTCCGGCCTCGTCGGCGCCGTGACCACCCATCTGCCCGCCGCCGACGGAGCCAGGCACACGGTGGAGGTCCCGCTCGGCGTGGCGCTGAGCGGCGGCCACCCCCGGGCGTATCCGCTGACGGTGACCGCCGTCAACGTCCTGCCGCAGCCGAACACCCGTCCCGCCCGGCTGGACCTGGAGCTGCTCCGGGTCGGCACGCGCGGTCCCACGGACACCTGGGTCTCCTCGCTCCCCCACGGGCAGAGCTGGGCCGACGGCACGGACCACGCCGCCGACGCAACCGCCGGTGCCTGCGCGGGAAAACTGACCGGCGCCTACGACCTCGGCACCCCCGGCGTGTGCTCGATCGCCCCCGCCCGCGCCGAGGCTCTCCGAACCACCATCAGCACCGGCATCCGGGCCTCGACGGCGACCAGCGACGCCTTCGGCGGACTGGCCGCCGGCGACTACGACACCCGGCCCGGCGGGACGGTGCGCTTCGTGGCGGGCCGGGCCGGCCCTCCGGCGCCGCTTCCGGTGCGCGCCGACGCCACGGCGCTGCGCGACGCGCGCCTGAAGGTGGGCTCCACCACCACACTCGACCTGGGCGCGGGCGGCCGGGTCACCGCCAGGATCGTGGGCCGGGTCGAGTCGCCCTCCGGCCTGGGTCGCGGCCAGGGCCATCTGATCGCCGATCAGCGCGAGTTGTCCGCAACGGTGACACGGGCCGGTGGCGACCAGGAGGATCCCGCGTTCTGGTGGCTCGCCAGCACCGACAGCACGCGCACGGCCACCGCCGCCGAGGCGCAGCCCGCGCTGGGCCGGGTCACCACCACGGCACGCACCTCCGCGTCCCTCCAGGCCGACCCGTTCCGGGGCGGGCTGCGCCGGGTGCTGGAACTGGTCCGGTATCTGGCCCCCGGTTTCGCGGTGATCGCCTTCACCGTCCACGCGGTGGTCTCCACCCGGCAGCGCCGCACCGAGTTCGCCCTGCTCCGGGCGATCGGCGTCCGCACCAAGAGCCTGTCCGCGCTGCTGGCCGCCGAGCAACTGGGCCTGGCCCTCTTCGCGGTGCTGCCGGGCGCCCTGATGGGCATGGCCCTGGCATCGGCGGTCCTGCCGCTGGTCACCGTCGACGACACCGGCCAGACCCCCTACCCACCCCTGCCCCAACGCCTCCCCTGGACCACCGTGACCCTGACCGCACTGACCACCGCCCTCGCCATCACCGCGGTGGTCCTGATCCTGGCCCGACTGCTGGCCCGGGTGGATCTGGTGCGCGTACTGCGGGCGGGGGAGGACCGTTGAGCCGTACGAAGAGACCCGTGCCCGCACGCGCGGCGACGGCACGGCGCCGGGCACGCGAAGAAACCCGCGGCAACCTGCCGCTGAAGGCGCAGAACCCACAGGCCGGAGAAGACCGATGAACCGGCCGCCCGCGCCCGCCCGGAATGCACCGCCACCGCCACGCCCCGCCCACGCGGCCGTGACCCGCCGCCTCATCCGCAAAGAGACCCGGGGCGACCTCCCCCTGCTGGCCTGTCTCGCCGTGCTGGTGCTCGTGCTGACGGCGCTCTGTGCCTGGGCCCCCGCGCTCGTGGGCCGGCAGGAGGACCGGGCGTTGCGGCAGCGGGTCGGTGCCGTGCAGGCGCAGGCGCCGTTGATCAGTCTCAGCACCACGCCGGAGATCTTCGCCACCGAGCCACCCGCGCTGGACACCGCCGCCCTCCTCGGCTCCGGCCGCACCCTCACCGACCGGCTCGGCGGCTCCGGCGGACGGCTCCTGAGCTTCGCCGGTGGCACCTACGACTACGACCCGGCGTCCCTGCTGTCACCGCGGCCACCGGGACCCGCTCACACCGACGCCCGGCTGACGGTCAGTTATCTGCCGTCCGCGCGGGCCCATCTCCGCTACGTCAGCGGTCACGCGCCCGCCGATCACACACCGGTGGGCACCGCGCCCCAGATCGGCCTGTCGCAGCGCATCGCGCGGGCGCTCGGCGTCCGGGCCGGCAGCAAGCTGTCCCTCGAGTTCGCCAGGACGCCCGCCGTGCAGAACGCGTCGCCGCACGCGGAGTTGCTGGTGAGCGGGGTCTACCGCACCACGGCAGCGACGGACGGTTTCTGGACCGGCCAGGAGACGTTGGACCAGCCCTCGCGCTATCCGGCGGAGCACTCCGCCGGCACGGTGCTCGCCGTCCGCGGCCTCGTCGGCCTGGACGCCGCCGACCTGCTGGCCGGTGCCGGGGTGGGCGGCCCCCGGGTGACCTGGCAGGTGCGCGCCGATCTGTGGGGAGCCGCGTTCGACCGGGCGCGGGCACTGACCGGGCCGCTGTCCCACTACAGCGCGGACCTGAGCGCGGACCTGTGCCAGGGAAGCGACCCGATCACCGGCGACGTCGGCTGCCGGTTCGGCGCCCAGACCACCGGGCCCCTGCTGGTGACCGACTCCCTGACCCCGCTGCTGTCCGCGTTCACCGCCCAGGACGAGCAGGCCAGGTCGCTGGCGACGTTCGCCGTCGACGCGCTGGCCGCGGTCGCGCTGGCCACCGTCGCCGTAGCGGTACGACTGCTGCTGCGTCGGCGGCAGGCGCATCTGCGGTTGCAGCGCGCGCGGGGCGCGTCCACCGCGCGGCTGGTGCTGCTGCGCTGTGCCGTGGCCTGGCCGGTGGTGCTGATCGCCGCGCTGCTGGGCTGGGCCGCCGGTACGGCCCTGGCGCCCACCGGCACGTCCGGTGCGCCGCATCCGGTGGCCGCCGCCCTCGCCGCCGGGGTGGTGGCGCTGACGGTGCCGCTGATGACCTGGCTCGCGGTCCGCGAACCGCGCAGGCCCGGCCGACCGCGCCGCGGGAGCCTCGTCGGTCGGCGCGTGGTCCTGGAAGTGACGGTGCTGCTCACGACGGCGGCGGGCGTGCTCGCGCTGCGCTCGCAGGGCCCCGACGGGATTCTGGGCGCGGTACCGGTGCTGGTCGCGCTGGCCGTCGTACTCGTACTGCTCCGTATCTCCCCCCTCGTCCTGCGCCTGGTGCTGCGGCGGACCCGGCGCGGCCGGGGAGCAGTGGCCTTCGTCGGTGCGGCCCGGGCCGCGCACGACGCCCCGGCGACCGGGCTGGCCCTGTTCGTCCTGGTCCTGACCCTGGGCACGGCCGTGTTCGGCGGCCTTGTGCACCGTACGATCGACGACGGCCTGGCGACGGGTGCGGCCTGGACGAGCGGCGCCGACGCGAGCGCGACCGTGGCCGGGACCACGACTCCCGCGCCCGGCACTCCCCCCGGGATACGCACCGCCCTCCAGCATCTGCGCGGCCTCGACCTGGTGGGTCAGGCGGACGGCGCGGTGGTCCCCCAGGTCGCCGTGATCACCGTGGACCCGCGTCAACTGGCCGCCGTAGCCCCGCAGTCACCGCTCGCCGACGCGCTGCTCTCCGGGCTGGCCACCCCGCAGGGAACCCGGGTCGACGCGAACACCTCGCTGCCGTCCTTCCTGTCCCCCGGCCTACGGTCGAGCGAGCGCACAGGTGGCTTCACCGCCACGGTCGTGCCCGAAGGAGAGCGCCCGGTGAACCTGACCTTCGAACCGGTCGGCACCCTCACCACCACCGACCTGCGCGACCCGCTCCTCGGACCGGTCACCGACCAGCTCGCCGCCGGCACACCCATGCTGATCACCACCGCCACCGCCGAGACGCTGATGCCCCCGCAGTCCTCGGGAAGCACCGTCCTGCTCCTCAAGGGCGACGGTCCCTCCGCACTGCGGTCGGCGGCGGCCAGGGCACTCGGGCCGTTGGCCCAGATCCACGTCCGCGCCGAGACACTGAGCGCTCTGCGCGCCGACGGCCTGACTCGCGGACTCTCCACGGTCTACACCGTCGGCTCGATCCTGGCCGCGCTGTCGGGCCTGCTCGCGCTCGCCCTGGAACTGGTCCTCACGTCCCACGAGCGGAGCCGTACCACCTCGTTCCTGCGCACGCTCGGCCTCGGCGGCAGGGCGGCCGGGGCGATGCACTTCCTGCAACTGCTGCCCCTGGCGGTGGCCTCGGCCGTGGGCGGCACGCTGCTCGGGCTGCTCGAACCGCGGCTCATGGAACGGACCATGGACCTGCGGCAGTTCACCGACGGCCCCGCCCAACCGGCGCTGCGGACCGACTACTCACTGACCGTCGCCCTCGTCGCCGGGGTGACCGTGCTGATCCTGGCCGCCGCGGCCACCGAGACCGTCCTCGCCCGCAGGCGCCGCCTGGGTTCCGTACTGCGCCTCATGTGAACGCCCGCGCGCCGCGCCCTCCGCGTCGGATTTCGCCCGCCGGGCGGCCTCGTCGGGCCACACGCCGATGTGGTCGCTCTCCAGGGCCAGCCGCACCCGCTTGCGCATGTGCAGCCGCTCGGTGAACTCGCCCGGCAGTTGCAGCCGACCACTGCCGTCCAGTACGGCGTACTCCTCGGCGGTGAGCACATCGACGCCGTCCTTGCCCGTGGCGACCCGGCGCAGCACCTCGGTCGAGGTCCGGCCGTTGCGGATGAGTACGGTGCGCTGCACCTGCTCGGACACCAGCGCGTCGTGGGTCACCACGACCACGGTGACGCCCAGGTCCTCGTTGGCCCGGCGCAGCGCGGCGAAGACCTCGTCGCTGGTGGCGGTGTCGAGTTCGCCGGTGGGTTCGTCGGCGAACAGCACCCGGGGCTCGTTGGCGTTGGCGACGGCGACGGCCACCCGCTGCTGCTCGCCGCCGGAGAGGGTGTCCGGCGTCCGGTCCCGGCAGTGGCCGACGGACAGCAGATCGAGCAACTCCTCGGCGCGGGCCCGGCGTCGGGAGCGTTTGATCCCGGTGTACGTCATCGGCAGCATCACGTTCTCGGCCGCCGAGAGGTAGGGCAGCAGATTGCGGGAGGTCTGCTGCCAGACGAACCCCACGGTGCTCCGTCGGTACGCCAGCCGCTCGCGGCGTTTCATCGCCAGCAGGTCGTGCCCGGCGACCTCGGCGGCCCCCGCGGTGGGCACGTCCTGGCCGGAGAGTATGCCGAGCAGCGTGGACTTGCCGGAGCCGGACGCCCCGATCACCGCGACCATCTCGCCCTGACCCACGTCGAGATCGAGCCCCTGGAGGGCCTGCACCTCGACGCCCTCGGTCCGGTAGATCCGCACCAGGTTCTCGCAGACGACCAGCCCCTCCTCACGCCGCGGCGCGGCAGCGGCGGCGGCCCGCCTTCGCAACTCGTCCAAGTCCGGTACCCCGACCGGCTGTTCGTGCAGTGCCACGCGGTCTCCCGGGAGGTGGGGTTGGTGGATGCGGCTGTCGGACAGGCGTCAGGGTAGTCACGAATGGTGCGCCGGACACAGGGCAGCCGTGTCTCCGTCCGGCGACGAAGGGATATGTCTCCTCGATGGCTTCCACCGCTCCCGCCCCTCCCCCGTCGGACCGATCCGGCACGAGGGCTCTGCGCCGGCTGATCACCGCCAACGGGCTCAGCGCGGTGGGAGACGGTGCGCGGTTCGCGGCGCTCCCCCTGCTGGCCGCCTGGAGCACCGGAGACGTGTTCTGGGTGTCCGTCGTGGCGGCCGCGAGCCGTGCGGCCTGGCTCCTGGCACCGGTCATCGGCACCCTCGTGGACCGCGCGCCGCTGCGCCGGTCGTTGGTGGGGGCGGACCTGACCCGGTGCGCGACGCTGTTCCTGCTGTGCGCCCTCGTGGTGACGGGATGGACGCCGGTGACGGTCCTGGTGCCACTGGCGTTCGGCGCGGGCCTCGCCGAGGTGTTCTTCGACAGCGCCGCCCAGGCCGTGGTGCCCACGGTGGCCGCCGATCACCAACTGGAGCGCGCCAACTCCCGCGTCATCTCCGCGCAGATCGTCGGAACCGGCTTCGTGGGTCCGCCCGTGGGCGCCGCGCTCTGGGCGGCGTGGCACCCGCTCCCGTTCCTCCTGGACGGCCTGACGTTCCTCGCGTCGGCGCTGCTGCTCACCGGGCTCCCGGAGACCGCGCCGGCCGCGGTCGACGGCGAGCGAGGAATGCGGAGCCTGCTGCGAGGCACCTGGGCCGGGCTGCGGTTCCTGGCACGCGACCGGATCCTGCGGCGCCTCATGATGGTGGTCGCGGTCCTGGGAGTGGCGCAACAGGCGGTCTACGCGGTGCTGGTGGTCTACGTCGAACAGCGGCTCCATCTGCGCCCCTTCGGCTACAGCCTCATGCTGGTCGCCGCGGCCGTCGGCAGTCTCGCCGGGGCGAGGAGCGCGCCCCGGATCGTGCGCCGGCTGGGTTCGGGCCGGAGCATGAAGGTGTCGGTGTCCGTCTCGGCGCTCAGCTATCTGGTCGTCGCCGTACTGCCCCGATGGCCGATGGTCGCCGTCATGCTGGCCCTCAACAGCGCCGGAGTGGTGCTGTGGAACGTGTGCACGGTCTCCCTCCGGCAGCGCCTGACCCCGCCCGGCATGCTGGGGCGGATGACCAGCGGCTACCGGCTCGCCGCCTGGGGAGCCATGCCGCTCGGCGCCGCGGCGGGCGGCGCCCTGGCTCGGCACGCCGGACTCGACGCCCCCTGGGCCCTGGCCGGCCTGCTCCTCCTGGGGTGCCTCCCCTTCCTGCGCACGGTGCCGCCGACGGGACCCGCTGCGGCGAAGACCGACCCTGGCCCGCCCGTCAGTTGACGGCGCTCCTTGGTCGGCGGCAAGGAACCCCTTCCGTCTGACAGAAGCCGCCTTGCCGACCCCCCGCGACCCTCACGACCCTGGATCCAACCACGGCACACGGGGCGACGGCGCCCCGCCGACAGGGACGGGAACGCCATGCCTCACATGACCGCCTTCGCCAGGAACCAGTGGTACGTCGCCGCCTACAGCCACGAGGTCGGCCGCGACCTGCTCGGCCGGACGATCCTCGGTGAGCCCCTCGTCTTCTACCGCACCGAGGACGACGGCACCGTGGTCGCGCTGCACGACCGCTGTGTGCACCGCAGGTTCCCGCTCTCCGAGAGCCGGCTCGACGGGGACCGGATCGTGTGCGGGTACCACGGGTTCACCTACGACACGACGGGCGCCTGTGTGTACGTGCCGGGGCAGAAACGCGTCCCCCGCACCGCCCGCGTCGCCGCGTACCCGGTGGTGGAGCAGGACGCGCTGGTCTGGGTGTGGATCGGCGACCCTGCCCTCGCCGACCCGCAGGTCCTCCCCCGCGCCCCGCACCTCGCCTCCCCCGACTGGGTCACGGTCAGCGGCATGGAGCCGATCGACGCCGACTACGGCCTCCTCGTCGACAACCTCCTCGACCTCTCCCACGAGACGTATCTGCACGGCGGCTACATCGGCTCCCCCGAGGTCGCCGAGACCCCGATCACCACGGAGGTCGACGAGGGCGCCGGCATCGTACGGGTGAGCCGGCACATGGACGACGCCGAGTGCCCGCCGTTCTACGCCAGGTCCACGGGCATCACCGGGCGGATCACGCGCTGGCAGGACATCGAATACCACGCGCCCTGCCTCTACCTCCTGCACAGCCGGATCGCCCCGGTGGGCGTGCTCCCCGAGGCGGACGGCAGCGACCCGAACGGCTTCCACACCGAGATCACCTACGCCATCACGCCCTCCTCCGACGGCAAGGTGTACGACTTCTGGGCGGTCTCGCGCGACTGGGCCACCGACGACGCCGAGGTCACCGAGTTCCTGCGGAGCAACAACCACACGGTCGTGATGCAGGACGTGGACGCCCTCAACCTCCTTCAGAAGACGCTGGGTTCGGAGCGGAGCGGCTATCAGGAGCTGAGCATCAACATCGACACCGGTGGTCTCGCCGCCCGCCGTATCCTCGCCCGGCTGGTCGAGGAGGGCGCCAAGCCCATGGAGAGGGTCCAGTGACCGCTCCGACCGGCGAGGTCTACCGCATCGACTGGCTGCCGGGCACCGACGTCCTGCACGGCACCTGCCACTGCGGCCGCGAGCACACCTCGCAGGACCCGCTCGAGATGTGGGAGTGGATGCTCGCCCACCCCCGCGGCCACACGGTCGACGACCAGCCACAGGGAGCCGACACATGACCGACTACGAAACCGAACTCGTCGTGGCGGAACGGGAGTTCGCGGCCGACGGCGTGCTCGCCCTCACCCTGCGCCACCCGCTCGGCGAGCAACTCCCCGCGTGGGAGCCGGGTGCGCACATCGACGTCGTGCTCGGCCCGGACCTGGAGCGCCAGTACTCGCTCTGCGGCGACCCGGCGGACCGTACGGCCTGGCGGATCGCGGTACTGCGGGAGCCGGCCGGGCGGGGTGGATCGGCCCATGTCCACGAGGAGTTGGGGCAGGGCGACAAGGTGCGGGTGCGCGGTCCGCGCAACAACTTCCGGCTGGAGCCCGCGCCGCGCTACCGCTTCGTCGCGGGCGGCATCGGCATCACCCCCCTCCTGCCGATGCTGGCCGCGGCGGAGGCGGCGGGCGCGGAGTGGAGCCTCCTCTACGGCGGTCGCACCCGCGAATCCCTGGCGTTCGTCGGGGAGTTGAGCCGCTACGGCGAGCGCGTCACCCTCGCCCCGCAGGACGAGGTCGGGCTGCTGGACCTGGCCTCGGTCCTCGACGACGTCCCCGAGGGCACCCTCGTCTACTGCTGCGGCCCAGGGCCGCTGCTCGACGCGGTCGAGGAGCGGTGCCCGAGCGGGATCCTGCGCGTGGAGCGGTTCCAGCCGAAGGTCCAACAGACGGGCGCCGACAGCGAGTTCGAGGTGGTGCTGGAGCAGAGCGGCAGGACGGTCACCGTCCCGGTCGGGGTCTCCGTGCTCGACACCGTGCGCGCCGCCGGGGTCGAGGTGCTCTTCTCCTGCACCGAGGGCACCTGTGGGACCTGCGAGACCGACGTCCTCGAAGGTACTCCGGACCACCGGGACTCGGTGCTCAGCGAGGAGGAGCGGGCGGCCGGCGAGACGATGCTCATCTGTGTCTCGCGCTGTCTGGGAAAGCGACTCGTGCTCGATCTGTGATCCGCAGATCGTCGTCGATCCGCGCCACCGCCGCGAGCAACTGAGGCAGCAGGTCCCGTCGTACGGCGTCGGCGGAGTGCCGGCCGGCGTGCGCCCCGACGCTCACGCCGGCGACCACCGCGCCGTCCCGGTCCCGCACCGGGGCGGCGACCGCTCTGAGCCCCTCCTCCATTTCCTCGTCGAGGAGCGCGTACCCCTCGTGCCGTATCCGCCGAAGTTCCTTGCGCAGCACGTCGGTTGACGGTCGTGCGTCGACTTCCTCGTCCGGCAGGTGGGCGAGGAGCACCCGGCCCGCGGCGGTGGCGTGGGCAGGGTGGCGGGTGCCGACGGTGATCGTGGCGGCCAGGATACGGCGGGCCGGGAACGCGGCGACGTGGACGACGTCGTCGCCGTCGAGGACGCACAGGGACGCCGACTCCCCTGTCCGCGCGACGAGTTGCTCCAGATGCGGGGCCACGATCTGCGGCAGGGTGGAGCCGGCGAGGTAGGAGTAGCCGAGCTCCAGGACGCGCGGGGTGAGCCGGAACAGGCGCCCGTCGGACTGGACGTAGCCGAGGTCGGCCAGGGTCAGCAGCAGCCGGCGGGCGGCCGCGCGGGTCAGTTCACAGGCGCGCGCCACCTCGCTGAGCGTCCGGGCGGGGTGCTCGGCGTCGAAGGAGCGGATGACGGCGAGACCGCGCTCGAAGGACCTCACGAAGTGCGGTGCGCGGACTGCCGCAGGCATCGTCGCCTCCAGACGGACGCACGAAGTGCGCTCCGGGAGCACGGTAGAAGCGCGATTCAATAACTGTCAACAATTTTGTTAGCCAAACCATTGACCGGATCGGACGCCGGGTTCTACGTTCCCGCTGAGCACCAAGAAGAGCACCACTGTGCGCTGTGCGCACAGCCTGTCGGAACAACGATGTCTGCACAGGAGGAGCCATGCGTCGTCTGCTCGCCGGTCTCACGGCCGGCACATTCCTGCTCGCCACCGCGGCCTGTGGCTCGTCCGACGGCTCGAGTACGTCGAAGAGCACGTCGTCCGGAGGCACCACCACGGTCAAGGTGGGCGTCATCCCCATCGTCGATGTCGCCCCGCTCTATCTCGGCCAGAAGAAGGGCTTCTACAGCAAGCACGGCCTGAAACTGACCACGACCCTCGCGCAGGGCGGCGCGGCCATCGTGCCGGGTGTGGTCAGCGGCCAGTTCCAGTTCGGCTTCTCCAACATGACCTCGCTGATGCTCGCCCAGACCAACGACGTCCCCGTGAAGGCCATCGCCAACGGCGTGGCCTCAACAGGCGTCTCCGGCAAGGACTTCGGCGCCCTGGTCGTCAAGAAGGGCAGCACCCTCAAGTCGGCGAAGGAGCTGGAGGGCAAGAAGGTCGCGGTCAACACGCTGAAGAACATCAACGAGACGGCCGTACGCGAATCCGTCCGCAAGGCCGGCGGCGACCCGGACAAGGTGAAGTTCGTCGAGCTGGCCTTCGACCAGATGCCGGCCGCGCTCGACAAGGGGCAGATCGACGCCGCGATGGCCGTCGAACCCGCGCTCACCACCATGCTGAACCAGGGCGCCCAGCAGATCGCCTGGCCGATGGTCGACGTGGCGAAGAACCTCACCGTCGCCATGTACTTCACCTCGCAGGCCTACGCCGCGAAGAACCCGGCTGTCGTCAAGGAGTTCCAGGAGGCCACCGCCGAGTCCCTGGCCTACGCCGACGCCCACCCGGACGAGGTCCGGCAGATCGTCGCCACCTACACCAAGGTCCCCGCGAGCGTGCTGGCCAAGGTGATCCTGCCGAAGTGGCCGGCCGACCCGAACCGTTCCTCGATCGAGGCGCTGGAGAAGCTCAGCCAGTCCGACGGGCTCTTCAAGAAGTCCCCCGACCTGGACACGCTGCTCCCGTGAAGGGACTGAACACCGCACTCGGTGCGGCCGGACTCGCGGCCTTCCTCGCCCTCGGCGAGGTCGTGCCGCGCGTCGGCATCGTCAAGGAGGCCTACTTCCCGCCGACCAGCAAGATCGCCTCCGCGTTCTGGGACGAGCTGAAGGACGGCGCGTTCTGGTCGGCGCTCGGCGACACGCTCACCGGCTGGGCCCTGGGCCTCGCGATCGCCGTCGGCGCGGGCATCGTCGTCGGCGTCCTGCTCTCCGTCGTCCCGCACCTGCGCGAGGCGACCGCCTCGACGATCGAGTTCCTGCGCCCGATCCCCTCGGTCGCCCTCATCCCCCTCGCGGTGCTGCTGTACGGCACCGCACTGAAGTCGGTGCTCCTGCTCGTCGTCTACGCCTCCTTCTGGCAGATCCTCATCCAGGTCCTCTACGGCGTCCAGGACGTCGACCCGGTCGCCGAGGAGACGGCGCGGTCCTACGGCCTGGGCACCTGGGCCCGGGTGCGGCATGTGCTGTGGCCGAGCGCGCTGCCGTACGTCATGACGGGTGTGCGGCTGGCGGCGGCGGTCGCGCTGATTCTCACCATCACCGCCGAACTGGTCATCGGGGCACCGGGGTTGGGAGCGACGATCATGATCGCGCAGAGCTCGCAGGCCGTCCCCGAGATGTACGCCCTGATCGTCGTGACCGGTCTGCTGGGGCTGCTCATCAACGTGGGCGCGCGTACGGTCGAGCGGCGGGCGCTGGCCTGGCACCAGTCGGTGCGAGGGGAGGTGGCGGTATGAGGCGGGTGCTGATCCGTCTGCTGTTCGTCGTCGCGCTGCCTGCGGTCCTGGTCACCGTGTGGTGGCTGGCCTCGGACGGCAGCACCAACGTGTTCTGGCCGCCGCTGCGGACGATCCTCACGACCTTCCCGGACGTGTGGACCGCCGACCGGTTCAAGGCGGACGTACTGCCCAGCATGTGGCGGCTCGCGGCCGGCTACGCGGCCGCCGCCGTGGCCGGGGTCGCGCTCGGCACCCTGATCGGCTCCTACCGGCGGGTGCGGGCGGTGTGCGAACCGGTCCTGGAGTTCCTGCGTGCGGTGCCGCCACCGGTCCTGGTCCCGGTCATCATGCTGTTCGCGGGCATCGGCGACACGATGAAGATCGTGGTCATCGCGAGCGGCTGTGTCTGGCCCGTCCTTCTCAACACCGTCGAGGGCGTCCGCGCGGTCGACCCGGTGATGCAGGAGACGGCCCTCTCCTACGGCATCACGGGCACCGCCCGGCTGCGCAGCCTGGTGCTGCGCTCGGCGAGCCCGCAGATCTTCGCGGGGCTGCGGCAGGCGCTGTCCATCGGGATCATCCTCATGGTCATCAGCGAGATGTTCGGGGCCACGGACGGACTGGGCTACGCCGTCGTCCAGTTCCAGCGCAGCTTCGCGATCCCCGACATGTGGACCGGCATCCTCGTCCTCGGGATGCTGGGATTCCTGCTCTCCGTCGTCTTCCAGGTGGTCGAGCGGCGGGTGCTCGGCTGGTACCACGGTCTGCGCGCGGCCACCCGCCGGTCCCCGTGAACATCGTGAAAGGGCGGTCCATGCACGCGCTACTCGACGTATCCGGCCTGAACAAGGTCTACGAGGGCTCCGGTCGCCGGGTGGAGGCGGTGCGGGACCTCACGTTCACCGTCGACACCGGTGAACTCGTCTGTCTCGTAGGCCCGTCGGGCTGCGGCAAGACGACCCTGCTGAAGTGCATGGGCGGACTGCTCACCCCGACCGCGGGCGAAGTCCGCCTGGGCGGCCAGAAGGTGAGCGGTCCGCCGCCCGGCATGGCGTTCGTTTTCCAGGAGTACGGACGCAGCCTGTTCCCCTGGATGCGGGTCGCCGAGAACATCGAACTCCCGCTCAAGCAGAAGGCGTTGAGCAAGGCACGCAGGCGTGAGCTGGTCGCGGACGCGCTGGAGTCGGTGGGGCTGACGGAGGCCGCGGGAGCCTATCCGTGGCAGTTGTCGGGCGGTATGCAGCAGCGGGTCGCGATCGCCCGCGCGTTGGCGTACGAGCCCGAGGTCCTGCTGATGGACGAGCCGTTCGCGGCGGTCGACGCACAGACCCGGGCCGATCTGGAGGACCTGGTACGGGGTTTGTGGCGGGAGCGCGGGATCACCATCCTGTTCGTGACGCACGACATCGACGAGGCCGTGTACCTGGGCGAGCGGGTGGTCGTCCTGTCCGCGTCCCCGACCGTCGTGCAGGAGCAGTTGAAGGTCGATCTGCCCGTGGAGCGCGACCAGTTGCACACCCGGGTCGCCCCGCGCTTCGCCGAACTGCGGACCCATGTCTACGAGCAGATCCAGGCGGCGAAGCGCGGAACTCTCCCGGTCCAGGACCGGCTCACCAAGTCGGACACGCCTCCGCTGCGCTGAACTACCGCTCCGTGCGCAGCCAGACAGCCGTGTCCCGGGGAAGGCGGCCCCCATCGTCCAAGGGGCCGCTGGCGAGCAGGAGTTGGGTGTACGGCGGGAGGTCGGCGGGCGTGTCCGACAGGTTGACCACGCAGGTCGCGCCGTCCGTGCGGGTGAAGGCGAGGACGCCTTCGGGGGCGGGCAGCCAGGTGAGAGGGCCGTTGCCGAAGGCCGGCCGGAGGCGGATCGCCTCACGGTAGAGGTGGAGCATGGAGTCGACGGTCCGCTGCTGACGGTCGACCGCATACGATGTCCAGCCGACGGGCTGGGGAAGCCACGGTTCACCGCGCGAGCCGAAGCCCGCGTACGGTGCGTCGGCCACCCAGGGCAGCGGCACCCGGCAGCCGTCGCGGCCTGGGTCGGTGCCGCCCGACCTGAAGTACATCGGATCCTGTATGCGGTCGACCGGCAGCTCGACCTCGGGCAGCCCCAACTCCTCCCCCTGGTACAGATAGACCACCCCGGGTAGGGCCAGCGACAGCAGCGCCGCCGCCCGGGCGCGGCGGGTGCCGAGGGCGAGATCGGTCGGGGTGCCGAAGGTCTTGGTGGCGAAGTCGAAGCCGGTGTCGGCGCGGCCGTAGCGGGTGACCGTGCGGGTCACGTCGTGGTTGCACAGGACCCAGGTGGCGGGCGCGCCGATCGGGGCGTGCTCGGCGAGGGTCTCGTCGATCGAGGCGCGTAGCCGGTCGGGATCCCATGGGCAGGACAGAAAGGCGAAGTTGAAGGCGGTGTGCAGTTCGTCCGGACGCAGATAGCGGGCGAAGCGCTCGGTGTCGGGGAGCCAGACCTCGCCGACGAAGACGGCGCCGTACTCGTCGGCGACGGCCCGCCAGGCGCGGTAGATGTCGTGGAGTTCGTCGCGGTCGACGAACGGGTTCGGGTCGCGGCCTTGGACGAAGTCGGGCAGGTCGGGGTCCTTGGCGAGCAGCGCGGCCGAGTCGATGCGGACGCCCGCGACCCCGCGCTCGAACCAGAAGCGCAGGATGTCCTCGTGCTCCTGACGCACCGCCGGGTGGGCCCAGTTGAGGTCGGGCTGTTCGGGGGTGAACAGATGGAGGTACCAGTCTCCGTCGGGGAGGCGGGTCCACACGGGTTCGGTGGAGCCGGCGAACTGCGACGGCCAGTCGTTGGGCGGGAGTTCACCGTGCTCGCCGCGCCCCGGGCGGAAATGGAACAGCTCGCGCTCGGGGCCGCCGGCCAGGGCGGCGCGGAACCACGGGTGCTGGTCGGAGACATGGTTGGGCACGATGTCGACGATCGTGCGGATGCCCAACTCCCGTGCCTCGGCGATGAGTTTCTCGGCCTCTGCGAGAGATCCGAAGGCCGGGTCGATGGCGCGGTAGTCGGCGACGTCGTAGCCGCCGTCCTTCAGCGGTGACAGATACCAGGGGTTGAACCACAGGGCGTCCACGCCGAGTTCGGCGAGGTAGGGCAGTCTGGAGCGGACGCCCGCCAGATCGCCGGTGCCGTCGCCGTCGCCGTCCGCGAAGCTGCGGACGTACACCTGGTAGATGACGGCGGAGCGCCACCAGTCGTGGCTGAGGGCAGGGGTGGGCTGTCCCACGGTGCTGGCCTTTCTGTCGGAGGGCGTCGAGGGGCGATGTCAGCCCTTCGTGCTGCCCGCGCTGATCCCGGCGATGATGTGGCGCTGGAAGACCAGGAACATGGCGACCATGGGGATGCTCGCGATCACCATCGCGGCGATGAGCACGGTCAGTTGGATGTTCTGCGACAACTGGACGAGCGCCACGCTGATCGGCTGTTTGCCGGTGTCGGAGAAGACCATCAGCGGCCACAGGAAGTCCTGCCAGACGGCGACCAGCGCGAAGATCGACACGACGCCGAGCACGGGCCGGGACATGGGCAGCACGATGGACCACAGGATGCGGAGTTTTCCGGCGCCGTCGATCTCGGCGGCCTCCATGACGTCGCGCGGGAGCTGGTCGAAGAACCGCTTGAGGAGATACAGGTTGAAGGCGTTGGCGACGGCCGGCAGCCAGATGCCGAGGGGGGCGTTGAGGAGGCTGGTGTGGATCAGCGGGAGGTCGGCGACGGTCAGGTACTTCGGTACGACCAGGGCCTGCGCCGGGACCATCAGCGTCGCCAGGATGCCGCCGAGGATCAACTTGCCGAAGGCGGGCTTCAGTTGGGAGAGGGCGTAGGCGGCGGCCGTGCACAGGACCAGTTGGAACGCCCAGGCACCGGCGGCCTGGACGACCGTGTTCCACAGGTGCTGCGGGAGTTGCATCAGGTCCCACGCGTCGGTGTAGCCGCTGAGATGCCAGTGCTCGGGGATCAGGGTGGGCGGGGTCCGCGCCACCTCGTCCGGCGACTTCATGGCGCCGGTGACCATCCAGTAGACGGGGAAGAGGAAGGCGAGGGCGAAGAGCACGACGACGCCGGTGAACACGGTCCAGTAGACGGCCCTGCCGCGGGGCCTGCCGAGTGTCGCCGGGGAGAGCAGCGTACGGGTGGCGGTCACAGGTCGTCCTCTCCGGAGCGGGTCAGCCGCAGATACCCGGCGGAGAAGACGCCGAGCAGCACGAGGAGCATCACGCTGAGCGCGCAGGCGCCGCCGAAGTCGTTGTAGAGGAAGGCGTATTTGTAGATCAGGTAGAGGACGGTGACCGTGGCGTTCTCCGGGCCGCCGCCCGTGATGACGAACGGTTCCGTGAAGACCTGCATCGTGGCGATGATCTGAAGGAGCATCAGCATGAGGATGACGAAGCGGGTCTGAGGGATCGTCACGTACCGCACACGCTGGAGGAGGCTCGCGCCGTCGAGTTCTGCGGCCTCGTACAGCTCGCCGGGGATGGACTGGAGCGCGGCCAGGTAGATCAGGACGGTGCCGCCCATGTTGGCCCAAGTGGCCACGATGACCAGGGAGATGAGGGCGGTGTCGGTGCCGTTGGACCAGTTCGAGGTGGGCAGGTGCAGAAAGCGCAGCGCCTCGTTGGCGAGGCCCGCTCCGGGGTCGTAGAACCATTTCCACAGCAGGGCGGTGACCACCGGCGGGATCATCACGGGGAGGTAGACGACGATCCTGAAGAACGCCTTCCAGTGCCTCAACTCGTTGAGGACCAGGGCGAGTACGAAGGGGATCGCGAAGCCGATGAGCAGGGCCAGCAGGGTGAAGACGAGGGTGTTGCGCCAGGCGGCGGTGAACTCGGGGTCGTGCCAGACGCGGGTGAAGTTGGCGGTGCCGACCCACTCGGGCGAGGAGCCCGGCGTGTACTTCTGGAAGGCGATCACGACCGCGCGGATCGCCGGGTACCAGGAGAACAGGGCGAAGCAGATGAGCCCGCCGACGAGGAACGCGTAGGCGCGGGCCTGATCCAGGAGGCGGCGCCGCCCCCGGCCCCCTGCCGTGGCTCGTCGGGCTGATTCGCACGAGAACCGGCAGCATGGACCGGTTCTACCGCCGTCGGCTCGACGGGGCTCCGGGTGGCCGTCCGGGTCATCGGGTCAGCCCCGGGCCAGGATGCCGTCGATCTTTCCGGAGGCGTCCTTGAGGAGCTGGTCGATGTTGGCGTCCTTCTTGGTGAGGACGGCGGAGACGGCACCGTCGAGGACGGAGTAGATCTGCTGGGCGTCCGGCGGCTCGATCTTCATCTGGAGGGACTGGTTGCCGTCGAGGAAGGCCTGGTAGTTCTGCACCGGCACATTGGCGTTGGCCTTCTTGACCTGCTGGTCCTTGGCGTCGGCGGCGCCGGTGAACAGACGTGGCTCGGGCAGTCCGACAGGGGCGTTCGCCTTCTTGGCGCGGGCGTAGTCGCCGAGGAAGCCGGTTCCGGGCGTCAGGAACATGTGGTCGAGCCACTTGAGGCCGGCGCGGATCTGGGCGGGCGTGTCGTGCTTGTTGAACATGTAGCCGTCGCCGCCGATGAGCGTGCCCTGGCCGCCCGGCATCGGGCCGAGGGCGAGGTCGTCGTAGTTGCCGCCCTTCTCCTTGACCAGGATCGGGATGTTGTCCGGGGCGGAGAGATACATGCCGAGCTTGCCCGAACCCATGAGCTGCTGCACGTCGTTGATGACGAGGAGCTGCTTGCTGCCCATCGAGTTGTCGCTCCAGCGCATGTCGTGCAGGTTCTGCAGGACGGCCTTGCCCTGGGGTGTGTCGACGGTGGCCTTCTTGCCGTCGGCGCTGACGACGTCGCCGCCCTGGGAGTACATCTCGGCGGTGAAGTGCCAACCCCCTTGGTTCTGGGCGCTGTAGTCGGCGTAGCCGACGGTGCCCTTGCCGAGCGCGGCGATCTTCTTGGCGTCGGCGCGGACCTCGTCCCAGGTGGCCGGGGGCTTGTCGGGGTCGAGGCCGGCCTGCTGGAAGAGCTTGCGGTTGTAGATCAGGCCCATCGAGTAGCCGGTGCGCGGGATGCCGTAGATCTTGCCGTCGACGGTGTAGATGTCGCGCAGTTGCCGCTGAAGAGTGTCGTAGCTCTTCAACTCCTTGATGTACGGCGTGAGATCGGCCGCCTGCTTGATGTTCACGACGTGCTTGGCGTCGGTGAAGTACGTGTAGAACACGTCCTCCATCTGACCGCCGGCGAGTTTGGCGTCGAAGGTCTTCGGGTCCTGACACGGGAACGCGTCGTGGGTGACGACGTCGATGTCCGGGTTCTGCTTCTCGAAGGACGCGACGTCGGAATCGAAGAACGTGCGGTCGACCTTGGCGCTCTTGGGCGGCTCGCAGTTGACCGTGATGCGCGTCTTGCCGCTCGCCGAGTCGTCGCCGGACCCGCAGGCGGCGGCGGTGAGCGCGAGCGAACAGACGCCGATTGCGGCGAAGGTGCGGCGGAACCCGGTGCTTCTCATCGGTGGACCCCTTTGGGCAGGAGCGGTGGGCGCCGCACACTCAAGCACCGCCGACACCTGTCCGCAAGATGTCGCGCAGAATCTGTAATTATTCGACAGCGTGACGGCTCTCAGCCGCGCGGCGCTTGCGCGGTGGAACCGCGGACCACCAGTTCCGGTTCGAAGAGCAGTTCCTCGGCAGGTACGGCGGTGCCGCCGACCTGTGAGTTCAGGAGCTCCACGGCCGCCCTGCCCATGGCTTCGATGGGCTGGCGGACGGTGGTCAGCGGGGGCTCGGTGCAGTTCATGAAGGCGGAGTCGTCGTAACCGACGACAGAAATCTGTGACGGTACGTCAAGTCCCTTGCGGCGGGCGGCCCTTATGGCACCCAGGGCAAGAGGGTCGCTGGCGCAGATGATGCCGGTGACACCCCGGTCGATCAGCCGCGAGGCCGCGGCGTGGCCGCCCTCGATGGAGAAGATGGCCCGCGCGACGAACTCGTCCGGCAGGTCCCCGGCCAGGGCCCGGGCGGCGGCCAATTTCCTTGCCGACGGCATGTGGTCGGCGGGCCCGAGGACGAGCCCGATGCGCTCGTGCCCGAGGGAGGCGAGGTGCCGCCAGGCCTGCTCGACGGCGACCGCGTCGTCGCAGGAGACGGCGGGGAAACCGAGGTGGTCGATGGCCGCGTTCACCAGGACCACCGGGATGTTGCGCTCGGCGAGCAGCCGGTAGTGGTCGTGCGGCGCGTCCGCCTGCGCGTACAGACCGCCGGCGAAGACCACTCCGGAGACCTGCTGTTCCAGCAGCAGGGTCACGTAGTCGGCCTCGGAGACGCCGCCCTTGGTCTGGGTGCAGAGCACCGGGGTGAGGCCGAGTTGGGCGAGCGCGCCGCCGATCACCTCGGCGAAGGCGGGGAAGATGGGGTTCTGCAGTTCGGGCAGCACCAGTCCCACGAGCCGCGCGCGTTCCCCGCGCAGTTGGGTGGGCCGCTCGTAGCCGAGGACGTCCAGGGCGGAGAGCACCGCCTGTCGGGTCGGCTCGGAGACTCCCGGTTTGCCGTTGAGCACCCGGCTGACCGTGGCCTCACTGACCCCGACCTTCTTCGCCACCTCAGCAAGTCGTCGCGTCATGTGCGCAAGAATAGCGCAAGGTACGCAAGTGGTTTGCGTTATCGGGCGGAAGAATGGAACGGATCAGTGTTCCTGGTGCCGGTCAGTGTGCCAGTCAGTCGTGGGCGGCCCACAGCCCTCGGACGTGCCCCAGATGACGGGTCATGATCTCACGCACGGCCTGCTCGTCCCGGTCCAACAGGGCGTCGAGGAGTTCCAAGTGCTCCTGGGCGGAGGCCAGCAGGCGTCCGGCCTCGACGAGAGAGGTCAGCCCGTAGAGGCGGGAGCGCTTCCGCAGATCGCCGACGACCTCGACGAGATGGGCGTTGCCGGCCAGGGCGAGCAGTCCGAGATGGAAGCGGGTGTCGGCCTCGACGTACGCGATGAGGTCGCCGGTCACGGCGGCGCCGACGATCTCCCGGGCGGCCGGACGCAGCGCCTCCAGCGACACGGGATCGACGCTCGCGGCCAGCCCCAGCACCGTGGGGATCTCGATCAGCGCGCGGATGTGGGTGTACTCGTCGAGCTGCCTCTCGGAGACCGCGGTGACCCGGAACCCCTTGTTCGGGACGGTGTCGACCAGCCCCTCCTTGGCGAGGTCCAGCATGGCCTCGCGCACCGGGGTCGCCGAGACACCGAAGCGGGCGGCGAGCGTCGGCGCGGAGTACACCTCGCCCGGCCGCAGTTCACCCGCGACCAGCGCGGCCCGCAGGGCATCGCCGACCCGCTCGCGGTAGCTGCTCTTCGTGCCGCCCAGCGAGGGCAGCTGCGGAGCGGTGGCGGGCGGGGCACTGGTGCGCGGGGCGGCCATCGGGTCTCCTAGTGGTGCAATGTCACACATGCTGCACGTCGGGCATGGTGCAGGTTGTGCGCGATGCAATGTCACGCGTGACATTGCCTCCCGATTATCCCCGACCTAGAGAACGAATCCGCCCGGGAACGGATCGGCGGGATCGAGCAGGTACTGGGCGGTGCCGGTGATCCACGCGCGCCCGGTGAAGCTCGGCAGGACGGCGGGAAGGCCGGCCACCTCCGTGGTGCCCAGGAGCCGCCCCGCGAACTGTGTCCCGATGAACGACTCGTTCACGAACTCGGTGTGCAGCGGGAGTTCACCGCGTGCATGGAGTTGTGCCATGCGGGCGCTGGTGCCCGTGCCGCAGGGCGAGCGGTCGAACCAGCCCGGGTGGATCGCCATCGCGTGCCGCGAGTGCCGGGCGGTGGCGCCGGGTGCGTACAGGTGGACGTGGTGGCAGCCGCGGATGGACGGGTCCTCGGGGTGGACGGGCTCGTCCCGCTCGTTGATCGCCTCCATGAGCGACAGGCCCGCCTTGATGATGTCGTCCTTGCGGGACCGGTCGAAGGGCAGCTCGAACTGGTCCAGCGGCAGGATGGCGTAGAAGTTGCCGCCGTACGCCATGTCGTATGTCACCGTCCGCCCGTCGGCGAGGGTGGCCTTGCGGTCCAGGCCGACGGAGAACGACGGGACGTTCCTGAGGGTGACGTTCTTCGCGGCGCCGTTCTCGACCGCGACCTCGGCGACGACGAGTCCGGCGGGGGTGTCGAGGCGGATCGTGGTGACCGGCTCGACGACCTCGACCATGCCGGTCTCGACGAGCACGGTGGCCACGCCGATCGTGCCGTGCCCGCACATCGGCAGATAGCCGGACACCTCGATGTAGACGACGCCCCAGTCGCAGTCCGGGCGAGTGGGCGGCTGGAGGAGCGCGCCACTCATCGCGGAGTGACCGCGCGGCTCGTTCATCAGGAACTGCCGGATGTGGTCGCGGTGTTCGCGGAAGTACAGCCGCCGCTCGTTCATGGTCGCGCCGGGGATGGTGCCGATGCCGCCGGTGATCACCCGGGTGGGCATGCCCTCGGTGTGCGAGTCGACGGCGTGCAGGACGAGTGTGCTGCGCATGACGCTCCTGGTGGATCGATGGCGATGCGAGGGTGCTCAGGCGAGTCCGACCGCGACCGCCTTCTCGGTGGCGGTGCGCACGACGGCTTCCTGCTCGGGCAGCAGCGGCACGCGCGGCGGGCGGACCGGGCCACCGTGCCTGCCGACGATGTCCATGGACAGCTTGATGGCCTGTACGAACTCGACCTTGGAGTCCCAGCGCAGCAGCGGGTGCAGTTGCTCGTACAGCTTCTTCGCGGTGGCCAGGTCGCCGCCGGTGGCCGCGTGGTACAGCTCGACGCTCGCGGCGGGCAGCGCGTTCGGGTAACCGGCCACCCAGCCCTTGGCACCCGCGAGCGCCAGCTCCAGCAGGACGTCGTCGGCGCCGATCAACAGGTCGAGTTCCGGGGCGAGTTCGGCGAGCTGGTAGGCGCGGCGGACGTCTCCGGAGAACTCCTTGACGGCGTGGATGTAGCCCTCGCCGTGCAGCTTGGCGAGGAGTTCCGGCACCAGGTCGACCTTGGTGTCGATGGGGTTGTTGTACGCCACGATCGGCAGCCCCGCCTTCGCGACCTCCGCGTAGTGCGCGAGGACGGAACGCTCGTCGGCGCGGTAGGCGTTGGGCGGCAGCAGCATCACGGAGGCGCAGCCGGCGTCGCGGGCCTGTTCGGCCCAGCGCCGGGATTCGGCGGAGCCGTAGGCGGCGACACCGGGCATCACGCGCGCACCGCCGATCGCGGCGACGGCTGTCTCGACGACCTTGGCGCGTTCCTCGGGGGTGAGCACCTGGTACTCACCGAGCGAGCCGTTGGGTACGACGCCGTCGCAGCCGTTGTCGACCAGCCACGTGCAGTGCTCGGCGAACTTGCCGTGGTCGACGGCCAGTTCGTCGGTCAGCGGGAGCGCGGTGGCGACGAGGACGCCGCGCCAGGGGCGGTTCGGGGTGGTGGTCATGGGGAGTCCCCTCTCGATGGTTCTGATCGGTCGTTGTCGGTCTCGCCGGCGCGCGCCAGCACGCCGAGCGGCACAGGCTGCGCGAACGGCCGCCGGGAAACGGCGAGTTCGCACCCGGCGAGCCCCGCGACCGCGGGCCCGCACACCCGCCCCTGGCACCAGCCCATCCCGGCCCGGGTCAGCAGCTTCACGGTCCGTGCGTCACCGGCGCCGAGTCCGTCCATGGCCTCGCGGACCGCGCCGGCGGTGACCTCCTCGCAGCGGCAGACGACGGTGTCGTCGGTGACGCGGTCGGTCCAACGGGCGGGCGGCGCGTACACGGTGGCGAGCGCGGCGGCGAACTCCCGCAGTCCGCTACGGGACTTGGCGGCCGTGGCCCAGGTGCGCGGGTCGGGTTCGGTGCCGTTCAGGCGTGCGGCGGCGGAGCGTCCCGCGATGTGGCCCTCGGCGAGGGAGAGGGCCGCTCCGCCGATGCCGGTGATCTCGCCCGCCGCCCAGACGCCGGGGACATCGGTGCGTTGTTCGTCGTCGACGTGGACGTCCGTCCCGTCGAGCCGGCAGCCGAGGGTCTCGGCGAGGTCGGTGTGCGGGAGCATGCCGTGGCCGACGGCGAGGGTGTCGCAGGCGATGCGGCGTGCGGTGCCGGGCCGGACCCGTCCGTCGGTGTCGAGCGCGGCGACGGTCACCGCCTCCAGCCGCTGCTCGCCGTGCGCCTCGACGACGGTGTGACGGGTGAGCAACTCGACACGGTGGCGCAGGAGTTGGGCCGCGTAGCGGGCACCCTCGGCGACCTTGCCGGGCTGCGCGCCGAGCGCGCGGGTCCGTCGTAGAAACGCCTTGGGGTCGGCGGACTCGACGAACGCGGCCACGTCGACTCCGGCGGCCGCGAGTCCGGTCGCCACAGGGAGGAGGAGGGGGCCGGTGCCGGCGACCACGGCGGTGCGGCCGGGGACGGCGAGGGTGCCTTTGAGCATGGCCTGGGCGCCGCCCGCGGTGAGGACGCCGGGGAGGGTCCAGCCCGGGAAGGGCAGGACCTTCTCGTAGCCGCCGGTGGCGATGAGGACGGCGTCGGCGCGCACTTCGGCCGGGTCCTCCTGCGTGGGGCCGAGCAGGGCGTGCACGGTGAAGTGGTCCGACCGGCGTTCCACGAACCAGACATGATGATCCGTCAAGTGTGTCGCGCGACCTGCCCTTACATGCTCGTCGAGGGCGTACCGCAGCCGCTCCCATGTGCGCCACTGGTGGTGCAGGGCCTGTGGGCGACGGGCGTTCAGTCCGGTGGCGGGCTGCCGGTAGAACTGTCCGCCCGCCCGTGCCGCCGAGTCGAGCAGAGTGACCCGCACGCCGTGCGTGGCGGCGGCCGTCGTGGCGGCGAGTCCCGCCGGGCCCGCACCGATCACGGCGAGGTGCGGTCGGTCAGTCACCGTGGCCCGTCCCCTCCTGCGTGCGGATGGCGTCCCCCGGGTGCAGGGACGCCAGGCAAGCGCGTTGGTTCGGGCGGTCGTTGACGGTGACGAGGCAGTCGTAGCAGATCCCGATTCCGCAGAAGACGCCTCGCGGGCGTCCCTCGCCGCGAGTGGTGCGCCAGGACGTCACGCCCGCCGTCCAGAGTGCGGCGGCGACGGTCTGGCCGGGGAGTGCTTCGATCTCGCGGCCGTCGAGAGTGACCGTGAAGGCCGGGTCCGGGTGGGCCCCGGCGAGGTGCAGGGGAGATCTCACGCGCCCTCCTCGACGGGGAAGCGGTCGGGGCGGAAGGGTGTCGGATCGAGGTCCGGGGGCCTGCCGCTCAGCAGTTGGGCGATCAGGTGCCCGGTGCCGGTGGCGAGTCCGATACCGGCGCCCTCGTGCCCGCAGGCGTGCACGAGGCCGGGGACACGGGGATCGGGGCCGATGGCGGGGAGGTGGTCCGGCAGGTACGGGCGGAAGCCGAGGTAGGAGCGCATCGCGCGGACCTCGGACAGGAACGGGAACAGCTCGGTCGCGCCCGCCGCCAGCGCCCGCAGGACCGGCAGCGAGAACGTCCGGTCGTAGCCGACGCGTTCGCGGCTCGCGCCGATCAGAACGGGCCCGGCGGCCGTGCCCTCCACGACCGGTGAGGTCTGGAGGGCGGCCGAGTCGCTGGCCACGTCGGCCACGTAGTCGGCGGCGTACACCTTGTGGCGGACCATGCGCGGCAGCGGCTCGGTGACGAGGACGAAGCCGCGGCGCGGGAGGACGGGGAGGGCGACTCCGGCGAGGGCGGCGAGTTCACCGCCCCAGGTGCCGGCCGCGTTGACGACGGTGGGGGCGAGGAGGTCGCCCCGGTCGGTGCGTACGCCGTCGACGGTGCCGTCCGGCTTGAGGAGTACGTCCGTCACCGTGCGGCCGGTGAGCAGACGGGCGCCCGAGACCCGGAGGAGGTGGGCGGCGGCCAGGGCGGGCATCACCTGGGCGTCCTGGGTGTAGTGCACGCCGCCCGGGAGGCCAGAGGCGAGCCGGGGTTCGAGGTCGTAGAGCGCCTCGCCGTCGACCGGTTCGGCGACGACTCCGGCGGTGCGCTGGCCCTCGGCGAAACGCTTGAGCGCGGTGAGGCTCTCCGGCGTGGAGGCGACGACGAGGCCGCCCTTGGCCTCGTACTCGACGAACTCGCCGAGTTCCTGGGCGAGTTCGGTCCATAGACGGCCGGAGAGGAGGGCGAGATCGAGTTCCGGGCCGGGTTCCTTGTCGGAGACGAGCAGGTTGCCCTCGCCGGCGCCGGTCGTGCCACCGGAGACCGGGCCGCGGTCCACGACGACGACATCGAGGCCCGCACGAGCTGTGTAGAGGGCGCAGGCCGCGCCCACCATTCCGGCTCCGACGACCACGACATCGCAGGTCAGTACCTTGCTCACGGCAGTACTATGTCACATGGCGCACATGCTGGGAATGACGCCGCGCACGTCGTTCGACCGAGGCGGGGTCTGGATCGGGATCCGGGTCAGGGGCTCAGTCGGCCGCCGGGACCACCCGCAGATGCGCGGTGCCGCGTCCCTTTCCGCGGGCCCTGACGGGTGCGCGGCGTGTCTCGCGGAGGACCAGTGTCAGGCGCCAATAGCCCATGTTCTCAAGGGTTTTAGGGGTTTCGCCGACGATCCGGCAGTCCGTGGCGCCCCAGCGCGGGTCGGGGTGCAGCACCGGGCGGACCGCTCCGTCGTGCTCCACGGCCTCCGCGCCGACCGCGCGGATCCAGTGCGGCAGCCCCTGCCGGTAGGCGGCCTCCATGATGGGGTCCTGGGCGATGTCGCGGCGGATCGCCTGCAGGGCGTGGTCGTGGCCGTGGCTCTCCACGACGGAGGCGAAGTGGGCCAGCATCGGCAGACACCAACGCGACTCGTGCTCACCGAGAACGGTGCCCGCGTCGGGGTGGAAGAGGACGAAGCGAAGGAAGTTGTCCCCGGGCATGGCCGTCGGATGCGGGCCGACCTCCCGGAAAAGTGACTTGAACGCGCCGTTGGTCAACACCACGTCCCAGCGGTGGTCCATGACGACGGAGGGGAAGGGGACGGCCTCCAGCAGCGTGGCGTAGTCCAGCAGATACGCCCGGGCCTCGGGACTCTCGGGGACGGGCCGCGGCGCTGACCGCTGCCCACCTGCCTGGTACGCCATCGGGAGGTCACCCCTCTTGCCTATGCGGCCTTCTCGCGGCGCCTTGATCCTGCTGCCCCGACGCGAGCCGTGTCAACTATCGTGGCATTTCGCGGTGGTTGACGGCTGAAATTGGCCACAGTTGTGGCGAGACCTGGATGCGAGTTCGAACGAACCGCTACTCTCCGGGATGTTCACGGCCCCCCGTTTGTGAGAAGCCTGTGAGAGACGTAGGAGATCTGTCGGTGTCGGATGGCTTCGAGGTACCGGGTGCGACGGCGGACGCCGTGCTGCCCGCCGTCGTCGAGCGTGTCACCGCGCTCGCCGAGCGGCTCGACGTTCCGCAGGCCGAGGTCTTCCACGTGGGCCGGCTGTCGGTGGCCTGCGGGGTCCCGGAGTCCGTGGTCAGAGCCCTGCTGAACGGCCGTCCCGCGGGCGAGCCGGATGTGCAGGCCAGGTTCCTGCAGCGCCTCGACCTGCTGCGCCGCACCAGGCTCAAGCCCAACGGACGCAAGTACACCCAGCAGGAGATCGCCGACGGCGCGGGCATGTCCCGCCAGCAGGCGGGCGCGCTCATCAACGGCGACCGGCGCCCCACCATGGAGCACTGCGACGCCCTCCAGCGCTTCTTCCGCGTGCATGCCGGATTCCTCACCGCCGAGGAGCCCGAAGCCCTCGCGGGAGCGCTCCAACGCACCGAGCAGGAACTCCTGCAGAAGCTCGCGGACCGCGAACGGGCGGCGGCCGAGGCCGCGGAGGACCCGCTGGAGCGGCTGCTCCAGGACCACGGAGTGCGCGGAATCGCCTGGCGCGCCGCCCAGTTGCCCACCGACCAGCACCGCGACAAGGTCGCCGAGTGGCTGGACATGCTCCTGGAGAGCGTGAAGCGTCCCGAGTCATGAGGTGATGCGGCGTCAGGTCGCGCTGCGTTCGCTCGCCTCTCTCAAGTCCCGTTCCACCACCGCGCCGTGGGCCGTGGTGGTGCCCGGGTGGCCCTCGCGCAGGAGGTCGCGCCAGTGGTCGCGGCTCCAGTCGGCGGGGGCGGTGGTGCGGGTGAACTCCTCGACCAGGGTGAGGAATCGGGCCGGGTCGGTGTGGAACGGGAAGTGTCCCGCGCCCTCGAAGATCTCCAGCCGGCTGCCGGGCATCGCCTCGTGGGCGCCGTACGCGTGCCGTACGGGCACCACACTGTCCCGGTCGCCCCACAGCAGCATGGTCGGCATTCCCTCGGTCAGATAGCAGCGGTCGAGCATGGTCACCACCTGGCCCCGCCAGTCGACGACCGCGCGCAGGGTCCGGATGAAGGCGTTGCGGGCGGTCTCGTCCGGCAGCGCGTCGACGACGGTGAGGAGTTCGGGGGCGTCCCGGCCGAGGTCGGTGCCGAGCAGTCTCATCAGGCCTACGGTGAGGCCGACTTGCAGGCGCATTCCGGGCAACCGGAGTGCGGACAGGGCGAGATGGGAGCCCGGGAGCGTGACGAGCCGTAGCACGGGGTTGACCTCGCGGCCCACTCCGCCGGCGCTGACGAGGACGAGCCGTTCGGTGCGCTCGGGGAATTGGTAGGCGAACTGCATGGCCACTCCCCCGCCCAGCGAGTGCCCGAGCAGGGTCGCGGACTCGATGCCGAGGGTGGTGAGCAGATCGCGCAGGCCGTTGGCGTAGGCGGCGACGGAGTAGTCGGCCCGCGGTTTGTCGGAGGCGCCGTGGCCCAGGAGGTCGGGGGCGATCACCGTGTGGGTGCGGGCGAGGTCGGGGATCAAGTCGGCCCAGGTGGCCGAGGAGTCGCCGATGCCGTGGATGAGGACCAGGGCCGGGCCCCGGCCGGCCATGCGGAACGCACGGCGGTATCCGTGCACGACGCGGTACTGCAACTCGACTTCTCCGTCGCCCACCCGGCGCAGCCGTGCGGCGCGCGCCGGGCGCCGTGCCGGGACGTCCGCCACGCGCTCGCCTCCCGTTCACCTGGCCGCCCGGGGACGGCCGAAAGCCCTTCCCTCCAGCGTAGGGCCGCTGTTCCACGGGGGATTTCGGTGACGTTTCGCCTCGGCTAAGCGGGCGAACCGGGGCCCGGTGGAACGGGATTGTCAGTGGCACCCGGCAAGCTGGAGTCGTGCCACCGCCGTGCGGGGGCGCATGACGCCGACCAGGGGAGAGCCGTCCTATGCAGACCGCAGTGATGACCGACCGCGAACGCGCCGCCGTCCAGGCCTATCTACGGCTGCTGCACACGGTCCGCGCAGCCTTCGACGGCCCCCCGGGCGCCGCTCGCCCCGTGCTCGTCCCGCCCTCGGTGCTGGCCGAGGCGGACCAGGCGCTGACGGACGCCGGGCTCGCGGGCAACGAGGAGGCGTTCTTCGGGCTGTTGGAGAGTTGGTGCCCGGAGGGGTGAGGAGCGGGAGGCTCAGGAATGGGGCCGAGGGGCGGGTTCAGGGGTGCGGGACCGTGATCGCCGTGGCGACCAGTCCGCGCCCCACGCTCCAGCGGCCCTCGAAGACGTCGAGGCGCTCGCCGTCGACCACCGGGCCGGGGACGAGGAGGCGGGCGCGCAGACCGCCGCGTGGTTCGTCCCCGGGGTCCGCGAAGAGTTCGATGTCGGCCTCCGAGAAGTCCAGCCACTTCCCGGTGAGGGGGAACCACGCCTTGTAGACGGACTCCTTGGCGCTGAACAGGAGCCGGTCCCAGTGCACTGCGGGCCGCTCCGCGGACAGGCGTGCCAGGCGGGCCTGTTCGGCGGGCAGGGAGACGGAGGACAGGACGCCGTCCGGGAGCGGGGCGTGCGGTTCGGCGTCGATGCCGAGCGAGGCGAGGTCGCCTGCACGGGCCAGCGCGGCGGCGCAGTAGCCGTCGCAGTGGGTCATGCTCCCGATGACACCGTCGGGCCAGGTCGGTGCGCCGTGGGCGCCGGGCGGGATCGCCTGCGCCGGCACGCCGAGCTTCTCCATGGCACGCCGGGCACAGGCCCGGACGGCGGTGAACTCGCGGCGGCGCTTGGGCACCGCGCGGGCCACGCGGGCCTCCTCCTCGGGGTACAGCGGGGCGTCCTGAAGTCTCTCGTCACCGTGTGTCTCCACGGTCACCACGGAGTCCGGGAGCAGCTCCTCGATCACCGGTTCCGACCTCCATCGGCAGGATGCGGCGCAGTCTGCCCGGGGGTTCCGGGCGCTTCTGCCACTCGCGGGGGTATCCCACGGACACCTCCTCGAAGCGGACGCCCTCGTGGTGGGTGGTCCGCGGGATGTGGAGATGGCCGTAGACCATGGTGTCCACGCGGAACCTGCGGTGCCAGTCGGCGGTCAGCGCGGTGCCGCACCACATGGCGAACTCGGGGTACCACAGGACCTCGGTGGGGTGCCGGTCCAGCGGGTAGTGGTTGATCAGGACCGTGGGCAGGGTGTCGGGCAGTTCGGCGAGCCGGCGTTCGGTCTCGGCTACCCGGGCCCGGCACCAGGCCTCGCGGCTGGGGTAGGGGTCGGGGTGCAGCAGGAATTCGTCGTTGCAGACGATGCCGGTGCCGTGCGCGTACGTCAGTCCCTCGTCCTTGGTGGCGCAGCCCGGCGGGAGGAACGTGTAGTCGTAGAGCAGGAAGAGGGGGGCGACGACCACCGGGCCGCCGGGGCCCTCCCATACGGGGTACGGATCCTCCGGCGTGTTGACGCCCAACTCCCGGCACAGGGCGACGAGATGTTCGTAGCGGGCGACGCCGCGCAGGGTGACGGGGTCCTTGGGATGGGTCCACAGTTCGTGGTTTCCGGGGGCCCAGAGGACCTTGCGGAAGCGGCCGGCGAGCAGTTCGAGGACCCAGCGGATGTCGGCCACGGTCTCGGCGATGTCACCGGCCACGATCAGCCAGTCGTCGTCCGTGACGGGGCGCATGTTCTCGACCAGGGCGCGGTTCTCGGCGTATCCGATGTGGAGGTCGCTGATGGCCAGCAGTTGTCCCCCGCCGCCCGTCGACTCCACCCCTGGCCCCCTCCGCGCTCCCGACTGACCCCACGAGATCACATCCCGCCGTACCGCGACAAGACGGCGAGACGGCGAGGCGACAGCCCGACAGGACGGCCGTGGCAGGGCGACCGGACGGACGAAGGCATCGGGGGGCACGGCGACGGGGGTTCACTTGCCGGGTGGGCACCATCGGCAAATCCGTAACACGGGCGTTGCACGCGGCGCCCCTGGAAAGCCGTATGATCGCCCCAACACCACCGTCACGAACGCCCCTTCGCCGAGGGCGGTTTGGTGTACCTCCAAACACCCTGGCCGGGCACGGCCCTGCTTCGCCGTGCCCGCGAACCCGAAAGGACGGCCCTGCATGGTCTCTCGCGTACGCGTCTGGCTCAACCGCACGTACGCGGAGAACGTGTTCTTCATGGATCAGCTGCGGAGAAATCCCAGCGATCGGGCCGTCGAGATCCATGCCACGCACGGCGACGCGGACTCCCCCGTACTGGCCGCCGCCGACACCGCCGACCTGGAGCCCGAGGGCCTGTCCCCGGCCGCGTACGTCGAGTTCGCCCTCGACCAGTGCGCCCGTCGCGGCATCGACGTGTTCGTGCCCCGGCTGCACCAGTCGGAGATCGTGGCGCACCGCGCGGACTTCGCCGCGGTGGGCACCGCGCTGCTCGCGCCGACCCCCGAGGCGGTCGCCGTCTTCCACGACAAGGTGATCGCGTACGAGGCCGTCCAGGCCGTCGGGGTGCCCGTGCCGCCGTGGTGGCGGGTCCGCACCGCGCCCGAACTCGTCGCCGCCGTCGAGGAGTTGGAGACGGCCGGGCACAAGGCGTGCTTCAAGCCGGCGTCCGGTGCGGGTGGGGTGGGCTTCCGCGTGATCACGCGCGCCCCCTTCTCACTCATGCACCTCAACGGCTTCCCCAGCCCCTACGTCCCGCTCGACACGGTTGTCACCGCGCTGGAGCAGGCCGACGAACAGGTCGACTGGCTGGTGATGCCGCGCCTGGAGGAGCCGGAGGTGTCGGTGGACTGCCTGACCGGTCCCGACAATGTGGTCCGGCTCGCCGTGGGCCGCACGAAGAACGGCCGTCGTCGCGGTTTCACCCTGGACGAGCGGTGGCTGGAGCCGGCCCGGCGGATCGCGGAGGGCTTCGGGCTGCACTACCTGTCCAACATCCAGTTCCGGATGTTCGGCGACAGGCCCGTTCTGATGGACGTCAACACCCGCCCGGCCGGCGGTCTGCACCAGCTCTCGCTGTGCGGGGTCAACGCCCCTTGGGCGGCAGTGCAGTTGGCGCTCGGTGAGGACCCGGGCACGATGGAGCCGCCGTTCCTCGGCGCGGACTACGCGGTGGTGTCCGGCCCGCGGCAACTGCGTCCCGTGTCGCTCCCGCACCAGCGCGCGGAGGAGTCGGAGCCCCTGTTGCCGGCAGCGCCCGTAGCCGCGCAGGACGCGGTTCAGACGGCGCCGGAGACCTCCGGGACCGGCACTCGGGCAGCGGCCCGCGCCTGAGCCCCACCACACCTTCATACCGGTCTGGACCAATCATGGCGCAGCACCTTGACACCGTGATTGGTCCATACCAACTTGGTTGCGCACCTTCCTGCACTCCCGAACACCCCCATTCCTTCAGGGAGATCGCGTGCGCAACACACTCAGACGTTCCAGACATCGCCTCCTCGCCCTCCTCGGCACCGTCGCCCTGGCCATGGCCGGGGCCATCGCGCTGCCCGGTACCGCGCAGGCGGCCAACGTGCTGACCAACCCCGGCTTCGAGTCGGGCAGCCTCTCCCCCTGGTCCTGCACCGGGAACCTCGGCTCGGTCGTCTCCTCGCCCGTGCACGGCGGCTCCAAGGCCCTTGCGGGAGCGGTGAGTTCGAGCGACACAGCGCAATGCACCCAGACGGTGGCCGTGCAACCGAACACGGCCTACTCGCTCAGCGGCTGGGTGCGCGGAAGTTACGTCTACCTCGGTGTCAACGGCGGTTCCTCCACGTGGACTTCGTCCCCGTCGGCGTACAGCCAGTTGACGACGTCGTTCACGACCGGCGCCTCGCAGACCAGCGCCACCATCTACGTCCACGGCTGGTACGCGCAGGGCACCTACTACGCGGACGACATCAGCCTCGACGGACCGGGCGGCGGCGGTGGCACGGACACCCAGGCGCCCACCGCGCCGACCGGACTGACGTCCACGGGCAAGACCTCCTCCAGCGTCTCGCTGTCGTGGGGCGCCTCGACGGACAACGTGGGCGTCACGGCGTACGACATCTACAGCGGTTCGAACCAGGTCCTCAGCGTCTCCGGTACGAGCGGCACGGTCAGCGGGCTCGCGGCCAGCACCGCCTACACGTTCACCGTGAAGGCCCGGGACGCGGCCGGCAACACCTCGGCGGCCTCCAACGCGGTGAGCGTCACGACGAGCGCCGGTACCGGTGGCGGCACCGGGTTCACCCAGGCCGCGCCGTATCTCTACGAGGGCTGGGGCGATCCGCCGAGCCCGAGCACGGTGATGAGCGCGACCGGCATCAAGTGGTTCACGATGGCGTTCGTGCTGGACTCCGGCGGCTGCAACCCCGCCTGGGACGGCAGCCGGGCGCTGACCGGTGGCGTCGACCAGACCGCCATCAACCAGATCCGCGCGGCGGGCGGTGACATCGTCCCGTCGTTCGGCGGATGGCAGGGCAGCAAGCTCGGCGCCAACTGCTCCTCGGCGAGCGCGCTGGCCGGGGCGCTGCAGAAGGTGATCAGCGCCTACGGCCTCAAGGCCATCGACATGGACATCGAGAACACGGACGAGTTCGAGAACGAGGCCGTCCAGGCGAAGATCCTGACCGCGCTGAAGACCGTCAAGGCCAACAACCCGGGCCTGAAGACGATCGTCACCTTCGGCACCTCGACGACCGGCCCGACGTACTACGGCAACCGGCTCATCGAACAGGCGCAGTCACTCAACGCCGGCATCGACGTCTTCACCATCATGCCGTTCGACTTCGGCGGCGGCTCCGACATGTACGGCAACACCGTCGCCGCGGCCGAGGGCCTGAAGACCAAGCTGAAGTCCACCTTCGGGTGGGACGACGCCACGGCCTACTCGCACATCGGGATCTCCGGCATGAACGGCCTGTCGGACCAGCAGGAGACGACGACTCCCGCGATCTGGACCCAGATCCGCGACTGGTCGAACTCGCACCACATCGCCCGGCTCGCCTTCTGGTCGGTCAACCGTGACCGCGGGTGTGCCGGCGGCGGAGTGGTGAGCAACTGCTCCGGCATCAGCCAGAACACCTGGCAGTTCACCTCCATCACGGCCGGTTTCACCGGCTGACGACCCCCACCCCTGGCGGCCGGTCCCCCGTGTGGGCCGGCCGCCTCGGTATGTGCCCGAGCGGTCCTCGCCGTCCGTCAGGAACGGCCCGATCCCCGGTACAGCTCCAACTCCCCGTCCAGTTCCACGGCGAGGACCGTGGCGAGCGGGTCGAGATCGGCCAGGGGCGGCGGGTCGATCCACAACTGCCCCACGGCCTCGTGGAGTCCGCCGACGACCCGGTGGGCGAGTTCGGTACCGGTGCCGAGCACGGTGACCCCGCGGACCGGGGTGACCAGTCCACGGACGCCGATCTCGGCGCGCGGGATGTCGTACAGGGTGAGATAGAGGGTGCGCCGGTCGGCGGAGAGGGTGCTCGGACCGTAGTGGTGCCCGGCCGGGAGCCCGCGCACCGTGCCGTACACGGCGTCGGCGTGCTTGCGGATCCACTCCCCCAGGCCTTCCAGGCGCTCCACCTGCGGCTGCGGGATCGTGCCGTCCTCCATCGGGCCGACGTCGAGGAGGAGGTTGCCGCCCCCTCCGATCGTCTCCGTGAAGTAACGGACAAGCTGGCTCAGCGACTTGTGGTTGTCGTCGTGGTGCTGGTAGCCCCACGAGTCGTTGATGGTGAGGCACAACTCCCAGGGCCCGTCCGGGGGTTCGATGGGGGCGCCCTGTTCCGGTGTCGCGTAGTCGCCCTCGCTCAGCATGCGGGCGTTGAAGACGACGTCCGGTGTGTACGAGCGGATGAGCGCGGCGAGTTCTCCGATGCGCCACTGTTCCTCGCCGCGCTCCCACTCGCCGTCGAACCACATCAGGTCGGGCCGGTGGCGGGAGGCCAACTCCCGTATCTGGCCGTCCCGGTAGGCGAGGAACCGCTCCCAGGCCACCAGGTCCTCGTCCTCGGCCGCGCACTCGGAGTACCGGTTGTCCTCCTGCTCCGGCGGGCGGCCCGGCTTGCGAGTGGTGGCGTAGTCGGGGTGGCTCCAGTCGGAGTGCGAGTAGTAGAGGCCGACCTTGAGGCCCCGCTCGCGGAGGGCGTCCGCGTAGCCCGTGAGGTAGTCCCTGCCGAGGTTGAGCTCGCCGAACTCCGTGTCCCACAGGGCGACACCGTCGTGGTGGCGGCTGGTGAGGACGGCGTACCTGGCACCGGCACGGGCGAACAGGTCGGCCCAGGCGCGCGGGTCGTAGTTGGCTCCGGTGAAGCGGTCGAGCTGGCACATGTACCGCTCGTGCGGCACGACGCCGTCGTAGAACGACCAGGACTCCTGGACGCCGTCGACGGCGTAGATCCCCCAGTGGACGAAGATCCCCAACTTGGCGTCGGTGAACCACGGTTGCATGGGCACGGCTGAACTCCCGTTCCGTACAAGGTCGGTTGGGGAAAACGTGCCAGGGGACGGGCCCGGCGTGCGACGACCGGGCCCGCCCCCTGGGGTTCTACTGGCCCGCGTCCGCCCGCTTCAGACGGAGCGTCAGGATCTGGAAGGGACGCAGGGCCACGGCCACCGAGTCGCCGTCGACCACCGCCGCCTCCAGAGGGCGCTCCAGCAGGTCGGTGATCTGGGCGCCCGCGAGCGGGAAGCCCGTGCGCAGGACGCCCTGGGCGCGGCCGCCGCTCGACTCGTAGAGCCGGACCACGACATCGCCGGACTCGTCGTCGGCGAGCTTGACCGCCTCGACGGTGACGCTCTCGCCGTCGACGGAGACGACCGGCTCCGGGGCGCCCCCCGAATCGGCCACCCGCAGCGGGAGGTTGAGGGCGTAGCCCTCGGCGACCGCGTCCTCGATGCTCGCGCCGGGCAGCAGCGAGTAGGTGAAGCGGTGCCTGCCCTGGTCGGCTCCCGGGTCCGGGATGCGCGGGGCGCGCACCAGGCTCAGGCGGACCGTGGTCGTCGTACCGCCGTCCTCGCGGACCGTGCGGGAGACGTCGTGGCCGTACGTCGAGTCGTTGATGACGGCGACGCCGTAGCCGGGCTCGGCGAGGTGCACCCAGCGGTGACCGGAGACCTCGAAACGGGCCGCCTCCCAACTGGTGTTGGTGTGCGTGGGCCGCTGGATGTGGCCGAACTGGATCTCGGCGGAGGAGTGCGCCGCCCGGATGTCCACCGGGAACCCGGCCTTGAGGAACTTCTCGGCCTCGTGCCAGTCGATGTCGGTCTCGAAGTCGATCCGGGGGCTGCCCGCGCGGACCGTGATCGTCTGCACGATCTTCGAGCCCTTGCCGAAGGACCGCTCCACCCGGATCGCGCCGAGCAGCGGATCCTGCTCGACAACCGTGATCGACTCGGCGTCCAGGAGGTCGGTGTAGCGGTTCTTGTAGTGCTTGTCGACGTCCCAGGCGTCCCAGTAGTTGGGCAGGTCCGTGTGCAGACGCAGCAGGTTGCCCTGGTCGGCGAGGACTTCACGGCCGCCGTGGCGCAGGTCGCGCACGGAGGCGAGGGTGCCGTCGTCGGCGAGTTCGACGCGGACGATCCCGTTGTCGAGGACGCGGTCGGTGACGGTCACCGCCTGCGGGACGTACTCGGCGGCCAGCGGGGCACTGCCGTTCGCCGGAACCGTCGCGTACATCGGGACCCCGGTCGCCGTGCGGATGACCTCGGCGCGGTCGTAGGGGCTGGTGTTGAAGACACGGGTTCCGCCGCCGCCGAGCGCGGCCACGGCCGTCGCCGTCAGCTCCTCCAACTCGGTTGCCACCCGCGCGTATTCGGCCTCGGCCTCGCGGTGCACCCAGGCGATCGAGGAGCCCGGCAGGATGTCGTGGAACTGGTGCAGCAGGACCGTCTTCCACAGCCGGTCGAGCTTCTCGTACGGGTAGGCGTAGCCCGGTGCGTGCAGCGCGGCCGTGGTCGCCCACAACTCGGCCTCGCGCAGGCGGTGTTCGCTGCGCCGGTTGCCCTGCTTGGTGCGGGCCTGGGAGGTGTAGGTGGCGCGGTGGAGTTCGAGGTAGAGCTCGCCGACCCAGACCGGGGCGTCCGGGTACTCGGCGCGGGCCTTGGCGAAGAACTCGTCCGGGTGCTCGACGACGACCTTGGGCGAGCCCTCCAAGTCGGCGAGCCTGCGCGCCCGTTCCATGATCTCGCGGGTCGGGCCGCCACCGCCGTCGCCCCAGCCGAACGGCGCCAGGGAGCGGGTGGCGTTGCCCTTCTCCTGGTAGTTGCGGACCGCGCGGGACATCTCGACGCCGCTGAAGCGGGCGTTGTAGGTGTCGACCGGCGGGAAGTGGGTGAAGATGCGGGTGCCGTCGATGCCCTCCCACCAGAAGGTGTGGTGGGGGAACTTGTTGGTCTGGTTCCAGGAGATCTTCTGGGTGAGGAACCACTCGTTGCCGGCCAGCTTGGCGAGCTGCGGGTAGGCCGCGTTGTAGCCGAAGGAGTCGGGCAGCCAGACGCCCTTGGTCTCGATGCCGAAGTGCTCGATGAAGAACCGCTTGCCGTGGACGAGTTGGCGGGCGATGGCCTCGCCGCCGGGCAGGTTGCCGTCGGACTCGACCCACATGCCGCCGACCGGCGCCCACTGGCCGCGCTTGACGGACTCCTGGATACGGGCCCACACCTGCGGGTAGTTGTCGCGCACCCACTCGTACTGCTGGGCCTGCGAGCAGGCGAAGATGAAGTCCTCGTACTCGTCGGCGAGGGAGGTCACGTTCGAGAAGGTGCGGGACGTCTTGCGCTTGGTCTCGCGGATCGGCCACAGCCACGCGGAGTCGATGTGTGCGTGCCCGACCCCGGAGACGATGTGCGCGCTGGCGTTGGCGGGCTTGGACAGCACCGGCTTGAGCGCGGCCCGTACGTCGGCCGCCGTACCGGAGACGTCGTCCAGGTCGAGCAGGTCCATGGCCCGGTCCAGCGCGTGCATGATCTCGTGCCGACGCGGGTCGTGCTCGCCCAACTCCAGCATCAGTTCGCGCAGCACCTGGATGTCGAGGTCGAGGTGGAAGACCTCCTCGTCGAGCACGGCGAGGTCGGCACGGCGGAATGTATACAGTGGACGGTCGCCCGCCGTCAGTACATCGCCGAGGGGGGTCGGCTCCGCGAAGTCGTTGGCGAGGATGTCGGGGTTGGAGGCCGCCTCGACCAGATAGTCGATCACCTCGCCGCCGGTCGCCGGGTTGGCGATCGCCACGTACTGGTTGAGCGGGTTGACGGCCTTGAGCGGGGTCCCGTCCGTGAGGTGGACCAGAGCCTCGGCCTGGTTGCCGGGCCAGTCGCCCGTGAAGCCGAGGTCGATGACGGCCTCGACGCGCTTCCCGGCCCACTCGGCGGGAACCTGTCCGTGCATCCGGAACCAGGTGGTACCCCAGGGCGGACCCCACGGGGTGTCCATCGCGAACGGCGCGTACAGCGCCGCCGCGGCCTCCTCGAAGGGGACCGGCTCCCCGGGGGCCTGCCAGGCCTCGACCGTGAGGGGCGCGGTGGCCGCGTAGATCGCGGGCTTGATGCGCTGGTTGTGGGCGCGCTCGACGCGCTCCTCGATCCGGCGGCGTTCGTCGTGCATGGGGAGTCTCCAGGGAACCAGGGAGCTGCTGAGAGATGGGGAAGCCGCTGCGAGCAGCGAGCTGCCGAGAGCGGAGGGAAAGCGCTTACCGGGTGGCTGCCTACTTAAGGTACGCCAGGCCCGGGTGGACCTCGGTATAGCCCTCGACCAGCCTGCGCGCGACGTTCACCGAGTCGACCAGCGGGTGCAGCGCGAAGGCCTTCACCGCTGTCGCACGGGAGCCGCTCTCGGCCGCCGCGAGGACCTCGCGCTCGACGCCCTTGACCGCGCAGACCAGGCCGGTCGCGTGGTCGGGAAGCGGATCGACCGCGACGGGGTGGGCGCCGTTGGCGTCGACCAGGCACGGCACCTCGATGACGGCGTCCGCGTCGAGGACCGACAGGGCGCCCTGGTTGCGGACGTTGAGGATCAGGGTGGTGCGTTCGTCGCGGGCGATGGCCCGCATCAGGGCGAGGGCGACCTTCTCGTAACCGCCGGAGAGGTCGTCGGCGTCGCGCTCACCGGCACCCGCCGTCTCCCGGTTCTCCGACATGTAGGTCGCCTCGCGCTCGGCGCGGGTGCGGTCCCAGGCGGTCAGCGCGGAGGCGTCGGGGCGCTTCATCTCGTCGTAGAACCGCGCCTGCTGGTCGCGGAGGAACGCGCCGCGGGTCTTCTCGACCTCGCGGTAGGCGCGGACTGTCTCGCGGTTGAAGTAGTAGTAGTGCAGGTACTCGTTCGGGATCGCGCCGAGGGACTGGAGCCAATCGGTGCCGAAGAGCTTGCCCTCCTCGAAGGAGCCGAGCAGGTCCGGGTCGGCGAGCAGGCGCGGGAGTTCGTCGCGGCCGGCCACACGCAGGCCGCGCACCCAGCCGAGGTGGTTGAGGCCGACGTAGTCGATGAAGGCCTCGCGCGGGTTGGCGCCGAGGACCTTGGCGATACGGCGGCCGAGGCCGACCGGTGAGTCGCAGATGCCGATGACGCGGTCGCCGAGGTGGCGGGACATGGCCTCGGTGACCAGGCCCGCCGGGTTGGTGAAGTTGATGACCCAGGCGTCGGGGGCGAGCCGGGCCACCCGCTGTGCGATGTCGACGGCGACCGGGACGGTTCGTAGACCATAGGCGATCCCGCCCGCGCCGACCGTCTCCTGGCCGAGGACGCCTTCCGCCAGCGCCACCCGTTCGTCGTTCGCGCGGCCCTCCAGGCCACCGACGCGGATCGCGGAGAAGACGAAGTCGGCGCCGCGCAGGGCCTCGTCGAGGTCGGTGGTGGCGGTGACCTTGGGGGCGTCGGGAACGATGGCGGCCTGTTCGGCCAGCACACGGGCGACTGCATACAGTCGACTGTCGTCCAGGTCGTGCAGCACCACCTCGGTGACCCGGCCCTCGCCGCGGTCGGTCAGCAGTGCCCCGTACACGAGCGGCACGCGGAACCCGCCGCCGCCCAGAATCGTCAGCTTCACGCTTTCACCTTTCCTGCCACGACGACCTCGACGCCCGCTTCCTCCAGGGAGGAGCGGGTCGCCGGGTCGACCGGGGCGTTCGTCACCACCGCGTCCAGGTCCTCGGGACCACACACCTTCGCCATGCCCGTACCCGGGAACTTCTGCGCGTCGGCGAGCAGGACGACCTTTTCGCCGGCCTTGATCATGGCCCGCTTGACCGGCACCTCGACGACCGTCGTGTCCATCACCTGCCCGCCGGGGCGCACCCCGCTGGTGCCGAGGAAGAGCCAGTCGGCGTGCAGTTGGCGCAGGTTGTCCTCGGTGAGGAAGCCCACCAGGGAGCGGTACTCGCGTCGGACCATGCCGCCGAGCAGCACCAGTTCGATGCCCTCGTCGTCGGCCAGCTCCTCGTAGACCACGAGGTTGCTGGTGATCACGGTGAGCCGGCGGCCGTGCAGTTGCCGGGCGAGGCGGTAGGCGGTGGTGCCGATGTCGAGGAGGACCGACTGGCCGTCCGCGACCATGGCGGCGGCGTGTGCGGCTATCGCGTCCTTCTCGGCCACCCGCACCTCGGCGACCTCGGCGAAGGGCTGGTCGCCCTCGTCGGCCACGGCACCGCCGTGGACCCGGGTGAGCAGCCCGTCCTCCTCCAGCTTGAGCAGATCGCGCCGGATCGTGGCGGGGCTCACACCCAACTGCTCGGAGAGATCGGTCACGGCCGCGGGGCCACCGGAGCGCAGGGCCCGCAGGATGAGTTGATGTCGTCGTTCTGCCAGCACGCCGCGAACACTACTCGTCATCTTCAATCATTTCTATGCTCAGTTCTGCTCGGGTATTGACCAATCTCGTCGAGCGGCGCACGATTCCCGTCACCGAAATGAAGAATTTTGACGAGAGGATGTGCGCGTGGATGACGACCGGCCCGATGTGCTGCTGACCGGGCTGCTCTTCTACGACCTCGTCCTCACGGGTCTGGGGCAGCCGCCGACGCCGGGCGAGGAGATCTGGACGTCCGGCATGGGCTGCGGCCCCGGCGGCATCGCCAACCTGGCCGTCGCCGCGTCCCGCTTCGGCCTGAACACCTCCCTGGCCACGGTCTTCGGCGACGACTTCTACGGCACGTACTGCCACGAGGTCCTCGCCGACCAGGAGGGCGTCGACCTCTCCCTGTCCCGCACCGCGAACGGCTGGCACACCCCCGTCACCGTCTCGCTCGCGCACGGGGACGATCGGGCGCTGGTCACCCACGGCCAGGAACCGCCGTACTCCCAGGACGAGTTGATGGGCGACCCGCCCGAGGCGCGGACGGCGCTGGTGCACATCGAGGCCGAGCCGCGCGAGTGGCTCGCCAAGGCCTCCGCGAACGGCACGCACATCTACGCGGACGTCGGCTGGGACCCCACCCAGCAGTGGTCCCGCGACCTCCTGGACCAGCTCGCCCTGTGCCACGCCTTCCTCCCCAACGAGGCCGAGGCGATGGCCTACACCCGCACCGACAGCGCGGTCGCGGCGCTCGGCACGCTCAGCGAACTGGTGCCCGTCGCGGTGATCACGCGCGGCGGCGACGGTGCGGTGGCCGTCGACCAGACGACGGGCGAGTACGCGGAGGTCCCGGCGCTGGACGTGGACGTGCTGGACGCGACGGGCGCGGGTGACGTGTTCGGCGCGAGTTTCGTCGCGGCCTCGCTCGGCGGCTGGCCGCTGGAGGAACGGCTCCGGTTCGCGGTGCTCGCGGCCGGGCTGTCCGTCCAGCACCACGGCGGCGCACTGGCGGCGCCGGGCTGGTACGGCGTCGACCGTTGGCTGCATACAGTCCACGATCCCGAACTGCAGCGTGCATACGGCTTCCTCGTCGACAGGATCCCGGCGGACCCCGGCCCGCCGATCGCCTACGCGCCGGTCACTCCCCCCGCACCGCAGTAGCCCCCACATCGCAGCCCCCCCTTGGTCACCCCCTCGCAAGTCCCCCGGAATTCCCCCCCCACTCAGCCCCTCTGTGCACGACCCGAACAGATCGAACAGATCCGAAAGGCGGTGGGAGCTGTGCGGCTCTCACGAAGAGGCCTGCTCCGTGCGGGCCTGGCCGGTACGGCCGCCACGGCGCTCGGCGGCCTGGCGTCCGGCTGTGCCGTTCCGACCGGTTCCACCGGCCGGAACATGGTCCTGTGGTACTGGGACGGCGGCCTCGGCGACACGGTCGTCAAGAAGGCCAAGGCGCGTTACGACAGTACGGTCGACCTCCAGGCGATCAAGATCGGCGGCTACTACCGGTCGAAGCTGATCACCACGATGGCCGGCCGGGCCCACATCCCCGACATCGCCGGCCTCAAGGGCGAGGACATGGCGTCCTATCTGCCCAACTCCGACCAGTTCGTGGACCTCAGGACGCTCGGCGCGGACAAGTACAAGAGCCAGTTCCTGACCTGGAAGTGGGAGCAGGGCATCGCCGACGACGGCACGATGGTCGGCTTCCCGATCGACTGCGGGCCGGTGGCGCACTTCTACCAGTACGCGGTGTTCCGCAAGGCGGGGCTGCCGTACGAACCGGCCGACGTCTCCAGGGAGTTGAACACCTGGGAGAAGTTCTTCGCGGCCGGTGTGCAGTTGAAGAAGCGCATCCCGGGGACCTCGCTGCTGACCGACGTCAACAGCGTCTTCGAGAAGGTGGTCGAGCAGGGAAGCAAGCGCTACGTCGACAAGGACCGGCACTTCATCGGCGACCAGGAACATGTGCGCAACGCCTGGGCGCTCGCGGTGGAGGCCAAGCGGCGCGGGATCGTCTCGGACCTCGTCACCGGTACCCCGGACCAGATCTCGGCGGTCGACACCGGGAAGCTGCCCAGTCAACTCGGCGCGTCCTGGGCGACGTACGACATCAAGAGCGGCAACCCGAAGACGAAGGGCAAGTGGCGGGTCGCCGACATGCCGGTGCGACCGTCCAACAACGGCGGTTCGTTCCTGTCGATCACCAAGGCCTGCCGGGAGCCCGAGCGGGCCTTCGAGATCATCGCGTGGATGCTCAACGCGGCCAACCAGGCCTCGGGTTACGTGGATGCGGGCCTCTTCCCGTCCACGCCCGCCTCGTACGGCCTGAAGCAACTGCGGGCGCCCGACCCGTTCTTCGGCGGTCAGGTGACGACGGACGTCTTCGGTCCGGCCGCGCGGAAGATCACCGTCGCCTACAACAGCCCGTTCGACGTCGCGCTCGGGCAGCCCATCAAGGACGAGATCAAGAACGTCGGTGTCCTCGGCAAGGACCCCGAGAAGGCCTGGAGTGACGCCATGAGCAAGTGCCGGCGCATCGCGGACCACCTGGGGGTGAGCTACTGATGGCCACCGCACTGGACAGGCCCCCGGCCGCCGTGGACAGGACGTCCGCCTCCCCGCAGCCCAAGAAGGGGTTCCGCAAGTACTGGCACCTGTATGCCGCGATCTCTCCGTTCTATCTGCTGTTCCTCTGCTTCGGGTTGATCCCCGTCGGCTTCTCGCTCTACCTCTCCTTCCACCGCTGGGACGGCCTCGGCTCGATGGAGTGGGCGGGTCTGTCGCAGTACAAGTACCTGCTGAGCGACACCGACTTCTGGAACTCGATCGGCAACACGCTGATCATCTGGGCGCTGGCCACCTTCCCCATGATCTTCCTGGCGATGGTCACGGCCGTGATGCTCAACTCGGCGGTCCGCTTCAAGAACGTCTACCGCTTCGCCTACTTCCTGCCGAACGTCACCTCGGTGGTAGCGATCGCGATCGTCTTCGGCTCGGTGTTCTCCACCAACTTCGGCCTGGTGAACGCCCTGTTGCAGGCGGTGGGGATCGACCAGATCGCCTGGCTGAACACCCCGTGGGGCATCAAGATCGCCATCGCGACGCTGATGACCTGGCAGTGGACCGGCTACAACGCGATCATCTTCCTGGCCGGACTGCAGACAATCCCCGGTGAACTGTATGAAGCGGCCCGTATGGACGGCGCCGGACCGGTGCAGACCTTCTTCCGGATCACGCTGCCGCTGCTGCGCCCGGTGCTGCTGTTCGTGCTCGTCATCTCGACGGTCACCGGACTGCAGAGCTTCTCCGAACCACAGGTGCTGCTACAGAACACCTCGAACGACTCGACGTTCGCGGGCGGCCCGGGCCACTCCGGCCAGACGATGGTCCTGTACTTCTTCCAACAGACCTTCGACAACAACGACTTCGGTTACGGCGCCGCCGTGGCCTGGGGCATCTTCCTCGTCGTCATCCTCTTCTCCATCGTCAACTGGCGCCTGGTGCAGCGCCGGGGCGAAGACTAGGGAGTCGGTCACCATGGCATTCCTTCAAGGCACACGGCGACCGAAGGCGATCCGGGGCACCCGGAGCCGCGGCGTCGCCCTGCATGTCTCCCTGATCCTGGGCGTGTTGCTCTCGGCCTTCCCGTTCTACTGGGCCGTGATCATGTCGACGCACACCTCGTCGGAGATCTTCTCCTACCCGCCGAAGCTGCTGCCGGGTTCGCACTTCCTGGAGAACGTGCGCAGCCTCTTCGACAACATCGACTTCTTCGGCTCGATGTTCAACTCGGTGCTGGTGGCGGGGTCGGTGACCTTCCTGGTCCTGTTCTTCGACTCGCTGGCCGCGTTCGTCTTCGCCAAGTTCCACTTCCCGGGCAGGAACGTGCTGTTCGCCCTGCTGATGGTCATCTTCATGGTGCCGGCGCAGCTCGCGGCGATCCCGCAGTTCGTGATCATGGCGAAGCTCGGCTGGATCGGCTCGATGACCGCGCTGATCGTGCCGGCGGCGGCCAACGCGTTCGGCATCTTCTGGATGCGCCAGTACATGAGGAGCGCGATCCACGACGAACTCCTCGACGCCTCCCGCATCGACGGCGCGCACTTCCTGCGCCAGTACTGGCACGTGGCCCTCCCGGTGGTCCGGCCGGGCCTCGCCTTCCTCGGCATCTTCACCTTCATGGGCCAGTGGAACGACTACGCCTGGCCCCTGATCGCCCTCACCAACCCGAACAACGTGACGCTCCAGGTCGCGCTGTCCCAGCTCAACGGCACGCACGGCACCACCGACTACGGAATGGTCATGACCGGCGCGCTCCTCGCCCTCGTCCCCCTGCTGATCGTGTTCGCGGTCGGCGCCAAGCAGATCATCGGCGACCTCGGCAAGGGAGCCATCCGCTGATGACGGACCCGCTGTTCGCGCTCCGCCCCTGGGAGTCACCCGAAGTGACCTCCTGGGGGCGGTTGCCGATGTCAGCCGTCGACCGCCGCGTCGGCGCGCTCGCGCTCGACGGGGACTGGCGCTTCCAACTGCTGCCGGCGCCGGACGCGCCGGTCGGGGACGCGTGGTCCTCGGTATACGTGCCGAGTGTATGGACTATGGAATCCACCGACGCCGCCAGCGTCACCGGCACCGCCGACGCCGGTGCCGGTGCCGGTGCCGGTGCCGACGCCGGTGCCGACCTTCCGCAGTACACGAACGTCCGTATGCCGTATGCAGAATTCCCTCCACTGTCGCCGGTCGACAATCCGACGGGTGTGTACGAGCGGGAGATCGACATCCCGGCCGAGTGGGCCGGGCGGCGGATCGTGCTCCAGGTCGGGGCCGCCGAGAGCGTGCTGCTCGTGCACGTGGACGGGCGGCCCGTGGGCGTCTCCAAGGACTCCCACCTCGCCGCCGACTTCGACCTCTCGGACGTCGTACGTCCCGGCGGGCGCGCCACCGTACGGCTGACCGTCGTCAAGTGGTCGGACGCCTCGCACATCGAGGACCAGGACCAGTGGTGGCACGCGGGTATCACCCGGTCGGTGCTGCTGTACGCGACCGATCCGCTGTATCTCGCCGACGTGACCGTGCGAGCTCGGTACGACGGGGAGCTGCGGGTCGACTGCCAGGTGCGAAACGCGGGCGGTGCGCTGCCCGCCGGGTGGTATGTCGTCGGCGATCTGGACGGCCAACTCCTGTGCCAGGACGAGGAGTTCGACCGGTTCAACCAGGAGGACGACCGGGTCTCCGACTTCCTCGGTGAGGCCCGCATCAGGGCCACGGTCCCCGAGGTCCGCGCCTGGAACGCCGAGACGCCCGAGCTGTACGGCCTGACGGTCCGGCTGCACCGGGCCGACGGATCGGTCGCGGACACGTCGTACCGTCGCATCGGTTTCCGTGACGTGGAGATCGTCGGACGGGACCTGCTCGTCAACGGGGAGCGGGTGTTCGTCCGGGGCGTCAACCGGCACGACTTCCATCCGCTGACCGGCCGGACCGTGACGTACGACGACATGCGCGCGGACCTGGTCCTGCTGAAGCGGTTCGGTTTCAACGCGGTCCGCACCTCGCACTACCCGAACGACCCGGCGTTCTACGACCTCGCCGACGAACTGGGCTTCTACGTCGTCGACGAGGCGAACATCGAGTCGCACGACCACGCCCACGAGATCGCTGACGACGCGCGCTATCTGAACGCGTTCGTGGACCGGGTGTCGCGGATGGTGCTCCGCGACAAGAACCACCCCTCCGTCATCGTGTGGTCGCTGGGCAATGAGTCCGACTACGGCGCGAACCACGACGCGGCGGCCGGCTGGGTCCGCCGGCACGACCCGACCCGGCCGATCCAGTACGAGGGCGCGGCCAAGCGCGGCTGGGCGGACCCGGATCTCGCCTCCGACATCGCCTGCCCGATGTACGCGTCGCTGGAGGACTGTGTCGCGCACGCGCTGTCCGGGGAGCAGACGAAACCGCTGATCCAGTGCGAGTACTCGCACGCGATGGGCAACAGCAACGGCACGCTCGCCGACCACTGGGCTGCCATCGAGTCAACCCCGGGTCTTCAGGGCGGCTTCATCTGGGAGTTCTGGGACCACGGGATCCTGCAGCGTGTGAGCGACGGAAGACCCACCGGCCGAGCGGGAGCCGGCCTCTACGACAACGGTGTCGCCGCGCCCGGTCACCGCTGGGCGTACGGCGGTGACTTCGGCGAGAGCGTCCACGACGGCGCGTTCATCGCGGACGGCGTGGTGTTTCCCGACCGGACACCCAAGCCGGTGATGTTCGAGCACCGGGAGATCGCGGCGCCGGTGCGCATCGAGTGCTTCCGGCACGAGGGCATCGTCCTCGGCAACCACCAGCACTTCCGGGGCCTCGACTGGCTTGCCGGGACCTGGGAGTTGGCGCTCGCGGACGGCCGCACGCTGACGGCTCCGGCCGAACTGCCCGCGCTGTGCCCGGGCGAGACGGTGGCGGTTCCGCTGCCGTTCGAGCTGCCGGAGGACGGCGGGGAGGCCTGGCTGACGCTGCGGGTGAGAACGGCCGAGGACCAGGCGTGGGCGCCTCGCGGCACGGAGGTGTGTACGCCCCAGGTACGGCTGCGGGCGGCGGCGCGCGCGACGGCACGCCCCGTGACCAGCGGTCGGGTGGAGGTCGACGGCGAGGGCCTCCTCCTCCACCCGCTGCTGGCCCTCGCCCCGACCCTGTCCCTGTGGCGGGCGCCCACCGACAACGACGAGTTGGGCGGAATGGCGCTGCGCTGGCGGGCCTGGGGGCTCGATTCGCTGGTCCGGAAGGTCGTTTCGGTACGGCGGGACGGCGAGCGTGTGACGACGGTCGCCGAGTACGCCGGGGCGGTCGGTGTGGTCCGGCACTGCCAGGTGTTCACGCCGGTCGAGGGCGGGGTCCGGGTGGAGGAGTCGGCCGAACTGCCCGAGGAGTTCGACGACGTGGCCCGGGTGGGCACCGTGTTCGAGACGGCGCCCGGTCTTGATCTGCTGGAGTGGTTCGGCCGGGGTCCGTGGGAGTCGTACCCCGACCGGAGCACGGGCGCGCCCGTGGGTCATCACTCGGTCCCCGTCGACGAGTTGTTCACCCCGTATCTGCGGCCGCAGGAGAGCGGTGGCCGGCACGGGGTGCGGCGGTTCACGCTGTCGGCGCCGGACGCCACCGGTTTCACCGTCGACCTCGACGAGCCCCGCCAGATCTCGGTCACCCGCTATCGCGCCGAGGATCTGACCGCCGTACGGCATCACGACGAACTGGTGCTGCGCGCCTCCTGCGTGGTGCATCTCGACGCGGCGCACCGGGGTATTGGCACGGCCTCGTGCGGCCCCGACACCTCGGCTCAGTACCTCGTCGCACCGGGCGTCCATCGCTGGAGCTGGACCCTGCGCGTTCTCTGAACTCCCCAGTTCTCAGCTGCTTTCACGAGCACTCACCCTGTACGGAGCACACGTGTGTACTTCGCATGAGCACGATCAGTGCGAGACGGCCCAGGCCGGCGCCGGACGGCGCAATTTCCTCCGCGCGACGGCCCTGCTCGGCGCCGCCGCGACGGCCGGTGTCGCGCTGCCGGCCAGCGCCGAAGCGGCCCCGGCGACGGCGAGTTGGCGGCCCGACACCGACAGCCGCCGCTTCACGCTGGCCGTGATGCCGGACACCCAGTACCTCTTCGACGGGCCGAGCATCGACAAGGCGCCGATCGAGGCCTCGCTGCGCTATCTCCTGGAGCACGGCAAGGAGAAGAACATCGTCTTCCTGTCCCACCTGGGCGACCTGACGCAGAACGGGGCCGAGCCCGAATTCGCCGCGATCGGCGAGGCGTTCGGGCTGCTGGACCGGCGGGGCGTCGGCTACAGCGTGCTGGCCGGCAACCACGACATCCGGTCGTCGACGGACGACCAGCGCGGCACGTCGCCGTACCTGGACGCGTTCGGCCCGCAGCGCTTCAAGAACAAGTCCACGTTCGGCGGGGCCTCTTCGGACGGCTACAACACGTATCACGTGTTCAAGGCGGCCGGGCGGGAGTGGCTCGTGCTCGCGCTGGACTGGCGGCTGTCCGCGAAGGGCTACGCCTGGGCCAAGGACGTCATCGCCCGGCACCCGAAGACTCCGGTCATCCTCACCACGCACGAACTGGTCGTCGACGACGACGCGTTGTCGGACTACGGGCAGCAACTGTGGGACCAACTCGTCGCCGACCACGATCAGATCTTCCTGACCCTGAACGGCCACTACTGGCCCGCCCGCCGGGCGACCCGCAGGAACGCGGCGGGCAACGACGTCCACCTTCACCTGACGAACTATCAGAACCGTTATTTCGGCGGCGCGGCGATGATCCGCCTCTACCACTTCGACCTGGACCGCGACGTCATCGACGTGGAGACGGTGTCACCGTGGATCCTGGGCCGGGCGGCGAAGGGTCTCAACGAGCTGGAGCGGCAGGAGATCGAACTCAGCGGCGACGCCGACCGGTTCTCCGTCGACATCGACTTCGCGGACCGCTTCGCCGGCTTCGACCCGGTGCCGGTGCGGCCGGCGCGCCCCGCGTCGAAGATGGTGATCCCGGGCACGGCCGCCTACTGGCGCTTCGAGTCCCCGGTCTCCGGCACCGTCCGTGACCTGTCCGGCCGCGGCAACGACCTCACCGTGGTCTCCGTGAACGGCGGCACCCTGGGCTGGTCGGCCGAGCACCACCCCGACCAACCGGGCCACGGCAGCCTGGAGTTCACCGGCTACAAGTCCCCGCTGAAGGGCGCGTACCTGCGGACCGTCGACGGTGCGCCGCTCAACTCGGCGACGTTCAAGGACGGTTACACCATCGAGGCGTTCTACTGGCTGCCCGCCGACTGGAACGCCTCGCACAACGCCTGGGCGGGACTGGTCAGCCGCACCGGCCGCAACGGCTCCGTCGGCACGGTCACGGACGACCCCGACGAGCCGCTCGCCACCCTGTCCCTCTCCGACGGCCCGGGACCGCAGTGGGCGGTGCACCCGCTCAACCAGCGGCAGTTGGCGACCAACTGGGGCGACGAGACCGACCCCGAGATCTGGTGGCACCTCGCCGTCGTCAACGACGGACGGCACACCACGATGTATGTGCAGGGCTGCCCGGTGGCCCGCAATCCGCACGCCCCCGCGATCGGCATCGCCTCCTCCGGGCAGCCGTGGCTGCTCGGCGGCTACGAGTACGCCGACAAGATCGACCAGATCCTGCACGGCCGCCTCGGCGACGTACGGATCGTCTCCCGGGCGCTGCCCGTGTCCTCCTTCATGACCCACTGACAGCCCTCCAGAGGAACCGCACCGATCATGACCGAGCAGCAACTGCCCACCTGGGCCGACCCGTCCGTCTCCCCCGCCGCCCTCGACGCGCAGGGCGTCTCCCGACGTCAACTCCTGCGCCGCGCGGGCCTGTTCGGCGCCGCGTTCACGCTCGGCGCGGGACCGCTCGCCACCTCCGCTTCGGCGGCCGGTCGCGGCTACGGCGGCAACGACCCGCGCCTCGCCTACCTCGTCGGCGACCACCATGTGCACTCCGTGTACAGCCACGACGCCAAGTACACGTTCTCCCAGCAGGCGCAGGCCGCCGCGAAGTACGGCCTCGACTGGATGGTGTTCAACGAGCACTCCAACTTCGGACACGCCTACTACGGCGCCCAGTTGGAGCACGCCGAGATCCTCAAGGCGCGCGCCGAGAACCCGCGCCAGCTCATCTTCCAGGGCCTGGAGTGGTACGTCCCGGCCGCCGAGCACTGCACCGTGTTCGCCGCGCCCGGCCGCCACGAGGTGGACCTGCTCACCCAGTTCGAGCTGGCCTACGACGGCAAGCTCCTGGCCTACACGGAGGGCGCCGCCGGCGCCACGGATACCGCCCGCAACGAGGCCCACGCGGTCAAGGCCATCAAGTGGCTGGCCGAGCAGCGCCGTTCGGGCTATGTCGACGACGTCCTCGTGCTCGCCAACCACCCGCTGCGGCTCGGTATCGACTCCCCGCACGAGATGCGGGCCTGGCGGGACGCGGCCCCCGAGATCATGATCGGCATGGAGGGCGCACCCGGCGCCCAGGGAGCGGCCCTCCCCGGCTGGCGCGGCGCCACGTCGATCCGCGGCGAGTACGAGAACAAGCCGTCGGCGCAGTCCTGGTCGGGTTATCCGGCGGACGCGTATGTGACGTACGGCGGTTTCGACTGGGCGACGGCGACCGTCGGCGGGCTGTGGGACTCGATGCTGGCCGAGGGCCGGCTGTTCTCGATCACCACCAACTCCGACAACCACCGTACGGTCTACGACACTTGGGCCAACGGCGCCTGGCCCGCGGGGCGGAACTTCGACAACACCGGCAAGCTGCCCGACCCGGTGAACACCGACACCCCGCAGCCCGGCAGCGACTTCTGGCCCGGCGAGTTCAGCCGTACGCACGTCGGTGTCACGCGTTACGGCTACGGCGCCGTGATGGCCGGTATGCGTGCGGGCCGGGTCTGGGTCGACCACGGGCATCTGCTGGACGGGCTCGACGTCCGGCTGAAGCGGGACTGCGACCACGGTCGGGGCGTGACGCTGGGCGGCCGGCTGCGGGTCCGCAAGGGTGACCGGCTCACCCTGGAGGTCACCGTGACGACGGCCTCGCGGCCCAACGCCCAGGGAATCCTGCCCGAGTTGGCGCACGTGGACGTGATCCAGGGCGCGGTGCGCGGTGCGGTGTCCGACCGGGACGCGTGGCGGGCGCCGGACACGAAGGTGGTCCGTACCGCCGACGTGAGCGGCCGCAAGGGGACGTACACCCTGCGCATCCCGGTGACCGCCGGGGACGAGTCCTTCTATCTGCGGCTGCGCGGCAGCGACGGCAAGCGACACGGCGCGGGCTACCTCGGCGCCTCGATCGACCCGCACGGCCCGATCCCCCACGAGCCCGGCAACGGTGACCCGTGGGCCGACACATGGTTCTATTCCAACCCCATCTTCGTCGACCTGGCAGGTATCTGATGAAGTCTCTGATGAAGCGTCAACTCACGGTCCTCGCCGCCTTATTGGGTGCTCTCACGCTCGGCGTGAGCACCGCCTCCGCGGTCGGCTCCCCCTGGGTGGAGACCGGCACGGCCTACACCGACAGCCTGGGCGGCGGTGAGGGTGTCGCCAGTCGTGCGGACGGCTCGCTGCTGTACCGCGGCCTGGCGTCCATCCCGCTGGATCTGCGCAGCCAGGGCTGGAACCACATCGGTGACCCGGACATCGCGAACGGCTATGTCTTCGACGCCTACCAGGCCGCCGACACGGGCACGTCCAAAATGTTCGCGGTGACCACGCCGTCCGGGACGCGCTACACGTACGTCCACACGCTCGACTCGGGCGAGAAGATCAACAACTCCTTCGACGCCGTCTCGCCCGACACACAGTGGATGGTGTCGGGCGAGTGGGGCGACCAGTCCAGACTCCAGGTCTTCCCCACTCCCCTGCTCAACCCGTCCACGCCGGCGACGGGCGGGGCGCTGCCGCAGGCCGGGCAGATCACCCTGGACAGGACGGTGAACGACATCCAGGGCTGCGACTTCGTGACGGACACCCGCCTGGTGTGTGTCTCGGACGACGCCTCGGGGAGCAAGTTCCCCGAGATCCGCCCGCTGCTCCAGGTCGACCTACCGCACAAGCTGGACGGGCAGCCGATCACCGGTACGGTCACGAGCCTGTTCGCGCTGCCCCAACGCAGCATCTGCACGGGCACGTTCGAGGCCGAGGGCATCGACTACGACGTGAACAGCGGCACGCTCCGCGCCGAGGTCGTACAGCCGGGCGTGTGCGTGGTGTCGACCAGCGTCTACTCGTACAAACAACAGTAGACAGGCGGCAGTAGACGGGCAGCAGTAGACAATCGACCGTAGGCGTCGCTCAGGCGTAGAACCGCGAGAGACTCTGCAGGACGGCGGCGGGCTTCGGCCCGCCGTCGATCTCTATCGTGCCGTCGACGGCGATCTGTACCCCGCCCGGCACGTCCTCGACCGAGGCGAGCCTCGCGACCAGCCGGATCCGCGACCCCACCTTGACCGGTGCGGGGAAACGCACCTTGTTCAGGCCGTAGTTGATTTTCGTCGACACGCCCTCGACGTCCAGCAGTTCGGTGAAGAGCGGGATGAAGAGGGAGAGGGTCAGATAGCCGTGCGCGATCGGCGCGCCGAACGGCCCCGCCGCGGCCTTCTCCGGGTCGACGTGGATCCACTGGTGGTCGCCCGTCGCGTCGGCGAACGTGTCGATGCGTTCCTGGGTGATCTCGATCCACTCGCTGGTGCCCAGGTCGCTGTCCGCGAGCTTCTTGAGTTCGTCGAGGCCGTTCACGGTGATGCCCATATGGCTTTCCCTACTTAGGAATTGGTAATTGGGAACTGGTGCTTGGGAGCCGGTACTCAGGAGTTGCTGCCGAAGCGCTGGCGCACCCGGGACTTGAGGAGCTTTCCGGAGGCGGTGCGCGGGAGTTCGTCGGCGAGCACCATCGACTTGGGGATCTTGTACTTGGCGAGCCGGCCTGCCAGCGAGGCGAGCACCTCGTCGGGGTCGGGCGAGGCGCCTTCGCGTGGCACGACGACCGCCCTCGGCACCTCGCCCCACTTGTCGTCGGGGACACCGATGACCGCGCACTCGACGATGTCGGGGTGGGCCAACAGCAGGTCCTCGATCTCGGCGGGGTAGATGTTCTCCCCACCGGAGATGATCATGTCCTTCATACGGTCGACGATGTACACGTACCCGTCCTCGTCGGTCCGGGCCGCGTCCCCGCTGCGGAACCAGCCGTCGGCGAAGACCGCGGCCGTCTCCTCGGGCAGCCCCCAGTAGCCGGGCATGACATGCGGTCCGCGCACCACGACCTCGCCGGTCTCGCCGACGTCGGCGGGGGTGAGGTCCGGCCGTACGACCCGTACGTCGCTGAAGAAGTGCGGCACACCCGCCGATCCGGCCTTGCTCACGGCGTGTTCGGCGTCGAGGAAGAGGGTGCCGGGCGCGGCCTCCGTCATGCCGTAGCCCTGGAGGAAGGTGAGTCCGCGCTCCTGGTAGGCGGCGATCAGCGGGGAGGGGACCGGGGAGCCGCCGCAGGTGAGGATGCGCACCGAGGAGAGGTCGGCGCCGGCCCAGCGGGGGTGCCGGGCGAGCTGGTCGAACATCGTGGGCACGCCGAACATGAAGGTGATCCGGTGTTGTTCGATGAGGTCGAAGGTGGCGGCCGGTTCGAAGGCCTCGACCAGGACGCAGGTGCCGCCCTTGAGCAGCACCGGCAGTGTGAGCATGTTGAGGCCGGCCGTGTGGAACAACGGGGCGGAGACCAGGGCGCGTTCATCGGCGATCAGGTCGGTGTCGACGAGGACGTTGACCGCGTTCCAGGTGAGGTTGCCGTGGGTGAGCATGGCGCCCTTGGGGCGGCCGGTCGTGCCCGAGGTGTACATGATGATGCAGGTGTCGTCGGCCGCGACGGGCTCGTCGATGGGGTCCTCGGCGGCCGCGTCGAGCAACTCCTCGTATTCGGCGCCGACTTCGACGTAGATGCGTACGTCGGTGCTGCCCGGCAGTCCGGCGACGAGTCCGGCGTGCGTCGGGCCGTAGACGAGGATCTTGGCGCCGGAGTCGGCGAGTTGGTAGGCGATCTCGGGGCCGGCGAGGCGGGTGTTGAGGGGGACGAAGACCGCGCCGAGGATGCCGGCGGCGAACAGGGTCTCCAGGTAGGAGGGGTGGTTGGGGCCGAGGTAGGCGATGCGGTCACCGCGGCGGACGCCCCGGGAGCGCAGAGCGTGGGCGAGGCGAGTGGTTCGTGTATGCAATGTGCCGTAGTCGGTCGACGTATGCAATGTGTTGTAGTCAGTCGACGTATGCGAAGTGCTGTCGTCGGTCGACGTATGCGATGTGCCATGGTCGGTCGACGATCCACCGTGGACCAGGGCGGTGCGGTGCGGGGTCTTGCGGGCCCGGCGTGCGGGCCATGACCCCAGTCCCTCGTTGCGCATCCGGCGCCCCTTATGTCAGCCCGAGCAGGCGGGCGGCGTTCTCCTTGAGGATCTTCGGCCTGACCTCGTCCTTGATCGGCAGCTTCTCGAAGTCGGCGAGCCAGCGGTCCGGGGTGAGGACGGGATAGTCGGAGCCGAAGAGGACCTTGTCCTTGAGCAGGGTGTTCGCGTACTGCACCAACTGCGGCGGGAAGTACTTCGGCGACCAGCCGGAGAGGTCGATGTGCACGCCCGGCTTGTGGGTGGCGACGGCGAGGGCCTCGTCCTGCCAGGGGAAGGACGGGTGCGCCAGGATGATCTTGAGTTGCGGGAAGTCGGCGGCGACGTCGTCCACGTGCAGGGGGTTGGAGTACTTGAGGCGGATGCCGCCGCCTCCCGGTACCCCCGCGCCGATGCCCGTCTGTCCGGTGTGGAAGAGGGCGATGGTGCCCGTCTCCTCGATGACCTCGTACAGGTCGTAGGCCACGGCCCGGTCGTTGGGGAAGAAGCCCTGGATGTTGGGGTGGAACTTGAAGCCCTTGACCCCGTACTCCTCGACCAGCCGCCGTGCCTGCTTCACGCCCGCCCGGCCCCGGAACGGGTCGATGGACGCGAAGGGGATGAGCACGTCGGCGTTGGCGGCGGCGGCCTCCGCGACCTCCTCGTTCGGGACGGGCTCGGTGCCGGTCGCGGACTCGGCGTCGACCGTGAAGATCACGGCGGCCATCTTCCGTTCGCGGTAGTAGGCGGCGGTCTCCTCCAGGGTCGGCTTCCGCTTGCCCTCGACCTTGAAGTAGGCGGAGGAGGCGTCGTGCAGTTCGTCGTCCAGGGAGGCGTGGCCCTTGGAGGACACCTCCGCGTGGGTGTGGACGTCGATCGCGACGAGTTCGCCGAGGTTCATGGGGGATGCCATCACGCCTCCGGGAGCTTCGGTGCGGGAATGCCCACCGACTGGAGTTCGGCGCCGACCGAGGTGGGGAAGGCGTCGGCCAGGGTGTCGGGGGTCCAGCCGCCGTCGGCGTAGGCGGCGCTGATCTCCTGCGGGTGGGACCAGAGTGCCACCTTGTCACCGCCGATGCCGATGGCCTGGCCGGTGATGGAGCGCGCGGCCTCGGAGGCGAGGAAGGGGACGAGGGCGGCGCAGTCCTCGGGGGTGCCGAAGCCCTCGCCCTTGCGGAGGAAGTCCGGGAAGGGCTCCCCGTTCTTCAGTGCCTCGATGTACGGGGCGAAGGCGGGGATCGTCTCGGTCATCGCGGTCGCGGCGACCGGCACGATCGCGTTGACGGTGATGCCCGCGCGCCCCAGCTCCATCGACCAGGTGCGGGCGAAGGCGGCGATGCCCGCCTTGGCGGCCGAATAGTTGGTCTGGCCGAAGTTGCCGCGCTGGCCGGCCGGCGAGCCGACCAGGATCAGCGTGCCGCCCTCGCCCTGCTCGCGCATCCGTACGGCGGCGGCGCGGGCGCAAGTGAAGGTGCCCTTGAGGTGGGTGGTGATCACCGCGTCGAAGTCGTCGTCGGTCATCTTCCACAGCACCTTGTCGCGCAGGATGCCCGCGTTGGTGACCAGCACATCGAGCCGGCCGAACTCCTCGACGGCCCGGTTCACCAGCCGCTCGGCGGCCTCCGTCGTACCGACCGGGACCACCTCGGCGACGGCGGTGCCGCCCGCCCCGGTGATCGACTTCACGGCCTGCTCGGCGACCGCCTCGTCGATGTCGTTCACCACCACGGACGCGCCGTGGGCGGCCAGGGCGTGCGCGTAGGCGAGGCCGAGGCCCCGGCCACTGCCGGTGACGACGGCGACCTTGCCGGTCAGATCGATGCTGGGCACGGATGGGTCCCTTCACATGGGGTGCGGCGTCCCGCATGGGGTGCGGTGCCAGGATCGAAGCTAAGAGCAATAATTGTTGACGTCAATAGTTGTTGGCAGCCTCGCAGTGCGACATGCTGGAATCTCCAGGACGCCTCGGACCCAGGGAGCCCGCCATCGCACGCCAGCACGTCACCCCCAAGCCCATCGACGCGCACGAGCCGTGGATGCGCGGGCTGCACGCGGACACGGGCTACCTCATGTACCGACTGGGGCTGCGCTCCGGCCAGTTGTTCAACACGTTCCTCCAGGAGTCGGGTCTACGGCTGCGCCACTACGCCCTGCTGCGTTTCCTCGCCACATCCGAGGGCGCCCTCCAGCGCGAGTTGAGCACCCGGCTCGGCTACGACCCGAGCGCGATCGTCGGCCTGGTCGACGATCTGGAGAAGCTGGGTTTCGCCGAGCGCCGCCCTTCCCCCGACGACCGCCGCAGCCGCATCGTGGTCCTGACGGAGAACGGCCGCGGCTTCCTGCGCGACACGGACGAGGCCGGGCTGCGCGTCACGAACGAACTGCTCGGCCCGCTGGACGCGACCGAGCGGGAGACCCTGCACACGCTGTTGCAGCGGGTCGCCGAGGACGGACTCGCCTGACACCGACACCGGACGGAGGCCCGGCCGCCATGACCACCACCCGGTCCGTGCCCACCACACGGTCCGCGCCCGACCGGCTGCTCGCCGTGCTCGCCGCCTTCGACCACGAGCACACGGCCCTGTCCCTGTCCGACATCAGCCGCCGGGCCGGCCTCACCCTGACCACCGCCCACCGGCTCGCGGGCGCCCTCACCGAGTGGGGCGCGCTGGAGCGGGACGCGTCGGGCGTCTACCACGTCGGTCTACGGCTGTGGGAGATCGCCGCCCTCGCACCGCGCGGCCTCGCCCTGCGCCAACTGGCCCTCCCCTACCTGGAGGACCTGTACGAATCGACGCACGAGAACGTGCAGTTGGCGGTGCGGGACGGCGACGAGGTCGTCTACACCGAGTGGATCTCGGGCCGTTCGGCGGTCGGCGTGCACATCCGGGTCGGCGCCCGCTGGCCGCTGCACGCCACCGGCGTGGGCCTGGCCCTGCTGGCCCACGACGGCCCGAACGCCCAGGAGGCGTACTGCGCGGGCCCGTTGGCGTCCTTCACGCCGTACACGATCACCGATCCGGTACGGCTGCGGCGGGTGCTGGCCGAAGTCCGGCGCACCGGCGTCGCGGTGAGCAGCCGTCAGGTCACGGACGACGCGCTGTCGGTGGCCGCTCCGGTGCGCGGTCCTGGCGGTGCGGTGGTGGCCGCGGTGTCGGTCGTGGTGCCTCAAGTGGACGCCCAGGTACCGGCGTTGATCCCGGCGGTGCGGCTCGCGGCACGCGGGATATCCCGGGCGCTGGGGTGGCGGCCGGAGCCGTAGGAAGGTCCGCCCTGCCGGGCGGGGATATCCCTCTCACCGGCGAGGCCGGGTCCGCGGGGGCTCGCGATACTGGAACGGCCCCTGCCCCGAGGAGCCGCTCAGGCCCGGCCTCGGCCTGACCCTCGCGGTGCTGATCGACGCGACGGTCGTACGGATGCTGCTGGTTCCGGCGACGATGGCTCTGCTCGGCCACCGCGCCTGGTGGGCGCCGAAGCCGCTGCGCCGGGCGCACGACCGGTACGGGTTGCGTGAAGAGGCTTCTGTGGAGCGGGAGTTGGCGAGCCGCTGACGTCGGTGCCGCCGGTGCTCCGCGGAAGGGTCGCAGAGCACCGGCACACCTCACTCGGGCAACCCGGCCAGCATCCGCCGGTCCCTGGGCGTCGCCTTCCGGTCCAGGCGTGCGTCCAGCAGGCGTCGTGCCGCGTCGCACCGGCCCGCCGAGACCAGCGCGTACAGCAACGTCTCCTCGACGACCTCGCGTTGGGCCGCGCTGCCGCCCACCTTGCGCAGGACCGGCAGCAGGGCGTCGAGGCCTCGCGCGGCCTCGTGGAAGCGGTGTTCCACGAGGGCGGCGAGGGCCTCGCAGAGCGGTGCGACGACCTCACGCTGGACCGGGTCGGCGCCCGCCGCGTGGTCGCGGAGGCGGCGCAGGGCGGGCAGATCGCCCGCGGCGGTCAGGGCCACCGCCGCGTGCAGCGCGGTGAACGCGGTCGCGGGGCGCTCCAGCACCTCGCAGGCCACGGCGTCCAGGACGTCCGAAGTGGGCAACTCCCCCTGCCAGTTGCCGCTGAGCCTGGCCCGCCAGAGCAGCGACCCCGAGTCGACCAGCGCGCGTACCCCGGTCACCCGTCCGGGCGCCAACTGGGCGTACCAGCGCCTGCGGACGGCGGCCGGGTCGTCCAACGCGAGTTCGTGCAGGGCGATGTGCCAGGAGAAGTGGGCCCGGTGGACCGCGCCCCGGCCCTGTCCCGACACCCAGCCGTCGAGCCAGTCCCGGCCCGCCTCGTGGGCGCCGGACTCGTAGTGGACGTGGGCCAGCGCGTGCACCGCGTGCCCGGACGCGGGCTGGGCTCCCAGGGCACGGTGGGCGAGTTCGCCCGCCTCGTGCAGCCGGCCCTGCTCCTGGCGGAGGAACGCGAGCAGCGAGGTGTGGAACCAGTGCCCGTCGTAGGCGGGGGACGTCCGCTCGACCAGGCGCAGCGCGTAGTCGTCGTCCAGGTCGGTGACCCCGGAGAAGGCGATGGTGGGTACGGCGGTGGCGAGGGCGAGCGCGTCGGCGGGGTGGGCGTCGAGGTGCCGTATCAACGCGCGGTCCCCGTCGGTGGATTGGACTCGGCGGGTGATCACGTCCACGAAGGACCGCTCCCGTTCGTCGGCCCGTTCGCGCGCGCAGCGCTGGGCGTCGGCGAGCGCCCGGGGCACGTCGACGGCGGCCCCGCACTCGTGGCCGAGGAGGGCCAACGCCGCGTGGCCCAGGGCGAATCCGGGGTCCAGGGCGACCGCGCGGGCGAAGGCGTCCTCGGCTCCGGCGCGCACCTTGAGGACCCGGTCGAGCCCGTTGCGGTAGGCGGTGGCGGCCTCGGCGTGGGTCGAGAGCGGGAGTCCGAGTCCGTCGACCGGCCTGCGGCGGGTGCGGCGGGCCGGTGGCGGGAGCAACTGTCTTGCCAGGGCGGCGGCCTGGACGCGGATCTCGGGGATCGCGGTGGTCTCCCACAGCTCGCCGCGCCGAGGGGCGCCGAGCGTGAACAGCGGTCGTACGGAACGGCCTTCGGTGTCGAGCAGGCGTCCGTCCCGTGTGGCGACTCCCATGCCGAGCGGCCCCGGCACCGCCATCCCGGTCTCGAACAGTCCGCGCCACAAGGGGTCTTCGAGCCGCTGTCCCGGTCCGGTGCAGTCGATCACCCAACCCACGTGCAGGGTACGGCCGTTGGAGAGGGTGACCGCCAACCGACCGCCGTCCTCGACCACATCGGCGATCGTGCCCGCGTGCACCCGAAGGCGGCGTGCGGTGCGGGCCCGGGTGACGGACTCGGCGGTGGTGGGTGCCATGCGGTGGCGGTGGGTGTTCCAGATCGCGCCCTCGTGGGCGAGGAACTCCGCGCGTTCCTCGGGGGTGAGGCTGCGCCAGAGTCTCGCGGTGTGGGGGCGCAGGCTGTCGAGCGCGGGCCGCCAGTCGCCGTGGGTGCGCACGGAGCGGCTGACGTGCCGGTAGACGGTCCTGCGCAGGCCGCTCAGCGTGAGGTCGCGCGGCCACGGCGGCGCCTCCATCGCGCCGGACGGTCCCAACGCGTGGGGCTGCGGCAGGAGTCCGCTCCGGGACACCGCGTGCACCGTGCGTTCGGACCGGTCCAGGGTGAGGGCGAGGTCCACGGCCGTGAGGCCGGTGCCGACGAGCAGGATGTCGGCGCTGCCCTCGCGTACGGGGTCCAGTGCGCCGGGCGTCCAGGGCGAGGTGAGGAAGCGGGGTGAGGAACGCAGCGCGGGCGGCGCCCAGTCGGCGGTCGGGGCGGCGGGGCCGGTGGCGAGGACCGCACTGTCGGCGGTGAGGAGTCCCCCGTCGGCGAGGTGGAGTTCCACCGGGCCTTCGGGGGTGCCGGTACAGGTGTCGGCGCGGGTGCGCAGCCGGCGTACGGAAACCGTGCCGTGGGAGCGGACGACGGCCTGGGCGAGGGTGTCGGCGAGGTAGGCGCCGTAGCGGTAGCGGGTGGCGAAGTCGGCGGCGCCGACGGTGGGTTCGCCGTGGCGGCACAGCCAGCGGGTGAAGTGGCCGGGATCGTCCGGGTAGCAACTCATGCCGCCCGCCGGGACGTTGAGGCGGTGGCGTGGATCCTGGGTCGCGTAGGCGGTGCCGCGGCCGGCCTCCGGGGCCGGGTCGACCAGCACCAGGTCGAGGGGGGTCCGGCGGCGGGTGGCCGTCTCGCAGAGCTGGACGGCGGTCAGGGTGCCTGCCGCGCCCGCTCCGACGATCGCCACGGTGGGCCGCTTGCGGACTTCGGTCACGAATACCTCCGGCGGTGGTCTGCCGCGGAGCCGTCGAAACGGAACTCCGCCTTCGGTTCCTTCCTCACTCTTCCGACCGGACAGGTGGGGAAGCCATGGCGGGACGGGGATCTCACCGGATACTCAGGGCACCGGTCGGCGCGTTCATACTCTGTTCACACTCACGGAGCCTCCGGCAACCGTGGTTTCAGGCCTTCCTTCAGGCTCTCTTCACAGGAATCTCAGGTGGAGCCCCTGGGATTCAAAGATTCAATCCAGGGAAGTGACGCAGGATGCAACAGCACTGGTGATCTCGTCGCGTATGGCCAGGGGGTGTGCGCGACATGCGGAGGAAGGCCTGCCGTGGGCGTGTCGCACATATCCAACCGGTCCGAGAAGCAGTCGGAGAGGTGGTCCCGGCGTGGGGTCCTCACCGTGCTCGGGGTGGTGCCGGCCGCCGTACTGACGGGGTGCAGCGGTTCGGCGGACGCCACGGAGGGTTCCTCGTCCGGGGGCTCGTCGGCGACCGCGTCCGTGAAGTCCGCGAAGGCGCCGACCGTCACGGTCTCGCCCGCCGACGGCACGAAGAAGGCCGATTTCACCGCCCCGGTCACGGTGACGGTGGCCGACGGCACGCTCGCCACCGTGAAGGTGACCGGCAACGACGGCTCCACGCTGGCCGGGTCGTTCAACGACGCGAAGACCAAGTGGACATCCGCGAAGAACCCGTACTCGGGCACCAAGTACACGGTCTCGGCGCAGACGCAGGGTGCCGCCGCGCAGACGGCGACCTTCACCACCAAGTCGCCGGGCGAGACCTTCGTCGGCTACTTCACCCCCGAGGCGAACTCCACCTCCGGCGTCGGCATGCCCGTGTCGATCAACTTCACGCACGCGGTCACCGACCGGGCCGCCGTCCAGAAGGCGATCACGGTCACCGCCGAGCCCGCCGTCGAGGTGGTCGGACACTGGTTCAGCGACACCCGCCTGGACTTCCGCCCCGAGACGTACTGGGCGGCCGGCACGAAGATCACGCTCAGCCTGCGGCTGAAGGACGTCGAGGGCCAGGACGGCATCTACGGCGTGCAGTCCAAGGACGTCACCTTCGACATCGGCCGTGAGCAGATCAGCACGGTCGACCTGTCCAGCAAGGAGATGGTCGTCAAGCGGGACGGCAAGACCGTTGCCACCTACCCGGTCAGCGGCGGCAACGCCCAGCACACCACCTGGGCCGGGATCATGGTGATCAGCGAGCGGTTCAAGCAGACCCGCATGGAGTCCTCGACGGTCGGGCTCGGCGACGAGTACGACATCTCCGACGTCCCGCACGCCCAGCGCCTGACCACCTCCGGCACCTTCGTGCACGGCAACTACTGGGCGTCCACCTCGGTGTTCGGCAGCGAGAACACCAGCCACGGCTGCGTGGGCCTGCACGACGCCAAGGGCGCGAACGACAGCTCGGTGGCGGGCTACAAGTTCTACGACAGCTCGATGCTCGGCGACGTCGTCATCGTCAAGAACTCCGGCGACAAGACGGTGGCGGCGGACAACGGCCTCAACGGCTGGAACCTGTCATGGGCGGACTGGAAGGCGGGCAGCGCGGTCTGACCGGGGCCCCGACGATCAAGTTCGGCGTCGCGGCAAACGAGTCACCGGCGGCCAGCGACATCACTCCGCCGGCCGGCGACCCTGCGCCGGACACCCCGCAGGCGCGACCCGCATGGCCGCCGGACATCTTCAACTCTCGACTCCGCGCGAGCCTTCAACTCTTGACGGTGTTTCAACTCTTGACGACGGGAGTGCCGGGGAGCACATTGACCCCATCCTGAGAGCGCTCTCAGAAGCTCTCGGGGCACCCGCGCACCTCCCTCCGTACCCGAGAGGCTCACCCCCATGAGTGCACCTTCCGGAATACCCAGACGCCGCCGCGCCCTCGTCGCCGTACTCTCCACGCTCGGCCTGGCGGCCGCGTTCGCCACCGCCTTCGCCCTCCCCGCGGACGCCTCCGCGCCCACTCCCCCGTCGGGTTGGACCCAGGTCTTCCTGGACGACTTCAACGGCGCCGCGGGCTCCGGCGTCTCCACCACCAACTGGCAGTACGACACCGGGACTTCGTATCCCGGTGGCGCCGCCAACTGGGGCACAGGCGAGGTCGAGACGATGACCTCCTCCACCAACAACGTGGCGCTGGACGGCAACGGCAATCTGCTGATCACCCCGCGCCGGGACGCCTCGGGCAACTGGACCTCGGGCCGTATCGAGACCAACCGCACCGACTTCCAGCCTCCGGCCGGCGGGAAGCTCCGCGTCGAGGCGAGGATCCAACTGCCCAACGTCACCGGCTCGTCGGCGCTCGGCTACTGGCCCGCGTTCTGGATGCTGGGCGCGCCGTACCGGGGCAACTACCAGAACTGGCCCAGCGTCGGCGAGTTGGACGTCATGGAGAACGTCCAGGGTCTGAACACCGACTGGGCGACGATGCACTGCGGCACCAACCCGGGCGGCCCCTGCAACGAGACGAGCGGCATCGGCGGCAACACCGCCTGCACCGGCACCACGTGTCAGGCCGGCTTCCACACCTACGCCATGGAGTGGGACAGGTCGACGAGCCCGGAGCAGATGCGCTTCTATCTGGACGGCGTCAACTTCCATACGGTGAACGCCAGTCAGGTCGACGCCACCACGTGGGCCAACGCCACCAACCACGGTTTCTTCATCATCCTGAACGTGGCGATGGGCGGCGGCTTCCCGGACGCGTTCGGCGGCGGCCCGACGAGCGCCACCGACCCGAACCACCCCATGACGGTGGACTACGTCCAGGTGCTCCAGTCGACGGGCAGTGGGAGCGGTACCACGACCCCGCCGACCGGCAACCGGGACGCCTACGGCGCCATCCAGGCCGAGTCGTACGACAGCCAGTCCGGGACCGTCGCCGAGACCACCACGGACACCGGTGGCGGCCAGGACCTCGGCTCGATAGCCAACGGCGACTGGGCGCTCTACAAGGGCGTCAACTTCGGCTCCACGGCGGCCACCCAGTTCTACGGCCGGGTCGCGAGCGGTGCGGCGAGCGGGGTCAGCGGTCTGGTGCAGGTGCGGCTCGACAGTCCGACCGCGACTCCGGTGGGCAGTTTCGCGGTGGGCAACACCGGGGGCTGGCAGTCGTGGAGGACGGTGCCCGCGAACATCAGCTCGGTCACCGGGACCCATGACGTCTATCTCACGTTCAGCAGCGGCCAGTCGGCGGACTTCGTGAACGTCAACTGGTTCGACTTCGGCCACTGATCCCGACCGCTCACGGGCGAAGGGGGTTCACGCGTTTCGCGTGGGCCCCCTTCCGCATGTCCCGGCCGTCAGCGCAGTTCGGCCCGGAACGCCGCCGGCGTCACATCCGTGTGCTGCTGGAAGAACTTGGAGAAGTTCGCCGCGTCGGGGAAGCCGACCGCCGCCCCGACCCGGCCGATCGGCAGGTCCGTGTGGGCCAGGAGACGCTTCGCCTCCAGGACGACGCGTTTGTCGATGAAGCCCTTGGGGGTCTCGCCGGTGGCGGCGCGGACCGCGCGGACCAGGGTGCGGCGGGAGTAGCCGAGGGCGTCGGCGTAGGCACTGACGCTGTGATTGGTGGCGAAGCCCTGCTCGACGGCGTCGCGGAAGAGGGTGAACGTCGTGTCGGCCTGCTGCCGGGCCGCCTCCGCCGAACTGGCGGCGAGATGCGCGAGCCGGAGCAGGAACGCGGTCAGGGAGTGCCGCAGGACCGAGGTGTGCAGGCTCAGCGGGAGGGTCGTCGAGTCCTCGTACTCGTGCTGGAGCTGGCCCAGCGAGGAGCGAAGGGCCGCGAGGCGGGGCTCGTCGGGGTGCAGGAGGGGCGGCAGGTCGTAACGGTAGAGGCCGGTCGCCTCGACCGTGGCGCGAGGCAGGAAACCGGGCTGCATGGTCAGGACGGTGCCGTGGTAGGCGTCCATGCGGGAGAAACGGTGGACCTGGCCGGGGCGGATCCACAGGACGTCGCCGGGGTTCGCCTCGTACTCGGCGAAGTCGATCATGTGGCGGACCGGGCCCTCGTCGAAGAGCATCACCACATGGAAGTCGATGCGGTGGACGCGGTGCAGGGGTGCGTCGGCGTGCCAGGTGCGCCCGGTGCCCATCGGGCCGACCTGCATGCCGACCCCGCAGACGCTCAGATCGACAGGGAAGGGAAACGTTCTGATCACGTCGCCGTCACCGCCGACGCCTTGGATGGTTCTGTCCGCCATGTCCTTCTCGTGCCGCCTCAGTGCGGGTCCCGGTGTCCCACTTTCACCACAGGCTGGCACACGGGCACCTTCCCTCGTAAAAGTCAGACTTTTAAGTTTGAACACGTCCGAGCAGTTCTGCCGCTCTTACCGAGGACTTCTTGAAGATGAACGCGCACACACCTGACAGCCTCGAGTGGACCGATCTCGACCGTCGAGCCGTCGACACCGCCCGTGTTCTGGCCGCCGACGCGGTGCAGAAGGTCGGCAACGGGCACCCGGGCACGGCGATGAGCCTGGCCCCCGCCGCGTACACGATCTTTCAGAAGGTGATGCGTCACGACCCCGCGGATCCCGAGTGGACCGGCCGTGACCGCTTCGTCCTCTCCCCCGGCCACACCTCGCTGACGCTCTACACCCAGCTCTACCTCGCCGGGTACGAGCTGGAGCTGGACGACCTGAAGGCGTTCCGGACGCACGGCTCGAAGACGCCTGGTCACCCCGAGTACGGGCATACGGCCGGTGTGGAGACCACGACCGGCCCGCTCGGACAGGGTGTCGCCAACGCCGTCGGCATGGCGATGGCCGCCCGCTACGAGCGCGGCCTGTTCGACCCCGAGGCCCCCGAGGGCGAGTCGCCCTTCGACCACACCGTCTGGGCGATCGTCTCCGACGGCGACCTGGAGGAGGGCATCTCCGCCGAGGCCTCCTCGCTGGCCGGCCACCAGAAGCTCGGCAACCTCGTCTTCGTCTACGACGACAACCACATCTCCATCGAGGGCGACACCGCGACCGCCTTCTCCGAGGACGTCCTCAAGCGGTACGAGGCCTACGGCTGGCACACCCAGCGCATCGAGCCCGCCGCCGACGGCGACATCGACGTCCACGCGCTGTACACGGCGCTGAAGGCGGCGCAGGCCGAGACCGGGCGCCCCTCGATCATCGCGATGCGCACGGTCATCGCCTGGCCCGCCCCGAACGCGCAGAACACCGAGGCCGCCCACGGCTCCGCGCTCGGCGCCGACGAGGTCGCCGCCACCAAGCGCGTCCTGGGCTTCGACCCGGAGAAGTCCTTCGAGGTCGCCGACGAGGTCCTCGCGCACAGCCGCCGGGCCCTGGACCGGGGCGCCGAGGCGCACTCCGCGTGGGACAAGCGGCTCGGCGAGTGGCGCGGCGCCCAGCCCGAGCGCGCGCGGCTCTTCGACCGGATCGTCGCCGGTCAGCTCCCCGAGGGCTGGGAGCAGTCCCTGCCGGTCTTCGAGCCCGGCTCCTCCGTCGCCACCCGCGCCGCGTCCGGCAAGGTGCTCCAGGCGCTCGGCGCGGTCCTGCCCGAGCTGTGGGGCGGCTCCGCCGACCTGGCCGGCTCGAACAACACCACCATCGACAAGACCTCGTCCTTCCTCCCTAAGGGCAACCCGCTCCCGGAGGCCGACCCGTACGGCCGTACGATCCACTTCGGCATCCGCGAGCACTCCATGGCGGCCGAGATGAACGGCATCGCCCTGCACGGCAACACGCGTGTCTACGGCGGCACCTTCCTGGTGTTCTCCGACTACATGCGCAACGCCGTGCGCCTGTCCGCGCTGATGCAGCTCCCGGTGACGTACGTCTGGACGCACGACTCCATCGGTCTCGGCGAGGACGGCCCCACCCACCAGCCGGTCGAGCACCTCGCCTCGCTGCGCGCCATCCCGGGCCTGAACATCGTCCGCCCCGCCGACGCCAACGAGACGGCGATCGCCTGGGCCGAGATCCTCAAGCGGCACGCCACCAAGCCCGCCCCGCACGGCCTGGCGCTCACCCGCCAGGGTGTCCCCGTGTACGAGCCCAACTCCGACGCGGCGCGCGGCGGTTACGTCCTCAAGGACTCCTCCACCGAGATCCCGGACGTCGTGCTCATCGCGACCGGTTCCGAGGTCCACCTCGCCGTCGAGGCGCGCGAGCGGTTGGAGGCGGAGGGCGTGGGCGCCCGGGTGGTGTCGATGCCGTCCGTGGAGTGGTTCGAGGAGCAGTCGCGCGAGTACCGCGACAGCGTCCTTCCGCCGTCCGTGAAGGCCCGCGTTGCGGTCGAGGCCGGGATCGGTCTCACGTGGTACCGGTTCACAGGTGACGCAGGACGCATCGTCTCCCTCGAACACTTCGGCGCCTCCGCCGACGCCAAGACCCTGTTCGCCGAGTTCGGCTTCACCGCCGAGAACGTCGCCGCAGCAGCGAAGGAATCCCTCGCTGCCGCGCGCGGTTGATCCGATCGCCAGAAAGAAGATGATCACAGTGACCGAAGTGACCGCCACCGCGGGAACACTCAAGCGCCTCTCCGACGAGGGCGTCTCCATCTGGCTGGACGACCTGTCGCGCAAGCGGATCGAGTCCGGCAACCTCGCCGAACTCGTCGACACGAAGAACGTCGTCGGCGTCACCACCAACCCCTCCATCTTCCAGGCCGCCATCGGCTCCGGCGAGGGCTACGAGGAGCAGCTCGCCGACCTGGCCGTGCGCAAGGTGACGGTCGAAGAGGCCGTACGGATGATGACCACCGCCGACGTCCGCGCCGCCGCCGACATCCTGCGCCCGGTGTACGAGGCGACCGGCGGCCGGGACGGCCGGGTCTCCATCGAGGTCGACCCGCGGCTCGCCCACAACACGGCGGCGACGATCGCCGAGGCCAAGCAGCTCGGATGGCTCGTCGACCGCCCCAACGTGATGATCAAGATCCCGGCGACGAAGGCGGGCCTGCCGGCCATCACCGAGGTCATCGGCCTCGGCATCAGCGTCAACGTCACGCTGATCTTCTCCCTGGAGCGCTACCGCGAGGTCATGGACGCCTATCTGGCCGGCCTGGAGAAGGCCCGCGCCGCGGGCCTCGACCTGGCGACCATCCACTCGGTGGCGTCCTTCTTCGTCTCCCGCGTCGACTCCGAGATCGACAAGCGCCTCACCGCGCTCGCAACGGACGAGGCCCTCGCCCTCAAGGGGAAGGCCGCCCTCGCCAACGCGCGGCTCGCCTACCAGGCCTACGAAGAAGTCTTCTCCGGTGACCGCTGGACCGCCCTCGCGGGCGCCAAGGCCAACAAGCAGCGCCCCCTGTGGGCCTCCACCGGCGTGAAGGACCCGTCCTACAAGGACACCCTCTACGTCGACGAGCTGGTCGCGCCCGGCACCGTCAACACCATGCCCGAGGCCACCCTGAACGCCACCGCCGACCACGGCGACATCCACGGCGACACGGTGACCGGCGGCTACGCACAGGCGCGCGCCGACCTGGACGCCGTAGAACGTCTGGGGATTTCCTACGACACCGTCGTCAAGCAGTTGGAGGACGAGGGCGTCGCCAAGTTCGAGGTGGCCTGGCAGGACCTGCTGGGCGCCGTCGCGAAGTCGCTGAGCGGCAAGGGGGTCGACGGGGAATGAGTGAACAGGCTCTGACCGTGGAGGAGTTGACGGACGCTCTCGCGGCCGACTGGGACAACCCGCTGCGGGACCCCCGCGACCGCCGGCTCCCCCGTATCGCGGGCCCGTCCGGACTGGTCATCTTCGGGGTCACCGGTGACCTGTCCCGCAAGAAGCTGATGCCGGCCGTCTACGACCTGGCCAACCGGGGCATGCTGCCGCCGGGGTTCTCCCTCGTCGGGTTCGCCCGGCGCGACTGGGAGGACCAGGACTTCGCGCAGGTGGTGCACGACTCGGTGCGCGAGCACTCCCGCACCGAGTTCCGCGAGGAGGTCTGGCAGCAGCTCGCCGAGGGCATGCGGTTCATCCCGGGCGACTTCGACGACGACACCGCGTTCAAGCAACTGCGCGCGGCTGTCGACGAGTTGGACACCTCCCGCGGTACCAGTGGCAACTACGCGTTCTATCTCTCCGTACCGCCGAAGTTCTTCCCGAAGGTCGTCAAGCAGCTCAAGAAGCACGGTCTGGCGGACGCGCGGGAAGGGGCCTGGCGGCGCGCGGTCATCGAGAAGCCGTTCGGCCGCGACCTGAAGAGCGCCCGCGAGCTGAACAAGATCGTGCACGAGGTGTTCGACCCGGACCAGGTGTTCCGGATCGACCACTACCTCGGCAAGGAGACCGTCCAGAACATCCTTGCGCTGCGCTTCGCCAACCAGATGTACGAGCCGATCTGGAACCGGTCCTACGTCGACCACATCCAGATCACGATGGCCGAGGACATCGGCATCGGCGGCCGGGCCGGCTACTACGACGGCATCGGTTCGGCGCGTGACGTCATCCAGAACCACCTGCTCCAGCTGATGGCGCTGACCGCCATGGAGGAGCCGATCGCCTTCGACGAGGAGGCGCTGCTCACCGAGAAGCTCAAGGTGCTCAAGTCGGTGCGGCTGCCGCAGGAGCTGGGCGAGCACACGGTGTTCGGGCAGTACGCGGAGGGCTGGCAGGGCGGCGAGAAGGTCGTCGGCTACCTCCAGGAGGACGGTATCGACCCGCAGTCGAAGACCGACACCTACGCGGCCGTCAAGCTGGAGGTGGACAACCGCCGCTGGGCGGGCATCCCCTTCTACCTGCGCACCGGCAAGCGCCTCGGCCGCCGCGTCACGGAGATCGCGGTCGTCTTCAAGCGGGCCCCGCACTCCCCCTTCGACTCCAACGCCACCGAGGAGTTGGGTCAGAACGCGATCGTCATCCGCGTCCAGCCCGACGAGGGCATGACGGTCCGGTTCGGCTCGAAGGTGCCGGGCACCTCGATGGAGATCCGGGACGTGTCCATGGACTTCGCCTACGGCGAGTCGTTCACGGAGTCGAGCCCGGAGGCGTACGAGCGGCTCATCCTGGATGTGCTGCTCGGCGACGCCAACCTGTTCCCCCGCCACCAGGAAGTGGAAGAGTCCTGGAAGATCCTCGACCCGATCGAGGAGTACTGGGCGGGGCACGGCAGGCCCGCGCAGTACTCCTCGGGCAGTTGGGGCCCCGAGGAGGCGGACGAGATGCTCGCACGAGACGGACGGAGCTGGCGCAGGCCATGAAGATCGACCTGAGCGACACCACGGCAAGCAAGATCAACAAGGCGCTGGTGCAGGGTCGCCGCGACATCGGCACCCCTGCCGTGGGCATGGTCCTGACGATGGTCATCGTCACGGACGAGGAGAACGCCTACGACTCGATCAAGGCGGCCGAGGAGGCCTCGCACGAGCACCCCTCGCGCACCCTGGTCGTCATCAAGCGGCAGGCCCGCACCCCGCGCGACCGCACCGACTCCCACCTCGACGCCGAGGTCCGGGTGGGCGCCGACGCGGGCACCGGCGAGACGGTCGTGCTGCGGACCTACGGCGAGGTGTCCGAGCACGCCGACTCCGTCGTGCTGCCGCTGCTGCTGCCGGACGCGCCGGTCGTCGTGTGGTGGCCGTCCGAGGCCCCCGAGGTCCCGTCGAAGGACCCGCTGGGCGCCCTCGCCCAGCGACGGATCACCGACCTGTACGCGGCGGAGAACCCCCTCGAAGCCCTGGACACCCGCGCCCGTTCCTACGCGCCCGGCGACACCGACCTCGCCTGGACCCGGCTGACCCCCTGGCGCTCGATGCTGGCGGCGGCCCTCGACCAGGCCAAGGCGAAGATCACCTCCGGTGCGGTGGAGAGCGAGGCCGACAACCCCGCCGCCGAACTGCTGGCGCGCTGGCTGGAGGCCCGGCTCAAGGTGAAGATCGACCGCGTGGTCACCGCGGGGCCGGTCGTCACGGCCGTCCGGCTCGGTACCGCCGCAGGCGAGGTCGTCATCGACCGCCCCGAGGGCCCGCTGGCCACACTGACCCTGCCCGGGCAGCCCTCCCGCACCCTGGCGCTGAAGGTCCGCACCACCTCCGAACTGATCGCCGAGGAACTCCGGCGCCTCGACGCCGACGAGATGTACGCCATCGCCCTGCGGGCCGAGGGCACCAAGGAGACCCCTGCTCATGTCTGACTCCCCCAAGCTGGTGCGGCGGCCCGAGTGGACCGCGCTTGAGGACCACCGCGCGGGTCAACCGCACCCGCAGTTGCGTGAGTTGTTCGCGGCGGACCCCGGGCGCGCGGAGCGGTACGTGGTCTCGGTCGGCGACCTGCGCATCGACTACTCCAAGCACCTGATCACCGACGAGACCCTCGCCCTGCTCCAGGAACTGGCCACCGCCACCGGCGTGTTCGGGCTGCGGGACGCCATGTTCCGCGGCGAGAAGATCAACGTCACCGAGGACCGTGCGGTCCTGCACACCGCGCTGCGCGCCCCCCGGGACGCGGTGATCGAGGTCGACGGCGAGAACGTGGTCCCGGCCGTGCACGCCGTGCTCGACAAGATGGCCGGCTTCGCCGACCGGGTCCGCTCCGGCGAGTGGACCGGCCACACCGGCAAGCGCATCAAGAACATCGTCAACATCGGCATCGGCGGCTCCGACCTCGGTCCGGCGATGGCGTACGAGGCGCTGCGCAGCTTTACCGACCGCTCGTTGACGGTCCGCTTCGTGTCGAACGTGGACGGCGCCGACCTCCACGAGGCGACCCGCGACCTCGACCCGGCCGAGACGCTGTTCATCGTCGCGTCGAAGACGTTCACCACGATCGAGACGATCACTAACGCGACGTCCGCCCGGAGTTGGCTTCTCGACGGGCTGGGCGGCGACGACAAGGCTGTCGCGAAGCACTTCGTGGCGCTGTCGACGAACGCCGGGAAGGTGTCGGACTTCGGGATCGACACGGACAACATGTTCGAGTTCTGGGACTGGGTCGGCGGCCGCTACTCCTACGACTCGGCGATCGGGCTCTCCCTGATGATCGCCATCGGGCCGGACCGCTTCCGGGCGATGCTCGACGGTTTCCACACCGTCGACGAGCACTTCCGCACCGCGCCCGCCGAGTCCAACGCACCGTTGCTCCTCGGCCTGTTGGGTGTCTGGTACGGCAACTTCCACGACGCCCAGTCGCACGCCGTACTGCCCTACAGCCACTACCTGTCCAAGTT
>NZ_JBEXDX010000044.1:0-68332 GCF_040605995.1 Streptomyces sp. NPDC005492
GTTGATAGGCCGGATCTGGAAGCCCCGTAAGGGGTGGAGGTGACCGGTACTAATAGGCCGAGGGCTTGTCCTCAGTTGCTCGCGTCCACTGTGTTAGTTCTGAGACAACGAACAGTTGTCGGCTAGAGCTTGAACCACACAAAAGAAAAGTGTGCTTGTTCGCTCGAAACCATTAGGGTTTCGGTGGTCATAGCGTGAGGGAAACGCCCGGTTACATTTCGAACCCGGAAGCTAAGCCTTACAGCGCCGATGGTACTGCAGGGGGGACCCTGTGGGAGAGTAGGACGCCGCCGAACAATCTTTGGAGGACCCCTGGTCCCAGCGTTCACGCTGGGACCAGGGGTCCTTTTCTTTTTCTCGTTTTGAGCACAAGCACAGCCCGGAGCGCGCCGAGTAGCTGGCTGCGCGAGAATGACTTGCGGTACCGAAGACAGGAGTCACCGATGTCCACCAACTCTCCCGAGGATCGACCGGAGCGCGACGAGCGGCGACGGGACAGTGGTGACCGCGGTGACCGTGGCGGGTACCGCGGAGGCCCGAGCCGTAGCAACGATCGAGGGAACGACCGCGGCGGCAGCAGCGGTGGTGGTCGTGGCGGCTATGTCCGCCGTGACGACAACCGTGGCGGCGCCCCTCGCCGTGACGACCGTAGCGGTGGCGGCGATCGCGGTGGTTTCCGTGGGCGTGATGACCGTTCCGCCGGTCCGCGTCGTGATGACCGTTCCGCCGGTCCGCGTCGTGACGACCGGCCCGCCGGCCCTCGCCGTGATGACCGTGGCGGTGAGCGTGGTGGCTTCCGGCGCGATGACAACCGTGGTGAGCGACCCGCGTTCCGCCGTGACGACCGCGGCGACAACCGGGGTGACCGCCGCGACGACAACCGCGGTGATCGCGGTGGTTTCCGGCGAGATGACAGTCGTGGCGAGCGTCCGCCCTTCCGTCGCGATGACCGTAGGGACGATCGTCGTGAGGGTGACCGTCCTGCCTTCCGGCGGGATGACAACCGTGGTGACCGGGGCGGATACCCGCGTCGCGACGACCGACGCGATGACCGCCGTAGCGACGACCGTGGCAGTGCCGATCGTGGTGGCTTCCGTGGGCGGGACGACCGCCCCTCGGGTCCGCGTCGTGATGACAACCGTGGTGAGCGTCCGCCTTTCCGGCGTGACGACAGCCGTGGCGAGCGACCCGCGTTCCGGCGTGATGACCGTGACAGCCGTGGTGAGCGTCCGCCCTTCCGTCGCGATGACCGCAGGGACGATCGTCGTGAGGGTGACCGTCCTGCCTTCCGGCGGGATGACAACCGTGGCGACCGGGGCGGATACCCCCGCCGTGACGACCGCCCTTCGGGGCCCCGTCGTGATGACAACCGTGGTGAGCGTCCGCCTTTCCGGCGTGACGACAGCCGTGGTGAGCGGCCGGCCTTCCGCCGTGACGACCGCGACAACCGTGGTGAGCGTCCGCCTTTCCGGCGTGACGACAGCCGTGGCGAGCGGCCGGCCTTCCGTCGCGATGACCGCGACAATCGTGGTGAGCAGCGTCCGCCCTTCCGCCGTGACGACCGCGACAACCGTGGTGACCGTGGTGGTTCCCGTGGGCGTGATGACCGTTCTGCCGCGCCGCGTCGTGACGACCGGCCCGCAGGCCCTCGTCGTGATGACCGTGGCGGCGATCGCGGCGGACGTCCCGGTGGCTTCCGGCGTGACGACAGCCGTGGTGACCGTCCCGCCTTCCGGCGTGACGACGACCGTGGTGGCTACCCCCGTCGTGACGACCGGCGTGATGACCGGCGCGGCGACGACCGGCGTGGTGGTGGCCGGTTCCGTGATGAGCGGGAGCGTGACCGCGACCGCGAGCCGATCAGGCGGCTGCCGATCCCCGAGGACGTCACGGGCGAGGAGATCGACCAGGACGTACGCCAGGAGTTGCTGAGTCTGCCGAAGGGGCTCGCGGAGGACGTCTCGAAGAACCTGGTGATGGTTGCCCGGCTCATCGACGAGGACCCCGAGGGCGCCTACGCCTACTCCAAGATCGCGCTGAGGCTGGCTTCTCGCGTCGCCGCCGTACGAGAGGCGGCCGGGTTCGCCGCGTACGCGAATCAGAAGTACAGCGAGGCGCTGGCCGAGTTCCGGGCCGCGCGTCGGATGACCGGCAGCGTGGAGCTGTGGCCTGTGATGGCCGACTGCGAGCGTGGGCTCGGGCGGCCCGAGAAGGCGCTGGAGATGGCCGGTGCCCCCGAGGTGCACAAGCTCGACAAGGCCGGGCAGGTCGAGATGCGGCTCGTCGCGGCCGGTGCCCGGCGTGACATGGACCAGCTCGACGCGGCCATCGTCACGTTGCAGAGCCCGGAGTTGGCCTCGAACACCGTGCAGCCGTGGACCGCGCGACTGCGGTACGCCTACGCCGACGCCCTGCTCGCCGCCGGGCGTGAGGACGAGGCGCGGGAGTGGTTCGCCAAGGCCGTGGAGTCCGACAAGGACGGCAGCACGGACGCGTCGGACCGCCTCGCCGAGATGGACGGTGTCGCGTTCGTCGACGCGTTCGTCGAGGACGAGGACAACACCGACGCTGAGGCCGATACCGACAGTGAGATCGACGACGACGAGGACGATGTCGACGTTGAGGACGACGACCTCGACGACGACGAAGTCGAGCCCGTGGTCGAGGCCAAGGACGACGACAAGGACTGACGGCAACATCCGCCGGTGACGACAAGGGCGGGACCCCGACACCGGGGTCCCGCCCTTTCGTGTTTCCGGTGTCTCAGGGTTCCAGCGTGCGCAGTACCAGGCCCGACGCCGGCTTCGGGCCGAAGGACGTCGACTTGCGGGGCATCGTGACGCCCTGGCGGGCCAGGTCCCGTACGACCTCCTCGCGGACGGGGTGCATGAGTACGGCCGTACCGCCGTCGCGTTCCGCCTTGCGGACGGTGGCGGCGGTGTCGTGGATGTAGGCGATGTGCGCCGGGGAGTCCTCGGGGATGTGCCAGACGTGGGCCAGGAGCGTGGCGTGCAGGACCGTGGCGTCCAGGGTGCGCCAGGCGGCTGGGCGGTCGGCGGGGATCGTACGGGCCAGGAGGTCCGGGTCGGGGCGGTCGACCAGGTGGAAGGCGCCGTCGCCGGCGAGGAGGAAGGCGTTGCCCGCGCAGGCGGCGTCGGCGAGGGCCTCCAGGGCTTCCGGGAGGGGGACCTCCAGGTGCCGTATGTGGAACAGGCCCTCCAGGGATGCCAACGCGTCGGACACCGGGACGCCGTGCAGGAGGCGGTGGATCGCGCGGACGCGGAGCGGGTAGCGGGCCGTGTCGACGAGGAGGACCAGGCCGTAGTCCCAGGGGCTGGGGGAGGGGTGCTCCGCGCGTAGACGTCGGTAGGTCGCCCAGCGGTGGTGGCCGTCGGCGATCAGGGCCTGGTGATGGGTCAGGTCCCGTTGGATGCGGGCCAGGTCGGTGGGATCGGTGACCGACCAGAGGCGGTGGCTGTAGCCGTCCTCCGTGGTCGTCGCCAGGAGCGGGGGGCGCGCGGCGACATGCTCGACGACGGTGGCTGTGTCGGCCGGTGAACCGTTGCCGCGGTAGGTCAGCAGCAGGGGTTCGAGGTTGGCGGAGGTGGCGCGCATGAGGGCCGCGCGGTCCGCGACCACATGGGGCATGACGTCCTCGTGCGGCAGGACCACGCCCTCCGACGGGTCCGACAGGCGCAGAGCGCCGATGATGCCGCGTTGCAGCAGGCCGTTGCCGTCGCTCTGCTCGTAGACGTAGAGGCCGGGCTCGGGGTCGGTGGTGAGGACTCCCTCGGCGAGCCAGCGGTGCAGGGTGTCGGCGGCCTGTTCGTTGCGGGCGCTGGGGGTGGTGGCCTGCGGGAGGATCAGCCGGACGATGTTGTGCGGGTCGGAGTCCTGGAGATGGTGCAGGCCGTCGGGGCGTACGACGACGTCGTACGGTGGGGACGTCACGGCGGCCAGGCTGCCGACCAGGTCGGGGTCGTAGCGAAGGCCTCGGAACGGGGTGAGTTCCAGGCCTCGGCGCTCCGTTGCTTCCGAGTGACCTGCGGTGTTCATCCCGGCATCGTACGTGTGTCAGTGGCATGCGCGATGATCGGGTGAAAGCGATCGAACGAGGAGCGATGTGGAATGAGCCAGAGCGTCAGGACGAAGCCCGAGGGCAGTGGGCAGGCCCTGAACGAGGCGTACGACACGGCGCTGCTCGACCTCGACGGGGTGGTGTACGCGGGGGGCAACGCGATCGTCCACGCGGTCGATTCGCTCGCCACCGCGCGCGGGGGCGGTATGAGGCTCGCCTATGTCACCAACAACGCGCTGCGGACGCCGGACGCGGTGGCCGAGCACCTCACCGAGCTGGGCATTCCGACCGGGGCGGACGACGTCATCACCTCCGCGCAGGCCGTCGCCCGGCTGATCAGCGAGCAGGTGCCGGCGGGCGCGCGGGTGCTGGTGATCGGCGGGGAGGGGCTGCGGGTCGCGTTGCGCGAGCGCGGACTTGAGCCCGCCGACTCGGCCGAGGACGATCCGGCGGCGGTCGTGCAGGGCTACGGCGGCCCCGACTTGATGTGGTCCCGGTTCGCGGAGGCCTGTTACGCGATCGCGCGCGGGGTGCCGTGGTTCGCGTCCAACACCGACCTGACGATCCCGAGCGCGCGCGGGATCGCGCCGGGCAACGGCGCGGCGGTGGAGGTCGTACGGATAGCGACCGGGGCCGAGCCGCAGGTGGCGGGGAAGCCGTTGCCGCCCATGCACAAGGAGACGATCCTGCGGACGGGCGCCGAGCGGCCGTTGGTGGTGGGCGACCGGCTGGACACGGACATCGAGGGGGCGTTCAACGGGGATGTCGATTCGCTGCTCGTGCTGACGGGCGTGACGGACGGCGCGCAGTTGCTCGCCGCGCCTCCGCAGCACCGGCCGACGTACGTCGACGCCGATCTGCGGGGCATGCTCACCGGGCAGCCCGAGGTCACCGAGGCGGGAGAGGGCTTCCGGTGCGGGGGTTGGACCGCGACGGCGGGCCGCGAGCGGCTGGAACTCGACGGTGAGGGGGAGCCGTTGGACGGGCTGCGGGCGCTCTGCGCGGCGGCCTGGACGGTGGCCGGGGACGGGACATGCGCGCTGGACGGGGAGAAGGCGCTGGCACGACTCGGGCTCTGAAGAGGGACTCGCCCTCCGGACCGCGTGCGAGGGTAGGCTAACCTAACCTCGTGTTGGTCGACAGTCCCCCAGAACAGCGCGCGGAGACCGCCCCCGCGCCCCCAACCCGCCGGGCGGTACGTGTCCTTGGGCTCTTTGCCGCCGTGGCGCTCCTGGTGCTCGTCGCCCTGGCGAGCATCGCGATCGGCGCGAAATCGCTGCCGTTGGGGGATGTGTGGCACGGCCTGTTCCATGACTCGGGGACGTACGCGGACGTCGTGGTCGACGACCGGATCTCCCGTACGGTCCTCGGGCTGCTCGCCGGTGCCGCGCTCGGCCTCTCCGGAGCCGTCCTCCAGGCGCTCACCCGCAACCCCCTCGCGGACCCCGGACTGCTCGGCATCAACGCCGGTGCCTCCGCGGCCGTCGTCACCGCTATCACCTACTTCGGGGTCACGAGCCTGAGCGGCTATGTCTGGTTCGCCTTCGCGGGCGCGGCGGCCGTAGGGGCGCTGGTCTGGTTCCTCGGCGGCAGCCGGGGTGCCACACCCGTGCGTCTCGCGCTCGCCGGCACCGCGATCAGTGCCGCGCTCTACGGCTATCTCCAGGCCGTCATGATCATGGACGACGCGGCACTCTCCAAGATGCGCTTCTGGACGGTCGGTTCACTGGCCTCGGCCACCGGCTCGACGATCGCCCAGGTCGCGCCGTTCCTCGCGGTCGGTACGGTCGTCGCGCTGCTGCTCGCCCGGCCGTTGAACGCGGTGGCGATGGGCGACGACACCGCCCGCGCCCTCGGCGCCAACCTCAACCGCACCCGGGCGCTCGCCATGCTCAGCGCGACCGTGCTGTGCGGGGCGGCGACCGCTGCCTGCGGTCCGATCGTGTTTGTCGGCCTGATGGTGCCGCACGTGGTGCGCTCCTTCACCGGGCCCGACCTGCGCTGGATCCTGCCGTACGCCACGATCCTGTCGCCCGTGCTGCTGCTCGGCGCGGACGTGCTCGGGCGGATGATCGCGCGGCCCGCTGAGCTCCAGGTCGGCATCGTCACCGCGATCCTCGGCGGTCCGGTCTTCATCTATCTCGTGCGGCGCCGGAGGACGACCCAACTGTGAATGTCTCTCGTACGACAGCTACGACGGTACGGACCGGCGGCCTCTCCGTCCGGTTCGATCTCCGAGCCCTCACGGTCGTCGTCCTCCTCCTGGTCTGTGCGGTCGCCGCGAGTGTCGTGCTGATCGGTACCGGCGACTTCCCGATCCCGGCCGGTGACGTCCTCAAGACGCTGTTCGGGGGCGGTGATCCGGGCCAGGAGTTCATCGTCAACGAACTGCGGCTGCCACGGGTCCTCGTCGGGCTGCTGGTCGGTGCCTCGCTCGGGCTCGGCGGTGCGCTGTTCCAGTCCATCTCCCGCAATCCGCTGGGCAGTCCGGACGTCCTCGGCCTCTCGCAGGGGTCGACGGCCGGGGCGCTCGTCATGATCGTGCTGTTCTCCGGGAGCGCGACCGCCGTCACCCTCGGGGCGCTGGCCGGCGGGCTCGTGACCGGGCTCGCGATCTATCTGCTCGCCTGGAAGCAGGGGGTGCACGGGTACCGGCTGGTCCTGGTCGGCATCGGCGTCTCCGCCGTCGTCACCGCCGTCAACGGCTATCTGCTCACCAAGGCCGACCTCGTCGACGCGGCCCGCGCGGTCGTCTGGATGACCGGATCCCTCAATGGCCGTGACTGGACCCAGGTCTGGCCGTTGCTCGGGCTGTGCGCCGTCCTGCTGCCGCTGGTCCTCGCCAACGCGCGCGGGCTGCGGATGATGGAGATGGGCGACGACGTGTCGTACGCCCTCGGGGTGCGCGTCGAACGCGTACGGCTGCTGCTGATGGTGGCCGCCGTGCTGCTCACCTCGGCCGCCACCGCAGCGGCCGGCCCCGTCGGCTTCGTCGCCCTCACCGCGCCGCAACTCGCCCGGCGCCTGACCCGCTCGCCGGGTCCCAACCTGGTGCCCTCGCTCTGCATGGGCGCCACCCTGCTGGTCACCGCCGACTGGGCCTCCCAACGGGCCTTCGGAGCCGACCAGTTGCCCGTGGGCGTGGTCACCGGAGTCCTCGGCGGGGTCTACCTGCTGTGGCTGCTGGTCACCGAGCGCAAGGCGGGCCGGATATGAGCAACCAGAGCGGCCACAGCAGCGGGCTGAACAATCGAAGGAGCACCGTGAACCGCCTGTCCGCCGAGAACGTCACCCTCGCCTACGACCAGCGCGTCATCGCACGCCAGTTGTCGGTGGAGATCCCCGACAACTCCTTCACGGTGATCGTCGGCCCCAACGCGTGCGGCAAGTCCACGCTGCTGCGGGCGCTGTCGCGGATGCTGAAGCCGAACGAGGGCCGGGTGCTGCTCGACGGGCAGGTCATCCAGTCGATGCCCGCCAAGAAGGTCGCCAGCACCCTGGGCCTGCTGCCGCAGTCGTCCATCGCGCCCGACGGGATCACCGTCGGCGACCTAGTGGGCCGCGGCCGGTACCCGCACCAGGGCATCCTGCGCCAGTGGTCCTCCGAGGACGAGCGGGTCGTACAGGAGTCGATGGCGCAGACCGGTGTCGCCGAACTCGCCGATCGCTATGTCGACGAACTGTCCGGCGGGCAGCGGCAGCGGGTGTGGATCGCGATGGCGCTCGCCCAGCAGACGCCCCTGCTGCTGCTCGACGAGCCGACCACCTACCTGGACATCCAGCACCAGATAGACGTCCTCGACCTCTGCGCCGAACTGCACGAGGAGCAGGGCCGCACCCTGGTCGCGGTGCTGCACGACCTCAACCACGCCGCCCGGTACGCCACCCACCTCATCGCGCTGCGGGAGGGCGCGGTCATCGCGGAGGGTGCCCCGAGCGACATCGTCACGGCCGAACTGGTCGAGGAGGTCTTCGGGCTGCGCTGCCAGGTCATCGACGACCCGGAGACGGGGACGCCGCTGGTGGTGCCGGCCGCGCGCAAGGCACGTACGCAGGCGCGGACCGATCTCGACAAGGTGGCTGCTACAGAAGCTTCCTGAGGCGGAACAGGTCGAACACGTTGGCCTCCAGCTTCACCCGGCCCGAGCCCCAGGCCTTCGCGAAGTTCAGGCCGCCGTTCACCATGGCCACCAGGTCGTCGCCGGCCATGGTCAGCCTGATCTGGGCCTTCTCCGGTGGAAGGCCCCGCACGGTCTCGTCCACCACGATCCGGCCGCCGGTCAGCCGGCCGACGAAGGTGATGTCGAGGTCGGTGATCCGGCAGCTCACCGAGCGGTCCATGGCCGCGGCGGCGCGGACATTCCCCTCCGCCTGCTGCATGTTGTCCGAGAGCTTTTCGAGTGCGGCGCGGCACTCCTCGATCGTTGCCATCGTGATCGACGGTACCCCAGGCCTTCGGGGTAGCGTCTGGGCATGAGCGACTCAGTTCCCGAGGCCGAGGCCGAAGCTGTGACCGAGGCCGTGGCGGAGGCGGAGCCCAGCTACGACCCCGCCGCCCCCGCCCCGCTGAACGTGGACCGCACCCCGAGCGGCAACGCCGACGTCGACGCCCAGCTCGGGCGGCTGGCCGACGCCGACCACCTCGCCACGGACGGACACGTCGAGGTGTACGAGGATGTACACCGGGGGCTGCGCGACGCGCTCACCGCGCTCGACGCCCGCCCGGGACCTCCGGCGCCCCCATCGTCGTACGACCGCAGGAGCTGAACCGAACGTGGCAGGAGTGGCACGCCGCCGTCTCGACGCCGAGCTGGTGCGGCGGAAGCTCGCGCGCTCGCGGGAGCACGCGAGCCAGTTGATCGCGGCCGGCCGGGTCAGCGTGGGCAAGACCGTCGCGACCAAGCCCGCCACCCAGGTGGAGACGGCGGCGGCGATCGTCGTCGTGCCGGACGACGGCGACCCCGACTACGTGTCGCGAGGCGGGCACAAGCTCGCGGGCGCGCTGGAGGTCTTCGGGCCGCAGGGGCTCGCGGTCGAGGGACGGCGGGCGCTGGACGCCGGCGCGTCCACCGGGGGCTTCACCGACGTGCTGCTGCGGGCCGGTGCCGCGCAGGTCGTGGCGGTCGACGTCGGGTACGGGCAACTTGCGTGGTCTCTTCAGAGCGATGAACGCGTCACCGTCAAGGACCGTACGAACGTACGCGAGTTGACGCTTGAAGCGATCGATGGGGAGCCTGTGGATCTTGTCGTGGGGGATCTGTCCTTCATCCCGCTCGGGCTGGTGCTGCCCGCCCTGGTGCGGTGCACGAAGCCGGACGGGGACCTGGTGATGATGGTCAAGCCGCAGTTCGAGGTGGGGAAGGAACGGCTGGGGAGCGGGGGTGTCGTGCGCAGCCCGGAGCTACGGGCCGAGGCCGTGCGCGGTGTGGCCCGGCGGGCCGCCGAACTGGGGCTCGGGGTGCGGGGGGTCACCGCGAGCCCGCTGCCCGGGCCGTCCGGGAATGTCGAGTACTTTCTGTGGCTGCGGGCCGGGGCACCCGAACTGGACCCGGCCGATGTTGACCGTGCAGTGGCGGAGGGGCCGCGTTGACACAGAACCGAGCTCGTACTGTTTTCCTGCTCGCGCACACGGGCCGTCCCGCGGCCATCCGGAGTGCCGAACTGGTCGTCAAGGGGCTGTTGCAGTCCGGCATCGGAGTGCGCGTCCTGGAGTACGAGGCACGTGACCTGCCGTTGCCCGACGAGGTGGAGACGGTCACCGAGGCCACCCCGCAGTGCCTCGAGGGCTGCGAGCTGCTCATCGTCCTCGGAGGCGACGGCACGCTGCTGCGCGGTGCCGAGTTCGCGCGCGCGTCCGGGGTGCCGATGCTCGGCGTCAACCTCGGCAGCGTGGGGTTCCTCGCGGAGGCCGAGCGGGACGATCTCGACAAGGTCGTGGACCGGGTGGTCACTCGCGCCTATGAGGTCGAGGAGCGGATGACCGTCGATGTCGTCGTGCACAAGAACGGCAACATCGTGCACACCGACTGGGCGCTCAACGAGGCGGCGGTGCAGAAGGCCGGCGCCGAGAAGCTGCTCGAAGTCGTGCTGGAGATCGACGGGCGGCCGGTGACGGGGTTCGGCTGCGACGGGATCGTGTGTGCGACGCCCACCGGGTCGACGGCGTACGCGTTCTCCGCGGGCGGGCCCGTGGTGTGGCCCGAGGTGGAGGCGCTGCTGATGGTGCCGATCAGCGCGCACGCGCTGTTCGCGAAGCCGTTGGTGACCTCGCCGGACTCGGTGCTGGCGGTGGAGGTGCTGCCGCACATTCCGCCGGGGGTGCTGTGGTGCGACGGGCGGCGGACGGTCGAGCTGCCGCCCGGGGCGCGGGTCGAGGTGCGGCGGGGGGCCGTGCCGGTGCGGTTGGCCCGGCTGCATCACGCGTCGTTCACGGACCGGCTCGTCGCGAAGTTCGCGTTGCCTGTTTCCGGGTGGCGGGGCGCTCCTCACTAGGCGCGGGCGCGGGGTCCTTCCCTCGCCCGGGTGACAGGGTGCCTCGCGCTTCTCGTGCCCTACCTCGTAAGGTCTTCACCGTGCTGGAAGAGATGCGGATACGGTCGCTCGGAGTCATCGACGACGCAGTCGTCGAGCTGTCGCCGGGGTTCACCGCCGTCACGGGTGAGACGGGTGCAGGCAAGACCATGGTCGTCACCAGTCTCGGGCTGCTGCTCGGTGGCCGGGCGGACCCGGCGCTGGTGCGGATCGGGGCGAAGAACGCGGTGGTGGAGGGGCGGATCGCCGTCCCTCCGGGCGCCTCGGCCGTCCTGCGGGCCGAGGAGGCCGGCGCCGAGCTGGAGGACGGGACGCTGCTCATCAGCCGTACCGTTTCCGCCGAAGGGCGCTCCCGGGCGCACCTGGGCGGGCGTTCCGTGCCGGTGGGGCTGCTCGCCGAGCTGGCCGACGACCTCGTGGCCGTGCACGGGCAGACCGATCAGCAGGGGCTGCTGAAGCTGTCCCGGCAGCGGCAGGCGCTCGACCGGTACGCCGGGGACGCCGTCGCCGGGCCGCTGGCGAAGTACGGCGAGGCGTACCGGCGGCTGCGGGCCATCACCGTGGAGCTGGACGAGATCACCACGCGCGCGCGTGAACGGGCCCAGGAAGCCGACATGCTGCGCTACGGACTCGACGAGATCGCGGCCGTGGAGCCGCGCGCCGGTGAGGACGTGGAACTCGCTGCCGAGGCCGAACGGCTGGGGCACGCCGAGGCGTTGGCGTCCGCCGCGACGGTCGCCCACGCGGCGCTCGCCGGGAACCCCGAGGACCCCGAGGGCATCGACGCGGCGACCCTCGTCGCGGGTGCGCAGCGGGCCTTGGAGGCCGTGCGGTCGCACGACTCGGCGCTGGCCTCGCTCACCGACCGGATCGGTGAGATCGGCATCCTGCTGGGCGATGTGGCGGGGGAGTTGGCGGGTTACGCCGACGACCTCGACGCCGATCCGCTGCGGCTGGCCGCCGTCGAGGAACGCCGGGCCGCGCTCACTGGGTTGACGCGGAAGTACGGCGAGAACATCACCGCCGTGCTCGCGTACGCCGAGGAGGGCGCAGCGCGGCTGACCGAACTCGACGGCGACGACGAGCGCATCGACGAGCTGACCGCCGAACGGGACGCGCTGCGGGCCGAACTGGGCGGACTGGCACAGGCGTTGACCGACGCCCGGACCGAGGCCGCCGCGCGCTTCGCCGCCGCGGTGACCGCCGAGCTGGCCTCCCTCGCGATGCCGCACGCGCGCGTGTCGTTCGAGATCCGGCAGACCGAGGACCCGGAGGGCGTCGAGGTCGGCGGCCGACCGGTCGCCTACGGCCCCTCGGGCGTCGACGAGGTCGAACTCCTCCTGGCCCCCCACCCCGGCGCTCCACCGCGCCCCATCGCCAAGGGCGCGTCCGGCGGCGAACTGTCCCGGGTGATGCTCGCCGTCGAGGTCGTCTTCGCGGGCACGGACCCCGTACCGACCTACCTCTTCGACGAGGTCGACGCCGGCGTCGGCGGCAAGGCGGCGGTCGAGATCGGCCGACGCCTCGCGAAGCTCGCGAAGACCGCCCAGGTCGTCGTCGTCACCCACCTCCCCCAGGTAGCCGCCTTCGCCGACCGCCAACTCCTGGTCGAGAAGACCAACGACGGCTCGGTCACCCGCTCGGGCGTGAAGGTCCTCGAAGGCGAGGACCGGGTCCGCGAGCTGTCCCGCATGCTGGCGGGCCAGGAGGACTCGGAGACGGCTCGGGCGCATGCGGAGGAGTTGTTGGCTACGGCTCGGGCGGACGGGTAGGGCGTTCCCCGCGTACGGGGGGCGGGCCGGACTCGGGGGTGGGGCCGGGGGTGTCTCGGGTACGGGCTGGCCAGGGAGTCGGGGTATGGCCTGGGCGCGCGCGGTGGAGCTGATAGCCAATGGCGCTTGGGCGGTCGGGTAGGGCGGGTTGCGTGTACCGGGGGCTGGTCGGATTCGGGGGGTAGGTCCGGGAGTTGCCTCGGATACCGGCTGGACGGCCTCGGCACGCGCGGAGGAGCTGTTGGCCGCGGCTTGGGCGGACGGGTGGCGCACGCTGTGCGTCCGAGGCCGGCCGGAGGCGGGGAGCGGGTGCGGGAGGTGCCGCCGATGCCGGCTCGGCCGGGGGGCCTCGGGACGGTTCGGGCGCACGCGGAGGGGCTGCTGGCGCCGGTTCGGGCGGACGGGTAGGGCGCGTTGCGCGTACGGAGGGCTGGTCGGATTCGGGGAATGGGTCCGGGGGGTTGTCTCGGATACCGACTGGCCAGGAGGGCTCGGGGGATGGCTTGGGCACGCGCGGAGGAGTTGTTGGTAACGGCTTGGGCGGACGGGTGGCGCACGCTGTGCGTCCGAGGCCGACCGGTGGAGGAGTTGGCGACGGCTCGGGCGGACGGGTAGGGCGCGCTCGGCGTACCGTGGCCGGATGATCGTGCGTATGCCTCGTGCCGTCTCCTTCGCCCTCGCCGCTGCCGTCACCCGCTCGACTCTGATCGGCTTGCGGGCCAAGGGACTTGGTGGTCGCTGGGAGCGGAAGAACCATGCCGGGCGGACCGTCGACCTGTATGCGGCGCCGGCCGTTGTCGCTGGTGCCGCGCTTGCCGCCGTGCGGGTTCGGCCGGTTGCCGGGTTCGTGGTGTTGGTGGCCGGGGTCTGTGGTGGCTACGACGATGTTGTGGGGGCGGGGGATCCTCGGCGTGGATTCCGGGCGCATCTCTCGGCGCTCGGGGACGGTGAAGTGACCAGTGGGGCCGTCAAGTTGTTCGGGATTTCGGCGGCGGGGCTTGTCGCCGGGGCGCTGCTCAAGGAGCGGCCGGTCGACAAGGTTCTCGCGGGTGTGGTGATCGCCGGTGCGGCCCACTTCGTCAACCTCGTGGACGTGCGGCCTGGTCGGGCCGTCGGCGCGGTGCTCGCCCTGGGGGCGCCGGGGCTGCTGCGCCGAGGCCCCGGAGCGGAACTGGCCGCCGCCGCGCTCGGCGCCGCCGGTGCCGTACTGCCAGACGACTTCGGGGAGTTGACAATGCTCGGCGACGCGGGGGCGCACGCCCTGGGCGCGGCGCTCGGCGCGGCCGTGGTCGCCTCCAACGGCCGGGCGGGACTGGTGGCGCACGCCGCCGCCGTGGTGGCCGCCGCAGTGTACGGCGACAAGGTGAGCGGTCTGGCGCGCTCAGTCTGAAGCGCGTCCTCCCTCACTCGTACGGGTGACACCCCCGCCCCTGTTGCCCTTCCGCGCCGCCCCCGGACCCTCCGGTGTTGCCGGAACACCCGTACGTGCTGGCATCCTTGAGTCGGAACGCGTAGGAAGCGTGCGGTACACCCCCACCGCCCGATCCTTCTGTACGTTCTTCGTGACCGCCCGTCGCCGAACCAGGAGCCCCGGCCACGTGACCCCCGTGAGCAGCCACTCACCGCACGGCCAGTCGCCGCTGCGCACCGTGCAGGTGCTCGGCGGGGGCAACGCCGCCAGCAGCGCGCATGTGCGCTCCCTGGCCTCCGGGCTCGTCGCGCGGGGCGTGCGGGTGACGGTGTGCGCCCCTGTCGAGGCCGATCACGCCTACGACTTCACGGGCGCCGGTGCCGACCACGTGCATGTGCCGCGCAGCAGCGACCCCGCCTCCGTGGCCGCGCTGCGGGCGGCCTGCGCCGACGCCGACCTGGTGCACGCGCACGGGCTGCACGCCTCCTTCCGCGCCGCCCTCGCGCTCAGCGGCCGCCGTACCCCGCTCGTCGTGACCTGGCACGACCGCGCCCACACCGAAGGCGCGCGGGCGCACCTGCTGCGGCTGCTGGAGCGGCGGGTCGTGAAAGCCGCCGCCGTCGTCCTCGGCACCACGTCCGACCTCGTCGACCGGGCCCGGCGGACCGGCGCCCGGGACGCCCGGCTCGCCGCCGTCGCGCTGCCCGGCCCGCGCCGGACCGTGGAACACGAGGACCCGGACCGGCTGCGCCCCAAGCTCCGGGCCGAACTCGGCGCCACCGACCGCCCGTTGCTCGTCGCCGTCGGCTCGCTCGACCGGCAGCGGGGCTACGACACGATCCTGGATGCCTCGCGCGGATGGTGCCGTCTCGATCCGACGCCGCTGGTCGTGATCGCGGGGGAGGGGCCGCTGCGGGGCGAGTTGCAGCGGCGGATCGAGGGCGAGGAGCTGCCGGTCCGGCTCATCGGGTTCCGCGACGACGTGGGCGAACTGCTCGCCGCCGCCGATGTCGCGCTGCTGCCCAGCAGTTGGGAGTCCCGCTCGGTGATCGCCCAGGAGGCCCTCCACGCCCGCGTGCCACTGGTCGCGACCGCCGTCGGAGGCATCCCCGAACTCGTCGGAGACGCCGCCGAACTCGTGCCGTACGGCGACGCGAAGGCCCTGGCCGACGCGGTCACCGGACTGCTGCGCGACCCCGAACGGCGGGAGCGACTGCGGGAGAAGGGCGCCCGGCAGGCGGCCACCTGGCCCACCGAGGACGAGACGGTCGCCCAAGTCCTCAGCGTCTACGACGAGTTGACCCAGCCCCTGCCACTGACGTGAGCCGGACCAGAGAGACACAGACTCACGGCACCAGCCTGCGTGCCCGTAGCGCCAGGCTCAACGCCAGTACCGTCTGCGGGTCTTCGAGGTCCGTGCCCAGCAACTCCCCTATCCGGGCCAGCCGGTTGTAGAGGGTCTGCCGGTTGAGGTGCAGTTCGCGGGCCGTCTCCGCCTTGCGGCCCGCATGCGCCAAGTACGTCTCCAGGGTGGGGAGAAGAGGCGGTTTGGAGCGGTTGTCGTGGTCCCGGAGCGGGCCGATCGCCCGGTCCACGAAGGCCGCCAGGTCGGGATGGTCGCGCAGCCGCCACAGCAACAGCTCGATGTCCAGGCGCCGGGCGTCGTACCAACGGCGGTCGGACAGGCCCTGTGCCGCCGTCGCCGTCTCGGCCGCGTGCCGCAGCCCGGCCGACGCGGCCGCCCAGCCGCCGGTCACCCCGACGACCACGATCGGCGGCTGTGCGCCGGGGCGTTGCATCCCGGCCCGCTCCACTCCCGCCCGCAGCGCCGCCGAGACCCGGTCCGCGACCGCCGCCCGCTCCGACTCCGAGCGCAGGCCCAGCAGCAGCGGGACCCGGCCCTCGACCGGCCGTACGCCCAGCAGGACCGGAACCCCCACCGACGCCAGTTCCTCGGCGACCGCGCGGGCCAGGACCGCCCAGCCGCCACCCGGCGCGGACAACGCGTCGCCAAGACGCATCACCACGGGCAGCAGCGGACTGCTGCCGGGCTTGAAGCCCAGCACCCGTGCCTGCGCCGGGGCGTCCTCGGCGGTGATCCGGCCCTCGGCGAGATCGGTGAGGAAGTCGCCGCGTCCGCGCGCCGCCAGCTCCTCCTCCTGGCGGGCCTGCATCAGCACGACGGCGAGGCTGCCCGCGGCCCGTTCGGCGGCGATGCGGTGCACGGGGGCGAGCGGCGCCCGTACCGGAAGCAGGACGATCCGCGCCCGCACCGAACCCGTACCGGGACCACCGCCGGGCACGTCCACCAGCACCGAACCGGCGGGCGGCGAGGCGTCCTTGTGCTGGCCGCGCAGTCCCTCCCACACCTGGAGCGGGTCGGCGCCCTCGGGGCCGGCCCCGGCGGCGTACAGGAGTTGGCCGTCCGGGGTCTCCAGGAAGACCGGGTTGCCACTGAAGTCGGCCAGGATGCCCAGGACTTGGGGGATTCCACCGCCGCCGAGCAGGGCCTCCGTGCAGCGCCGGTGGACCTCCTCGGCCTGCTGGAGCAGCGCGTAGTGGCCGTTGACGATCTCGGTGTGGATCTCCTCGGTGACCGCGACGAACGGCACCTCGCGGTGCAACTGGACCAGCGGGAGCCCGGTCGCCCGGGCCGTCTCGACGAGGGTGGCGGGCAGCCGGGTGAACCGCGGGCCGAGTTCGACGACCAGGGCCGCGATGCCCCGCTCGGCGAGGGTCCGGACGAAGGCGCGCAGTTCCGCCGGGCGGGTGCCGAGGCCGTAGCCCGTGGTCAGGAGCAGTTCGCCGCCCTTGAGGAGGGAGGCGATGTTCGGGACCTCGCCCGTGTGCACCCACCGCACGGTCCGCTGCAGCCGGTCGGCGCCCGCCAGGATCTCCGGCAGCCCACTGCGCAGCCCGGGCAGCTCCAGCGCCCGTTGAACGGTGATCCCGGCGCCCTGGCTGTCGAATGTGCTGTCGGTACGGCTGTCCATGGGGCGGACGCTACCTGCGCGGACGCCGCTTCACTACGTGGGCGTGATGTTGTGGTTGAAGCGGAAGACGTTGTCGGGGTCGTACTCCCGCTTCACGGCCGCGAGGCGCCGGACGTTCTCGGCGCCGAGGCCCGCGGTCACGCGGTCGGTGCCCTCGTCGCCGATGAAGTTGAGGTAGACGGCTCCGGTGCTCCAGGGCTGGACCTTGGCTCGGACCTCCTTGACCCACGCGACGCAGCGCTCGTCGTCGGCCGGGTCCTCCCAGATGCCGAAGGGGTGCACGGCCCAGGGCGCGTCCCGGTACGGCACCGGGAACTCGGCGGGGCCCGAGGCGATGGCGCCGCCCTGCGGGAACAGCACGTGCTGCGTGCCGGTGGGGGAGGGGAGGCTCTCGCCGAGGGCGCAGTAGACGTCCACGAACTCGTCCGGCGCGCCGGTCAGATACTCCGCCGACCAGTGGTTCCGCATGTCCGCCGGATCGTCGAACATCGTCTGGACCTGGGCGTAGGGCAGGGCGGTGACGATCTCGACCTCGTGCGGCAGGGCCAGCAGCGGCTGGGCGAGTTTGCGCATGTCCTCCTCGGCGCCCGCGTAGGTGATCAAGGCGCCGCACAGTCGCTTGCCGACCAAGTGCTCGGGGATGAACTCCTCGGGCGGGGCGGTCAGATAGATGACGGCGCCGCCCGCCTCCTGCGGGCCGGTCTCGATGATCTCGCGGTAGGTGCGGACCACGTCCCGGCCGTGCTCGGGCTCGTACATCACCATGGCGATGGAGAACTCCGGCAGTTCGTGCAGTCTCAGGGTGAGTGCGGTGGCGATGCCGAAATTGCCGCCGCCGCCGTGCAGCGCCCAGAACAGGTCCGGGTTCTCCTCGGCGCTCGCGTGCACCGCCCTCGCGTCGGCGGTCACCAGCTCGACGCCGAGCAGGTTGTCGATGGCGAGACCGAAGGCGCGGTCCAGCCAGCCGGTGCCGCCGCCCAGCACGAAGCCGCCGACCCCGGTCGTGGAGGCCCGGCCACCGGTGGTCGCGAGGCCGTGCTCCTGGGTCGCGCCGTCCAGCTCGCTCATGGTGGCCCCGCCCGCGATACGTACCGCCTTGGCCGCCGGATGCACGGTCACCTCGCGCATACGGCGCAGGTCCACGACCAGCGCCCCGTCGCCCAGCGCCATCCCCGCGACACTGTGCCCGCCGCCGCGCACCGCGATCGGCAGATCGAGCTCACGTCCGAAACGTACGGCCCGTACGACATCGGCCTGGTCCACGCACTGCGCGATCACGGCGGGACGCCGGTCGATCATCGCGTTGAAGACGCGCCGGGCGTCGTCGTAACCCTGATCCCCCGGGGCGAACACGTCGCCGACCAGATCCTCGCGCAGCGCGGCGAGGGCCGCGCCCGCCTTCGATGGGGAAGCCATGACCGCCCGCTTTCATCAAGGGGCAAATGTGGTGTTTCCAGCGTAGGTGTGCTCGGCCCGGCAGTCGCGCCGTGGGTTCACCGAGCCGCCTCTGACATGGCACTGACAGCGCGGATTCCAAGGTCATAGCCGCCGGTACAGTCACTTCGGCCGTGCGCTGGCAGACCGACGTACCGACGACCGGGGCCTACGACGTGGCCGTCTGGTACACCAACAACGCCAACCGCGCGGACAACGCGCCCTACACCGTCACCGACGCCAAGGGCTCCACGTGCGGATCACGGCCCAGGGGCTGGTCGCCGACAACGACGACCCCAGCGCGTACAGCGTGGTCTCCGGCACCTGGAACCCGGCATCGGGCATCAAGGGCTACTACGGGGCGAGTTACCGCACCCGCGCGGCAGGCACCGGGACGTCGGTCGTGCGCTGGCGGTCGGACCTGCCGGCGAGCGGGATGTACGACGTGGCCGTCTGGTACACGGACGATCCCAACCGCGCGACCAACGCCGCCTCCACCGTCAGGTACGCGGGCGGCTCCACCGTCGTCCGCGTCGATCAGACCGGCCGGGGCAGCCGATGGGTGTCGTTGGGCAGTTTCCCGTTCACCGCCGGAACCCCGGCCGTCGTCGAACTGTCCGACGACGCCAACGGATACGTCGTGGCCGACGCGGTCCGCTTCATTGAGTAGGCCGGGACAGAAGCAGCACGGCGCGGGCCCGCCGGATCGGGAGTCGATCCGGCGGGCCCGCGTCCGTCGTGCTCAGCCGCCGTACGCCCCCGAAGCCGTCAGCCGCAGTGCCGTGTCGATCAGGGGGACGTGGCTGAAGGCCTGCGGGAAGTTGCCGACCTGGCGTTGCAGGCGCGGGTCCCACTCCTCGGCCAGCAGGCCCAGGTCGTTGCGCAGGGACAGCAGCTTCTCGAAGAGCTTGCGGGCCTCGTCCACCCGGCCGATCATCGCGAGGTCGTCCGCCATCCAGAACGAGCAGGCCAGGAAGGCGCCCTCGTCGCCGGGGAGGCCGTCGACGCCCTCGTCGGTGCCCGAGGTGGGGTAGCGCAGGATGAAGCCGTCCGGCGTGGACAGCTCGCGCTGGATCGCCTCGATCGTGCCGATCACACGCTTGTCGTCGGGCGGCAGGAAGCCCATCTGCGGGATCAGCAGCAGCGAGGCGTCCAGCTCCTTCGAGCCGTAGGACTGGGTGAAGGTGTTGCGCTCCTTGTCGTAGCCGCGCTCGCAGACGTCCCGGTGGATGTCGTCGCGCAGTTCGCGCCACTTCTCCAGCGGGCCGTCCGCGTCGCCCGACTCGATCAGCTTGATCGTCCGGTCGACGGCGACCCAGGCCATCACCTTGGAGTGCACGAAGTGGCGGCGCGGGCCGCGCACCTCCCAGATGCCCTCGTCCGGCTCGTCCCAGTGCTTCTCCAGGTAGCGGATCAGCTTGAGCTGGAGCAGGGAGGCGTAGTCGTTGCGGGCCAGGCCGGTCATGTGGGCCAGGTGCAGGGCCTCGGTGACCTCGCCGTAGACATCGAGCTGGAGCTGGTGCGCGGCGCCGTTGCCGACCCGGACCGGGCCGGAGTTCTCGTAGCCCGGCAGCCAGTCCAGCTCGGCCTCGCCCAGCTCGCGCTCACCGGCGATGCCGTACATGATCTGGAGGTTCTCCGGGTCGCCTGCCACCGCGCGCAGCAGCCACTCGCGCCAGGCGCGGGCCTCCTCGCGGTAGCCGGTGCGCAGGAGTGAGGAGAGGGTGATGGCCGCGTCGCGGAGCCAGGTGTAGCGGTAGTCCCAGTTGCGGACGCCGCCGATCTCCTCCGGGAGGGATGTGGTGGGCGCGGCGACGATGCCGCCCGTGGGGGCGTAGGTCAGCGCCTTCAGCGTGATCAGCGAGCGGACCACCGCCTCGCGGTACGGGCCGTGGTACGTGCACTGCTCGACCCAGTCGCGCCAGAAGTCCTCCGTGGCCTCCAGCGACTGCTCCGGCTCCGGGAGCGCCGGCGGCTGCTTGTGCGAGGGCTCCCAGGAGATGGTGAACGCGATCCGGTCACCCGGCGCGACGGTGAAGTCGGAGTACGTCGTGAGCTGCTTGCCGTAGGTCTCGGCGGATGTGTCGAACCACACGGAGTCGGGCCCTGCGACGGCGACCGTGCGGCCCTCGTGCCGGTGCACCCAGGGGACGACCCGGCCGTAGGAGAAACGCATCCGGAGGGTCGAGCGCATCGGGACGCGGCCGGAGACGCCTTCCACGATGCGGATCAGTTGGGGGGCGCCGTCGCGAGGGGGCATGAAATCGGTCACGCGGACCGTGCCGCGCGGGGTGTCCCACTCGGATTCCAGGATGAGCGAGTCGCCGCGGTAGCCGCGCCGGGCCGCCGTCGGTGGCTGGGCGTCGGACGCGTGGGCGGGGCCCAGCCGCCAGAACCCGTGTTCCTCCGTGCCCAGCAGACCGGCGAAGACGGCATGCGAGTCGAAGCGGGGCAGGCACAGCCAGTCCACTGTGCCGTCCCGGCAGACCAACGCTGCGGTCTGCATGTCTCCGATGAGTGCGTAATCTTCGATGCGCCCGGCCACGTGCAACTCCAGTCGAACGGCCACGTCGCCCCCCAGAACAGGGGCGGTCGCTGTGTGCGGTCAAGGGATCGTTTGTAGTGCGTCGTTGAGCGATGAAGCAAACGGAGGTCGTTGCTCAACGGGGCTGACAAGCTCTCGTTTTTCCGGGAATTACGGGCGGGGGTGGTGCCGTGTTCCGGACCGGCTCGGCAGCGAGTGTCCGAGCAGGATACGACGCACGTAGATGATCTGTGTGCCGCTCTTGGCAACGGAGCTGGGCCGAACGGGTGAGCACCGGGTGAGAAGCAGGTAACCGGAGCGCGTCTGTGGCGACGTGGGTGCGGAGCGTGGCCGGAAGCCATCTCCTCCAGGCGCTGATACCCTGGTAGCCCGTGGACCGGTGGGCGCAAATCCCCCGACCGCAACTCGAACCGCGACCACGGGAGCCCCCTCTTGGCCATGCCGCCCGCTGCTTTCCGAAGCAACACAGCCACGACGACCAAGCACATCTTCGTCACCGGGGGTGTCGCCTCCTCGCTCGGCAAGGGCCTCACCGCCTCCAGCCTCGGCATGCTCCTCAAGGCGCGGGGCCTGCGCGTCGTGATGCAGAAGCTCGACCCGTATCTGAACGTCGACCCCGGCACGATGAACCCCTTCCAGCACGGTGAGGTCTTCGTCACCAACGACGGCGCCGAGACCGACCTGGACATCGGCCACTACGAGCGTTTCCTCGACCGCGACCTGGACGGCAGCGCCAACGTCACCACCGGCCAGGTCTACTCGACGGTCATCGCCAAGGAGCGGCGCGGCGAGTACCTCGGCGACACCGTGCAGGTCATCCCGCACATCACCAACGAGATCAAGCACCGCATCCGGCGCATGGCGACCGACGAGGTCGACGTCGTCATCACCGAGGTCGGCGGTACGGTCGGCGACATCGAGTCGCTGCCCTTCCTGGAGACGGTCCGCCAGGTCCGCCACGAGGTCGGCCGGGACAATGTGTTCGTGGTCCACATCTCGCTCCTGCCGTACATCGGCCCCTCGGGAGAGCTGAAGACGAAGCCGACCCAGCACTCGGTTGCGGCCCTCCGGAACATCGGTATCCAGCCGGACGCGATCGTGCTGCGCTCCGACCGCGAGGTGCCCACCGCGATCAAGCGCAAGATCTCGCTGATGTGCGACGTCGACGAGGCCGCCGTGGTGGCCTGTCCCGACGCCCGCTCGATCTACGACATCCCGAAGACCGTGCACAGCGAGGGCCTGGACGCCTATGTCGTCCGCAAGCTGGACCTGCCGTTCCGCGATGTGGACTGGCGGACCTGGGACGACCTGCTCGACCGCGTCCACAACCCGCTGCACGAGATCAACCTCGCGCTGGTCGGCAAGTACATCGACCTGCCCGACGCCTATCTCTCGGTCACCGAGGCGCTGCGCGCCGGCGGCTTCGCCAACAAGGCCCGGGTGAAGATCAAGTGGGTCACCTCGGACGACTGCAAGACCCCGGCGGGCGCCGCCAAGCAGCTCGGTGACGTGGACGCGATCTGCATCCCCGGCGGCTTCGGCGACCGCGGTGTCTCCGGCAAGGTCGGCGCCATCCAGTACGCCCGCGAGCACAAGATCCCGCTGCTCGGCCTGTGCCTGGGCCTCCAGTGCATCGTGATCGAGGCCGCGCGCAACCTGGCCGGCATCGAGGACGCCAACTCCACCGAGTTCGACGCGGCCACCGGCCACCCCGTCATCTCCACCATGGCCGAGCAGCTCGACATCGTCGCCGGCGAGGGCGACATGGGCGGCACCATGCGCCTGGGCATGTACCCGGCCAAGCTTGCCGAGGGCTCCATCGTGCGCGAGGTGTACGACGGCAAGGAGTACGTCGAGGAGCGGCACCGTCACCGCTACGAGGTGAACAACTCCTACCGCGCCGAGCTGGAGAAGAAGGCCGGACTGCAGTTCTCCGGCACGTCCCCGGACGGCAAGCTGGTCGAGTACGTGGAGTACCCGCGCGAGGCGCACCCCTACCTGGTCGCCACCCAGGCGCACCCCGAGCTGCGCTCCCGCCCGACCCGGCCGCACCCGCTCTTCGCGGGCCTGGTCAAGGCCGCCGTAGCACGCAAGACAGGCAAGTAGTACAGAAGTTGTACGGTGACCGGGGTGCGCGCCTTCAAGAGGTGCGCACCCCGGCCGTTCGTTCGGGTACAGGTGGAGGGACAGCGCATGACGATCAAGGACACTCCGGAGGAGTGGGAGATCCGGGCGACGGTGACCCCCTTCGTGGGCAACAAGACCTCCGTGCGCACCGACGACGTGGTCATGCCCGGCGGCGCGGTCGTGCACCGCGACTACCAGGTCCACCCCGGCTCGGTGGCCGTCCTCGCCCTCGACGAGGCGGACCGGGTGCTGCTCATCAAGCAGTACCGCCACCCCGTACGGCAGAAGCTGTGGGAGATCCCGGCCGGACTGCTCGACGTCCCCGGCGAGAACCCGCTGCACGCCGCCCAGCGCGAGCTGTACGAGGAGGCGCACGTCAAGGCCGAGGACTGGCGGGTGCTGACCGACGTCTACACCACCCCCGGCGGCTGCGACGAGGCCATCCGGATCTTCCTGGCCCGCGATCTGTCCGAGGCCGACGGACAGCGCTTCGAGGTAGAGGACGAGGAGGCCGACATGGAGCACGCGCGCGTGCCCCTCGACGACCTGGTCCGCGGGGTGCTCGCGGGGGACCTGCACAACAACTGCCTCGTCGTCGGCGTCCTCTCGGTGGTCGCCGCCCGGCACGGCAACGGCCTCGACGCACTGCGCCCCGCCGACGCACCGTGGCCCGCGCGTCCCTTCGAGTCCTGAACCCAACCCTTCCCCTCCGTCGGCCCTTTGGTGTGACGATCGGCTGATCCGATCGGGGGATGTGCCCGCCGTGCTCCGCACGATTCGTCGCAGAGCGTGAACTAGGCTCTGGAAACACCCGAACCGGAGTCCCGGCGGGCTATGCGTGTGCAGTGGGACGGGAGTGTGGCCCGTGACGGATCAGGCGGTGGACGCAGGCGACGTGAAGCTGTCGGAGGACATTTCCAGCGAGGGCCAATTCCTGGGCCGCGCAAGAGAGTTGAAGGAGCTGCGCGCCGACATCGAGCGCGCGGGCCTGGATACGATCGCCGGCCGCAAGGCCCCTCGCGCGCGCGTCCTCCTCATCGCGGGCAAGCCCGGTTCCGGCCGCACCGCCCTCGCCGAGGAACTCGTCCGACAGGTCGCTGACCGTTACGACCACGGTGTGCTCCGGGCCCGGCTCAGCGAACCCGACGGCACCCCCGTCCCCACCGAGCGCACCGCCCGCGAACTGCTCAACGCCCTGGAACTGCCCACCCCGGCCGGCGCCTCCGAGGACGACCTGTCGGACATCCTGCGCGCGGCCCTCGCCGACCGGCGGGCGCTGCTCCTGCTCGACGACGCGGCCGACGCCGAGCAGGTCGACGCCCTGCTGCCGGACACCCCGGACTGCTTGGTCGTCGCCGTCTCCGGCGGCCCGCTGACCGGTATCGCGGACGTCCGCCCGTGCACCCTGGGCGGCCTCGACACCAAGGCCGCGCTGGAACTCCTCACCCGCTACACCGGCGCGGTCCGCATCACCGTCGACCCGCGTGCCGCCGAGGGCCTGGTCGAGGTGTGCCGGGCCGAGCCGGCCGCGCTGACCCTGGCCGGCGGCTGGCTCGCCGCCCGGCCGCAGGCCGCCGTCGCCGACCTCGCCAAGCACCTGAACACCGAGAGCGACGAGGGCACCCCCCTCAGCCGCGTCTTCCGGCTCGTCTACGGCTCGCTGCCCAGCCCCGCCGCCCGGATACTGCGACTGCTCTCCCTCGCCCCGGCCGGCCTGGTCGACCCGCAGACCGCCTCCGCGCTGGCCGGCTGCTCGGTCAACGGCGCCCGCGCCACCCTGGACGACTTCGTCACCGCGGGCCTGCTGCACGCCGTGGACTCGCCACAGCCGCAGTACGAGGTCCCCGGATGCCTGCACCCCCTGCTGCGCGCCCTCGCCGACAGGCAGGACCGCCCGGCCGAGATCCAACTGGCCCGCGCCCGCATGCTGGAGCGGATCGTACGGCTGCTCCAGTCCTGCCGCGCCATCACCGAGACCGACAGCCCCCAGGCCCGCGAGAAACTCCTGGGCACACCCCGCTCGCTGCGCTTCCCGACCCCTCGGGCCGCCGCCGACTGGCTGCGCGTCAGCCAGCCCGCCCTGCTGGCCTGCGCCCGGCTCGCGGTCGCCGACGGTGAACTCGACACCCTGGCCCGCCGGTTGATGGCCCAGCTCGTGCGGGCGATGGTCGCCCACTTCGGCACCCAGGCCGCCGCGCCCGAGCTCTACGGCATCCACCGCCTGGTCCTCGACGTGGCCGAGCGGCGGAAGCTGCCCCGCGAGAAGGCCGCCGCGCTGCTGAACCTCGCCGATCTCGACGCGCAGACCGGCCGTACGACCGAGGCGCTGGCTCGTTACCGGGCCGCGCTGGACGCCGGACGCGAGGCAAATGACCCGTACGCGACCGGTCGCGCGATGGAATCCGTAGGCGGCGCGCATCAGGAGCTGGGGGACCACGACCGGGCCGCCGACTGGTTCGGCCGCGCGCTGGCCCAGCGGCTCGCCCGGGACGAGCGCGCGGAGGCCGCCCGGCTGTACGGCCGGATCGCCGCCGCGCACACCTACGCGGGCCGTTACGGCGAGGCGCTCAGGAACTGGCGGGCGGCCGTCGCCGGGTACCGCAAGAACGGCGACGCGCCTGCCCAGGCACGGGCGTTGAGCGAGCTGGCCCGGGTCCAGGAGTACGCGGGCCGCCCCGAGGAGTCGCTGCTCACCTGCCACGAGGCCATCGAGTGGGCCCGCCGCGCGGAGGACGTACGGCTGCAGGCTGCACTGCAGTTGCGGCTGGCCGACACGCTCGACCGGCTCGGCGACCCGGCGTCCGCCGCGCTGCACCGCGGGACCGCCGAGCGGATGCTCGGCGAGGAGCTCCAGGAGGGCGATCCGGCCCCCGAATCCCTGGAACATGACGCTAACGCCTGCGAAATCCGTAGTACACCTGGCGAAGATTGATGCATTGAAAGGCTAGACAGCGAGAACGCCTTCATTAAACTGGCTCTGCCGCACCTTCTCCTGCGGTCTCCCGGTGCGCTCACGCATGTCCGGGTATGAGATGTATTGCCCCACACCCTCTGAGCCAAGGACCGTGATCGACGTGAAGGTCGGCATCCCCCGCGAGGTCAAGAACAACGAGTTCCGGGTGGCCATCACCCCCGCCGGCGTGCACGAGCTGGTGCGCCACGGCCACCAGGTCCTCATCGAGCAGAACGCCGGTGTCGGCTCCTCGATCCCGGACGTCGAGTACGTGGCGGCGGGCGCGACGATCCTCGCCACCGCCGACGAGGTCTGGGCCGCCGCAGACCTGCTGCTCAAGGTCAAGGAGCCCATCGCCGAGGAGTACCACCGCCTCCGCAAGGACCAGACCCTCTTCACGTATCTGCACCTGGCCGCCTCCAAGGAGTGCACCGACGCGCTCATCGAGTCCGGCACCACCGCGATCGCCTACGAGACCGTCGAGCTGCCGGGCCGCGCCCTGCCGCTGCTCGCCCCGATGTCGGAGGTCGCCGGCCGGCTGGCCCCGCAGGTCGGCGCCTACCACCTGATGCGCTCGGTCGGCGGCCGCGGTGTGCTGCCCGGCGGCGTCCCCGGCACCCAGCCCGCGCGGGCCGTCGTCATCGGCGGCGGTGTCTCCGGCTGGAACGCGACGCAGATCGCCGTCGGCATGGGCTTCCACGTCACGCTGCTCGACCGCGACATCAACAAGCTCCGCGAGGCCGACAAGGTCTTCGGCACCAAGGTCCGGGCGATCATGTCCAACTCCTTCGAGCTGGAGAAGGCCGTCCTGGACGCCGACCTCGTCATCGGCGCGGTGCTCATCCCGGGCGCCAAGGCCCCGAAGCTGGTCACCAACGAACTCGTGGCGCGGATGAAGCCCGGAAGTGTGCTTGTCGACATCGCGATCGACCAGGGCGGCTGCTTCGAGGACTCGCGTCCCACCACCCACGCCGAGCCGACCTTCCCGGTCCACAACTCGGTCTTCTACTGCGTCGCCAACATGCCCGGCGCGGTGCCGAACACCTCCACCTACGCGCTCACCAACGCCACGCTGCCGTACATCGTGGAGCTCGCGAACCGCGGCTGGGCCGAGGCGCTGCGACGTGATCCTGCTCTCGCCAAGGGTCTCAACACCCATGACGGCAAGGTCATTTACCGCGAGGTCGCGGAGGCGCACGGACTGGAGCATGTGGAGCTGGAGTCGCTGCTCGGCTGACGCCGCCGACCAAGTCACCGTTCGGTAAAAGGCGATACGTCAACACAGGTCGTCAACACCGCGCGCCCGGCCGGACCTTGCCCGACAAGGTCCGGCCGGATGTGTGTATGGTCACTTTGCGGCACTCGGTCAACTCGCGCCGAACATAACCCTTGACCCGATTCGTGCACCGGTGAAACCTGCTGTGCGACTGCCGTACGCCCTTGACAGAGGGATGTTTCATTGCCGACACATCGGGCCGGGTAAGGCGGATTGTGTTGCTGCGAACGCCCGACACGCCATAGAGTCGCCAACCGTCGGCATGGTGCCACGCTGACCTATCGAGAAGTTCCCTGGTCACCAAGGAGGTAAGACGACTTGTGAATGAGTCGACATTTTCTCCCGGGGGTGGTCAACCAGGAATGCCGGCAAGGGGCCAGGAGCCCGCGGGGTTCGAGGCTGTCGGCTCCGTCGCTGTGCGCACCTTCGCAGCCCACCAGGGTCACCAGCAGCCAGGGGTGACTCAGCCAGCACACCAGAGCATGGATGGCCATCACGTGAACGCCATGGCCGGCGACGGAAGGGGCGCGCCCCGCAACCAGTTCGCCGACTACGACGAACTGCCCGACGGGCACTTCTACGACCCCGACGCCGAGTACGAGCCCGATCCCGAGTACGCGGCCACGCTCGCGCCCGACGCGGCCCGCCAACGCCGTGAGCGCGTGGGCCCGACCGGACGCCCGCTGCCGTACTTCCCGATCCCGGGTCCGCTGACCAGTCACGGCCCCGCGACGATCATCGCGATGTGCAACCAGAAGGGCGGCGTCGGCAAGACCACGTCGACCATCAACCTGGGTGCCGCGCTGGCCGAGTACGGACGACGTGTCCTGCTCGTCGACTTCGACCCGCAGGGCGCGCTGTCGGTCGGACTCGGCGTGAATCCCATGGAGTTGGACCTCACCGTCTACAACCTGCTCATGGAGCGGGGCATGTCGGCCGACGAGGTGCTCCTGAAGACCGCGGTCCCGAACATGGACCTGCTGCCCAGCAACATCGATCTCTCCGCCGCCGAAGTGCAGTTGGTGAGCGAGGTCGCGCGCGAGTCCACCCTGCAAAGGGCGTTGAAGCCGCTGATGGCCGACTACGACTACATCGTGATCGACTGCCAGCCCTCCCTCGGCCTGCTCACCGTGAACGCCCTGACGGCGGCCCACAAGGTGATCGTGCCGCTGGAGTGCGAGTTCTTCGCGCTGCGCGGTGTCGCGCTGCTGACCGAGACCATCGAGAAGGTCCAGGAGCGGCTCAACCCCGAGCTGGAGCTCGACGGCATCCTCGCCACGATGTACGACTCCCGGACCGTGCACAGCCGTGAGGTGCTGGCCCGCGTGGTCGAGGCGTTCGACGATCACGTCTACCACACGGTCATCGGGCGCACGGTGCGCTTCCCGGAGACCACGGTCGCCGGTGAGCCGATCACCACGTACGCCTCCAACTCCGTCGGTGCCGCCGCCTATCGCCAGCTCGCCAGGGAGGTGCTCGCCCGGTGTCACGCCGAGTGAGTCTGCCGGGGGCCGACGAACTGTTCCGTACGACAGGGGGGATGGCGCTCCAGGCCTCCAGCCCCAGGCGCCAGTCCAACGGCGAGGCGCGGGTACCGGCTCCGGCGGGGGAGAGCGACGGTGCCGCCGCCGGGGAAGACGCCCCGCAGTCCGTACCCGCCCAGGGCGGTGACGGCGAGGGCGCGGAGCACGTCGCGGCCGACGCGGACGCGGGCGAGTCCCGCAGCCGGGCCGCTGAGGGCTCCGTACGACGCCAGGAGGCGCAGGAAGGTTCTGCCGCCGGGCAGCCCCGCAAGCGCGGCCGACAGCCCGCCCAGCGGCGTCCCAGCGGGCGGGAGCGGCACGACGAGAAGATCACCGTGTACGTCTCCGCCGAGGAGCTGATGGACCTGGAGCACGCCCGTCTGGTGCTCCGGGGCGAGCACGGCCTCGCGATCGACCGCGGGCGGATCGTGCGCGAGGCGGTCGCCGTCGTCCTGGCCGATCTGGAGTCCCGCGGGGACGCGAGCATTCTCGTCCGCCGGCTCCGCGGGCGGTAGCGGTAGCCTGCGGGGGCCATGACCTCGAACGATGCTCCCGCCGCCGGCGCACCCGCCGGACGTCGGCGTGCGCTGGGCAAGGGGCCGGGTTCGGCTCCGGAGCCCGAGGCCGTCGTAGAAGAAGTGGTCGTTGAGGAAGTCGTAGAAGAAGCTGTCGTAGAAGAAGCTGTCGTAGAAGAAGCCGCGGAGGAACCCGACGACGGTGTCTTCAAGGTGCGGCTCGCCAACTTCGAGGGGCCCTTCGATCTTCTCCTCCAACTGATCTCGAAGCACAAGCTCGATGTCACCGAGGTGGCGCTGTCCAAGGTCACCGACGAGTTCATGGCGCACATCAGGGCGATGGGTCCTGACTGGGATCTCGACCAGACGACCGAGTTCCTCGTCGTCGCGGCGACCTTGCTCGACCTGAAGGCGGCGCGGCTGCTGCCCGCCGCCGAGGTGGAGGACGAGGCCGACCTCGCGCTGCTCGAAGCGCGTGATCTGCTCTTCGCCCGGCTGCTCCAGTACCGGGCGTACAAGCAGATCGCCGACATCTTCAACCGCCGCCTCGACGAGGAGGCCCGGCGCTACCCCCGTACCGTCGGCCTCGAACCGCACCACGCCGAGCTGCTGCCCGAGGTGGTCATCCGGATCGGCCCGGAGGGCTTCGCCAAGCTCGCCGTGAAGGCGATGCAGCCAAGGCCCAAGCCGCAGGTGTACGTCGACCACATCCACGCGCCGCTGGTGAGCGTGCAGGAGCAGGCGGGGATCGTGGTGGCGCGGCTGCGGGAGCTCGGCGAGGCCAGCTTCCGCACGCTGGTCGAGGACGTCGACGACACCCTGACCGTCGTGGCGAGGTTCCTGGCCCTGCTGGAGCTGTACCGAGAGAAGGCCGTGGCCCTGGACCAGGAGACCGCGCTCGGCGATCTGCTCGTCCGCTGGACCGGTGGGGAGGCGGCCGAGCCCATGGTCACCGATGAGTTCGACCGGCCGCCTGAGCCGATCAAGGACGAGCCGATCAAGGATGGTCCCGCCAAGGAGGAGAAGGCGTGAGCGAGGAGACCACCGGAGTGCCCGCGGGCGGGCCCGCCGTCGCGGAGCTCGACCTCAAGCCGGCCCTGGAGGCCGTCCTCATGGTCGTGGACGAGCCCGCGACCGAGGAACACCTCGCGAAAATACTCCAGCGGCCCAAGCGGCGGATCGCGGACGCGCTGCGCGAGCTGGCCGACGAGTACACCGTCCAGGGGCGCGGTTTCGAGCTGCGGCTGATCGCCGGGGGCTGGCGTTTCTACTCCCGGCCCGAGTTCGCGCCGGCCGTCGAGGGCTTCGTCCTGGACGGGCAGCAGGCCCGGCTCACCCAGGCGGCTCTGGAGACGTTGGCGGTGGTCGCGTACCGCCAGCCGGTCAGCCGCAGCAGGGTCTCGATGGTCCGCGGAGTCAACTGCGACGGGGTGATGCGCACCCTGTTGCAGCGCGGTCTGGTCGAGGAGGCGGGCACGGAACCCGAAACAGGTGCGATCCTGTACACGACGACGAACTACTTTCTGGAGCGGATGGGCCTGCGCGGCCTGGACGAGCTACCGGAACTCGCGCCCTTCCTCCCTGAGGCCGAGGCGATCGAGGCGGAGACGCTGGAAGGAGTCCCGTCGTTCGATCCGGATGCACCGGATGCAGATGCAGACGACACGACGACGACGGAACTTTGATGCGAAGCAGTGGCAGTGGCAGTGGCGGCGGCAATGGCCGAAGCGGCGGGCGTGGCAACCCCCGCGGGACCGGCGGGGGCGGCAATCCCCGCGGTTCCGGTGGAGGTGGCGGCTCCCGGGGTTCCGGTGGGTCCCAGCCCAGGGGCGCGGGCGGGCGCGACGACCGGCCCAAGCGCGCCGGAAAGCCGCGTCCCGAGGAGCGCCGCTACGACGTAGGCCCCACGGGGTCCCACGAGGGCCCCAAGACCGGGCGCGGCGCCTCCGCGCGCGGCGGTGCCAAGGGCGGCCCCAAACAGGGCCAGGGCACCGGACGCGGGCGTTCGGTGCCGGCGACCTCGCGTGAGTACGACGCGCGGGCCGAGGAGCGCAACCGGGAGCGGTACGCGGGCAAGAAGGACATCAAGCCGCCCAAGACCTTCCCGGGCGCCGAGCAGGAGGGCGAGCGGCTCCAGAAGGTCCTCGCGCGCGCGGGCTACGGCTCCCGGCGCTCCTGCGAGGAGCTGATCGAGCAGTCCCGGGTCGAGGTCAACGGCGAGATCGTGGTCGAGCAGGGGCTGCGGGTCGACCCGGAGCACGACGAGATCAAGGTCGACGGGCTGACGGTGGCGACGCAGTCGTACCAGTTCTTCTCGTTGAACAAGCCCGCCGGTGTCGTCGCCACGATGGAGGACCCCGAGGGCCGGCAGTGCCTCGGCGACTACGTCACCAACCGGGAGACCCGGCTCTTCCACGTCGGCCGGCTCGACACCGAGACCGAGGGTGTGATCCTGCTCACCAACCACGGCGAGCTGGCGCACCGGCTGACCCACCCCAAGTACGGCGTGAAGAAGACCTACCTCGCGCACATCGTGGGCCCGATCCCGCGCGATCTGGGCAAGCAGCTCAAGGACGGCATCCAACTGGAGGACGGGTACGCACGCGCGGACCACTTCCGGGTCGTCGAGCAGACCGGCAAGAACTACCTGGTCGAGGTGACCCTCCACGAGGGCCGCAAGCACATCGTCCGCCGCATGCTCGCGGAGGCCGGCTTCCCGGTCGACAAGCTGGTCCGCGTCTCCTTCGGCCCGATCACCCTGGGCGACCAGAAGTCGGGCTGGCTGCGACGGCTGTCGAACACCGAGGTCGGCATGCTGATGCAGGAAGTCGATCTGTAGAAGCGGTGGTTGTGGGCGGCCGGTTCCGGGGGTCCGGGCCGGCCGCTTTGGTTTGGTCGGGGGTCCGGACGTTGGTCGCCGAGCCGCGTGCGGGCAGTGGCTCACTGGAGGGCTGACGCCCGGCGGACCCGGGTCAGGAAGTCCTCCACGCGAGCTCGGTCCGGTTCCGGTCGGAGTGGGGTGTGGGTGGCTGCCTCGTCCGTCTCCGTTGCCAGGCGGGTCATCCAGGACTCGACCTCGGGCCAGGGGACTTCGCCGTGTTTGACGGTGAGGAGGCGGGCGCGCTGGTCTCCTACCTCGATCGTGAGGGTGCCGGTGCGGAGCAGGTCGCGGGCGCTCGTCAGGAGGCGGAGCAGATGCATCGCGTGTTTCCAGCGGGGTGCTCCGTGCAGGCGGACGTCGGCCTCCAGCTTCTTTCGCTGGCTGAGCGCGTAGCGCGTGAACGTCTCGTGGACCCGGCGGGAGAGGAACGCGCCGCGCAGGGCGAGGAGTTCACGGCCGGTGGCGTCGGCGTGCTCGACGAGGGGGGAGTGGAGGCACTCCAGGATGTTGGGGTTCGCGCGCAGGGCCAGTTCGCAGAAGCGCTCCAGCTCCCAACTGAACTGCTCCTCCGCCGGGCCCTCCACATGCGTCGGCGGCTTGTCGAAGCGCCAGAACAGGGGAGTCGGGGCGACGTACACGCCTCGGCGGTCCGTGTCGCTTGTGTCCGTCGCCAGGCCGAAGGCGCGGGAACCCATCACGCAGGCGTAGATCGTGTGGTCGCGGACCAGGGCCTCGGGGTGCAACGGTTGCATGCCCGGAGCGTACGTCGCGTCTCACGCCAGGCGGATCGAATTTCCCTCCACCTTGATCTGCTCCACCGGCAGCGGTTTCGGGGCCGGTCCTGCCTCCACCGAGCCGTCCGCGACGCGGTACTTGCTGCCGTGGCAGGGGCAGTCGATGGTGCCGTTCGCGACGGTGCTCACCGTGCAGCCCTGGTGGGTGCAGATCGCCGAGAAGGCCTTGAACTCGTCCTTCGTCGGCTGGGTCACCACGATCTTCTTGTCCTTGAAGATCTTGCCGCCGCCGACCGGGATCTCGGACGTCTTCGCCAACTCCTGGCCACCGGTGGCCCGCACGGACGACGAGCCCGAGGAGTCGTTGCCGTCGCCGTACTTGCTGCATCCCGCGGCGAGCGCGGCGGCCGCACCCGTGGCGAGAACCGTGCGGCGCGTCGAGCTGTCGGTCATGTAGTCACTCCGAAGGTGCGGAAGAACCAGAGGGCGGATGTCAGCCAGATCAACGTGAGGGCCGTGAAGACCAGCCCGCCGATCAGCGGTAGCAGCCAGTTGGGCAGGCGCTCCGAGCGGAGCAGCAGCATCTTGGCACTGAAGGCACCGAAGAACAGGCAACCCAGGACGGAATGCCACATCACGCGTGTCGAGTACGTCTGATAGCCGAAGGCGTAGAGGCAGTGCACCGCGACCGGGACCGCCACCAGGAACGCGATCCGCCCCGACCAGCGGTGCAGGGTCGCCGACCAGCTCGGTCCCGGCAGCCTGCCGTAGACCATGAAGGCGGAGACGACCTGGACGAGGGCGAAGAAGAACGCGGTCGTCGCGAGCCAGGACTTCACCGCGCCTGTGCTGCTGAAGCCGGCGAGGTTGAAGGCGGTGCCCGCCGGATCGTGGACCTTGCCGTAGACGCCGAGTCCTACGGCGACGGCCGCGGCCACCAGCGCTGGCACCAGATAGCGGGCGGGGCTGTCGCGGTGGCGCGGGGGCGGGGGGTAGGACTGAGTGGCGGCGTTCGGGTCGGCGGTCATGATCGGCTCCCTGAGGCGGACGGTGGGTCAGGGGGTGACGGGTTGGGCCGTGAGCTGCTGTCCGTCGACCGTGACCGCACCGGTCCCGGGGTCGATACGGGGTGCCGCGGTGGCCTTGCCGTCGCGGGTGACGATGCCGGTCTGGCGGCCGTTGGGCAGCACGATCCAGCCGCCGTCGATCTTGGCGCCGCGCACCTTGGCGGTGGCCCGCCACAGCCCGGACGGCTTGACGGCCTTGGCGGCGGTGAACGCGTAGGACCGGCCCTCGTCCTTGACGGTGCCGCGGATCTTCGTGCCCTGCTGGAGCTTGCCGTCGAGTACGGCGCCGTTCTTGGCGGTGAGCCGCATCGTGCCGTCGTCCTCGACCGGGCCCCGCAGCCAGGCCTCCTTGTAGCGGCCGTCGCAGAAGTAGGCGACCGCCCTGCCGTTCCGGATCGACACGGCGACCGAGGCCGCGTCGTCGTCGGTGCGGCCGGCGTAACTGGCGTTCGGCACAGGGGTCTTGGAGGGGGTCGGGCTGGGTGTCACGGTCGGTGTGGGTGTGGGTGACGTGGAGACCGACTGTGCTGGTGACGGGTCTGTTTTCGTCGACGAGACCGTCTTCGTCCCGGACGTCGCGTTGAGCGTGAGCATGAACAGGCCCAGCAACAGGCCCGTCAGAAGTGTGAGCAAGGGTCCTGGACGCTTCAAAGTGGGCCTCCCCCGAGGCGGGCTACCAGCCCATGAGAGCGGACTCGGAGGCATGCGTAAAGAGGCATACCGGGATGATCTCACCCCGATCGGTGACCGTCTCAGCGTGCGGGCGCCGCGCGCCCCCACCGGACGGGCTGACTAGGCTGGATGCAGCAGGAGCCGTACATCAGAGACGTAGATCAGCGAGGAGCCAAGCCGTGGCGGTACGAGCGGTCCGGGGTGCCGTCCAACTGGACAGGGACGAGGCCGGCCACATGGACGAGCAGGTCGGAGCGCTGCTCACCGCCGTCCTGGAGCGGAACGGCCTCAGCGCGGACGACCTGATCAGTGTCTGGTTCACGGCCACGCCCGATCTGCACAGCGACTTCCCGGCGGCCGCCGCCCGCAAGCTCGGCGAAGGCTTCTCCGATGTGCCGCTGATCTGCGCCCAGGAACTCGACATCGCGGGCGCGATGCCCCGCGTGGTCCGCATACTCGCGCACATCGAGTCGGACAAGCCCCGCGCCGACATCGCGCACGTGTACCTCGGTGCCGCCGCGGCCCTGCGCAAGGACATCGCCCAGTGAGGACCGCGCTCGTCATCGGCACCGGACTCATCGGTACGTCCGCCGCGCTCGCCCTCGCCGCACGCGGCGTCGTCGTCCACCTCACCGACCACGACCCCGAGCAGGCCCGTACGGCCGCCGCGCTCGGCGCCGGCACCGACGAGGCGCCGGACGGCCCGGTCGACCTCGCGATCGTCGCCGCCCCGCCCGCGCTGGTGGCCGGGGTGCTCGCCGACGCGATGCGCCGGGGCGTGGCCCGCGGCTACCTGGACGTGGCCAGCGTCAAGGGCGGTCCGCGTCGCGAGCTGGAGGCGCTCGGCCTCGACCTGTCGTCGTACATCGGCTCGCACCCCATGTCCGGGCGCGAGAAGTCGGGTCCGCTCGCCGCGACCGCCGACCTCTTCGAGGGGCGCCCCTGGGTGCTCACGCCCACCCGGGACACGGACACCGAGGTGCTGAACCTCGCCCTGGAGCTGGTCTCGCACTGCCGTGCCGTGCCGGTCGTCATGGACGCCGACGCCCACGACCGCGCGGTCGCCCTCGTCTCCCACATGCCCCATCTGGTGTCCAGCATGGTCGCCGCGCGGCTGGAGAACGCCGAGGAGGCCGCCGTACGGCTGTGCGGGCAGGGCATCCGGGACGTGACCCGGATCGCCGCGTCCGACCCCCGCATGTGGATCGACATCCTGTCCGCGAACCCGGGGCCGGTCGCCGACCTCCTCTCGGACGTCTCCGCCGACCTGGACGAGACCGTACGGGCGCTGCGAGCCCTGCAGTCCTCCGACGACGTCAAGCGGGGCGAGGGCGCCGCCGGCATCGAGGACGTACTGCGCCGCGGCAACGCCGGGCAGGTCCGCGTCCCCGGCAAGCACGGGTCCGCTCCGCGGGTCTACGAGGTCGTGGCCGTGCTCATCGACGACCAGCCCGGACAGTTGGCCCGGATCTTCGCGGACGCGGGGATGGCGGGGGTCAACATCGAGGACGTACGCATCGAGCACGCGACGGGGCAGCAGGCGGGGCATGTGCAGCTCATGGTGGAGCCGAAGGCTGCGGCCGTGCTGACGGCGTCGTTGCGGGAGCGAGGGTGGGCGTTGCGGCCGTAGGTGCCCTGCGCTGGTGGTGCCGTCCCTGGGGGCTGCGCCCCCAGACCCCCGCTTCGGCCCTGAAGGGGCCTCGTCCTCAAACGCCGGACGGGCTGGATGATGCGGGCCCTTGTGGGATAGGCGCCGGACGGGCTGGATGATGCGGGCCCTTGTGGGATAGGCGCCGGACCGGCTGGATGATGGCCGCCCTTGTGGGATAGGCGCCCGACGGGCTGAATGATGGCCGCCCTTGTGGGATAGGCGCCCGACGGGCTGAATGATGGCCGCCCTCGTGGGAAAGGCGCCCGACGCGGGCTGATCGCGCTGGACCGGTGACGACAAGGCGCGGCCGGACGAGTGACTCGCACCCAGTAACCTTGTCCGGGGCGCACTCGCGTCCCCACCCCGCTCACCACCCTTCACCAGGAAGGTGTCCTCCCGTGGAAAACGGCGCCGCCCGGACCGCCCCGGCAGTGATTGTCGCCATCGACGGCCCCTCCGGCACGGGCAAGTCGAGCACGTCGAAGGCCGTGGCATCGCAGCTCGGGCTGAGCTATCTGGACACCGGCGCCCAGTACCGGGCGATCACCTGGTGGATGGTGAACAACGGGGTCGACATCAACGACCCCAGCGAGATCGCCGCCGTGGCGGGCAAGGCGGAGATCATCTCCGGTACGGACCCGGCGAACCCGACGATCGTCGTCGACGGCGTGGACGTGTCCGGCCCGATCCGCACCCAGGAGGTCACCTCCAAGGTCAGCGCGGTCAGCGCGGTGCCCGAGGTGCGGGCCCGGATCACCGAGCTGCAGCGGTCGCTGGCCGCCGACGCGGAGCACGGGATCGTGGTGGAGGGGCGGGACATCGGGACGACCGTGCTGCCCGACGCCGACCTGAAGATCTTCCTCACGGCCTCCCCGGAGGCACGTGCCGCCCGTCGCAGCGGTGAGCTGAAGGGCGCCGACGTGCAGGCCACCCGCGAGGCGCTGCTGAAGCGGGACGCGGCCGACACCTCGCGCAAGACCTCGCCGCTCGCCAAGGCGGACGACGCGGTCGAGGTGGACACCTCCGACCTCACGCTCCAGCAGGTCATCGAGTGCGTCGTCACCCTCGTCGGGGAGAAGCGGGCCGCCAAGTGACCGCAGCATCCGAGCGGGGCGCCGAGGTCGGCCGGCGCATCGGCGTCGGCCTGATGTACGGGCTGTGGAAGCCGCGCGTGCTGGGCTCCTGGAGGGTTCCCGCCTCCGGCCCGGTGATCCTCGCCGTCAACCACTCGCACGGCGTCGACGGCCCCATGGTCATGGGCGTGGCACCGCGGCCGACGCACTTCCTGATCAAGAAGGAGGCGTTCATCGGCCCACTGGACCCCTTCCTGCTCCGCATCGGCCAACTGAAGGTGGACCGCTCGATCGCCGACCGCACGGCGATCACCCGGGCGCTGGACGTCCTGTCGGCCGGCGGCGTCCTCGGTATCTTCCCCGAGGGCACCCGTGGCGAGGGCGACTTCGCCTCGCTGCGGGCCGGGCTCGCCTACTTCGCCGTCCGCAGCGGCGCCCCGATCGTGCCGGTGGCCGTGCTGGGCACCGCAGAGAAGAACGGACGACTGATAAAGGCGCTGCCCCCGCTGCGCTCCCGCGTCGACGTCGTCTTCGGCGACCCGTTCGAAGCGGGCGACGGCTCCGGCCGCCGTACACGCAAAGCACTGGACGAGGCGACCGAGCGCATCCAGAAGCAGCTCGCCGCCCACCTGGACAACGCCAGGCGCCTCACCGGGCGCTAAGAGACACTTGAGACTTGAGTAGTGGATCACCCGAAATCCGGGGGTTCCACCGATCACCACGATGAACGAGGTACGGACTTCATGAACGACCAGATCCAGCCCGACGGCTCCGGCGAGGAGCACGACCACGGGGCGCTCGGCGACGCCGAGTACGCGGAGTTCATGGAGCTCGCCGCCGTAGAGGGCTTCGACGTCGAGGACGTCGAGGGGGCCATCGAGGAGGCCGGACACGGGCCGCTGCCCGTGCTCGCCGTCGTCGGCCGGCCGAACGTCGGCAAGTCGACTCTCGTCAACCGCATCATCGGCCGCCGCGAGGCCGTCGTAGAGGACAAGCCCGGCGTCACCCGCGACCGCGTCACGTACGAGGCCGAGTGGGCCGGCCGGCGCTTCAAGGTCGTCGACACCGGCGGCTGGGAGCAGGACGTCCTCGGCATCGACGCCTCCGTGGCCGCCCAGGCCGAGTACGCCATCGAGGCCGCCGACGCGGTCGTCTTCGTCGTCGACGCCAAGGTCGGCGCCACCGACACCGACGAGGCGGTCGTACGGCTGCTGCGCAAGGCCGGCAAGCCGGTCGTGCTGGCCGCCAACAAGGTCGACGGTCTGAGCGGGGAGTCCGACGCCGCCTACCTGTGGTCCCTGGGCCTCGGCGAGCCGCACCCCGTCTCCGCGCTGCACGGCCGCGGCACCGGCGACATGCTGGACGCCGTCCTGGAGGCGCTGCCCGAGGCGCCCGAGCAGACCTTCGGCACCGCGGTCGGCGGGCCCCGCCGGATCGCCCTGATCGGCCGCCCGAACGTCGGCAAGTCCTCACTGCTGAACAAGGTGGCGGGCGAGGAGCGCGTCGTCGTCAACGAGATCGCGGGCACCACCCGCGACCCGGTCGACGAGCTCATCGAACTCGGCGGCGTGACATGGAAGTTCGTCGATACCGCCGGTATCCGCAAGCGCGTCCACCTCCAGCAGGGCGCCGACTACTACGCCTCGCTGCGCACCGCCGCCGCCGTCGAGAAGGCCGAGGTCGCGGTCATCCTGATCGACGCGTCGGAGTCCATCTCGGTGCAGGACCAGCGGATCGTCACCATGGCCGTCGAGGCGGGCCGTGCCATCGTCCTCGCCTTCAACAAGTGGGACACCCTCGACGAGGAGCGCCGCTACTACCTGGAGCGCGAGATCGAGACCGAGCTGGCCCAGGTCGCGTGGGCGCCCCGGGTGAACATCTCGGCGCGCACCGGCCGCCACATGGAGAAGCTGGTCCCGGGCATCGAGACCGCCCTGGCCGGCTGGGAGACCCGCGTCCCGACGGGCCGGCTGAACGCCTTCCTCGGCGAGCTGGTCGCCGCCCACCCGCATCCGGTCCGCGGCGGCAAGCAGCCCCGCATCCTCTTCGGCACCCAGGCCGGCACCAAGCCTCCGCGCTTCGTCCTCTTCGCCTCCGGCTTCATCGAGGCGGGCTACCGCCGCTTCATCGAGCGCCGCCTGCGCGAGGAGTTCAGCTTCGAGGGCACCCCGATCCATATCTCGGTACGGGTGCGCGAGAAGCGCGGCAAGAAGAAGTAGCCGTACGTTCGGTTCCGTACGTTCGGTTCTACGACGGAGAGGGCGGCCCCTGTTTCACACAGGGGCCGCCCTCTCCGTCGTGCGTGCCGCGTCAGATGCCGCGGCGCGGGCCGGGTGGCAGGGCCGCCGGGACGTGGTGCATCCCGGTGTGGGCGTGCTGCTGGCCGAGCTGCCCGACGCGCTGCCACTGCGACTGCTGCCGGGCGCTGTAGGCCCCCGCGCTGTACGCGCTGTACGAGCCCCCGCCGAACGAACCGCCGCCGAAGGTGCCCGTGCTGTGCGGGCTGTGCCCGAAGGCGGTGAAGCCCAGCTCCTCCTCGCCGCTGCGGTCGCCCGGCAGCGAGCGGAAGGTCTTGACCCACTCGGAATAGAGCCGGTCGTAGATCGGCGTGGCCGATGCGCCGCCGGGGCTGTCCCGGTCCGATCGCGCGGACGGGATCGGCTGGTAGGGCCGGCTGCGGGGAACGTCGTATGCGTACACGTATGTCCAAACGACGCGTGACCTGAAGGGATGCGGCTCAGGTGCCCGCGAGCGGCAGCGCGGAGCCGACCAACTGGCCGTTCGCCGCGGCCTTGTCGAGTGCGCCGCGCAGCAGGTCCTCGCGGGGTTGCCGTCCGATCGAGCCCACCGGGGCGGCGAACATCAGCACCTGCTGGTGCTTGTTGGCGGCGGCCCGCCAACTGTCGGTGACCTGGAGCGGCTGGTGGGCCTGCCACCAGGCCACCGGGGAACCGCCGTTGGCGCTCGGCTGGAGCACGGCGTGCAGTTGGCCCGCGGCGAGCAGCACCGACCAGCCGTGCAGCACGGGCGGCACGGTGGTGATCTCGCTGAGCGGCATGAAGCCCTGCTCGATCAGCAGCGGCAGGAAGTCGTCGCCGACGCCGGTGGAGCCGGGCCGCACAATGGGCGCGGTCGGCTCGACGACCAGGGCGGGGTGCAACTCCCCGGAGATCAGGACGAGTCCGCTGGTCACGCCGAGCACGGCCTGCTCGGGTACGGCCCTGTCCGGTTCGCCGGCCGGGGCGTGCGCGTTGCCGCTGATGGAGCGGACGGCGCCCTGCAACTGCTCCTCGGTGACCTGGACGACCTGCGAGGGCAGGCAGGTGGCGTGGGCGAAGGCGAGGACGGCGGTCTCGTCGCCGATGAACAGGACGGTGCTGGTGCGCTCCTGTTCGGAGTCGCCCTGGGTGCGGCAGGACGTGCAGTCGTAACTGCCCGGGGCGTTGTCTCCGGCGAGCAGCCGGTCGGCTTCTTCGTCGCCGATCTCGGCGCGTACGTCGTCGCTGACGTCGAGCATGCGCGGCACGGGTGGCTCCCTCGGAATGCGGTGCCCGGTGGGTCCCGGGCTCATGAAGAAGACAACGGAAGAGCTGTGGCGGGAGTCACGCTTCGGAGCGAACCGAATCAAACCAACCGACGCGCAGTGTCACACCGAGTACGGAATTGGACACTCCCTGTCAACTGGAGGGAAATGCAAGGGAGTTGGTTGCGTGAACCGAGTCACAGATCGTGGGGGGTGATGGTCGACAAATCAGGAAAAGAGGGAATCTAGTGGGTGGCCGGAAAATGCCGCTACCCGGGGTAACAGTCAACTGGCCTGGCACAACGGCCAGTTGGTCGACATCGGCGCGACAACATCCGTACATTCCTCCGCCGTGTGCAACGAGCACCGCTCGGGACACGTCCGCCGGCCGAACAAAGCCAGCTCAACAGCACAGCCTCCGGCGGACGGGGAGGAGCGCGAGGACCACGCCGATGCGTGGGAGCCGCGAACCGCCTTGGGGGACCCCGGGTTGTTGGAGAGGGAACTACATGTCCGACTGTGCCGATACCACTCGCGAGAACGCACCCAAGGCCCACAAGGGTCAAGCGCGTACGACGGCGGTCCTCGCCGGGGCTGTTCTGCTCGCCCCGCTGGGACTGCTGGCCGCCACCGGTAACGCCGCGGCGTCCGACAGCGGGGTGTGGGACCGCATCGCCCAGTGCGAGAGCGGCGGCAACTGGCACATCAACACCGGCAACGGCTACTACGGAGGACTCCAGTTCTCCGCCGGTACCTGGCGCGCCTACGGCGGTTCGGCCTACGCGGCCACCGCCGACCAGGCCTCCCGGTCCGCGCAGATCGCCGTGGCCACCAAGGTCCAGCACGCCCAGGGTTGGGGTGCCTGGCCGGTCTGTTCGGTACGGGCCGGAGCGTCGGGCAGCGCACCCGCCGCCTCCTCCGGCACGGTCACCGAGAAGTCGACGAAGAAGTCGACCACCGAGTCCAACTCCTCGACGAAGAAGTCGACCACGCAGTCCGCTCCGTCGAAGTCGGCGACGACGTCGGAGCGCGGGACGAACAGCGTCTCGCGCGGCACGTCCCGCGGCGACTACACGGTCCGCCAGGGCGACACGCTGAGCGTCATCGCGGCCGAGCACGGGACCACCTGGCGGAAGATCTACGCCGCCAACAAGTCCGTCATCGGCGGTGACCCCGATCTGATCGTCCCCGGGCAGCAGCTCGACCTCTGAGCCGAGCCGCACCCGTCGCCCGCCCCCGCCCGGTCCGTCGACCGGGCGGGGGCGCGGCCGTCACTCCAGTTCGGCCGCCTCACCGCCGAACGCGACCGTCCCGCGCCGCAGTTCGTACACGAGGGCGGCCCGGCCGCGCAGCACGGGCGGCAGCCGCTGCTCGGCGATCACCACACAGGCGTCGAGCCCGGCCAGCAGGTCGTACGTGTGGGCCGCTACCGCGGGGGACATGTCCTGCGCCGGTTCGTCGACGAGCACCACGCGTGCGCGGGCCAGCAGGGCGCGGGAGAGGGCCAGCATGCGCTGCTCGCCGCCGGAGAGGGTGCCTGCCCGGCGGGGGAGCAGGGTCTTCAGGCGCGGGTACGCGTCGAGGGCCGTGGAGTAGTCCCGCGCGACCGCGGCGAGTTCGAGGTTCTCGTGGACGGTGAGGGACCCGAACACGGCTTGCCGTTCCGGCACCAGACACAGTCCCCGGCGAGCCCTCTCGTGGGCGGGCACGCGGGTCACGTCGACGCCGTCCCACACCACCGCACCGCCCGAGAGGGCAACCGTACCGGCGAGGGCGCGCAGGGCGGTCGTACGGCCGGAGCCGTTGCGGCCCAGCAGGACGGTGAGGCCGTGGGTGGGGGCGGCGAGGGTGATGCCGTGCAGGGCTTCGAGGGGGCCGTAGCGCACGCGCGCGTGGCGCAGGGAGATGGTCATGTGCCGGGTACGTCCAGGACGCGGTCCGGCGGGCCGGAGGCGACGATGCGGCCCGCCGCCATCACATGGACCACATGGGCGAGGTCCGCGACCAGATCGAGGTCGTGCTCCACGACGAGCAGGGCGGTGCCCTCGGCGGCCAGCGCCCTCAACACCAGGGTCAGCGCGGCCACTTCGGCGGTGTCGAGTCCGGCGGCGGGCTCGTCCAGCAGCAGCACACGCGGGCTCCCCGCGAACGCCCTCGCCAGCTCGACCCGGCGCAGCGTCCCGGTGGGCAGCCCGGCGGCGGACAGCGACCGCACGTCCCCGTCCAGCCCGAACAGCCGCAACGCCCGCTCTACGGCGGCCGGTTCGGCGGCCCGCCCCTGCTCGGCACCAACGCGCACGTTCTCGGCGACGGTCAACGAGGGGAAGACGGCGAGTTGTTGAAAAGTCCGCCCGATCCCGAGCCGGGTCCGCGCATGCGCGGCGAGTCCCGTGATGTCCCGCCCCCCGAACCGAACCCGCCCCCGCACGGGCCGCACCGTCCCGGCCAGACAGTGGAACAGGGTACTTTTCCCTGCCCCGTTGGGCCCGACGACGGCGGTGACCTGACCGGCCCGCACGACGAGATCGACACCGTCGAGGGCGGCGAAGCCGTCGTAACGGGCGTACAGGGCCTGGGCGGTGAGGACGGCTGGGCTCGCCGGCGTGCGCAGGGGAGGACGCGGTCGGTCGGAGGGCGCCGTCCGGCGCCTGGCACCCGCCTCGACGGCGGCGGGTGTGCCCGCGGGCCGCAACCTCCCCCGAACCCGCACCCCCACCGGCGTGAGCCGAGCTTCGCCGCCCCGGAGTCGTAGCCGTCCCGCCGCCCCGCGCACCGCCTCGTACGGCCCCCCGGGGAACCGCCCCACGCACACCGCCAGCACCCCGATTACTGCCGCCGCGACCCCGCCCCGTGTGCCCGCGTCCAGTCCCACCAGGAGAGCCGCGGCCGTCAACGCGCCGAGTGTGCTGTCGGCGCCCAGGACGACCGCCGCGGCGAACCAGAGGAGGCCGCGGACGGGGTCGTAGGCCGAGGGGTCGAAGGCGCGCAGGCCCATGCCGAGCATGCTGCCGCCGAGGGCGGCCAGGGCGGCGCCCGCGACGAAGGCCAGGAGTTTCAGGGCGGGGACCCGGACGCCCGCCGCGGCCGCGCCCTGCTCGTGGTCCCGTAGGGCCGCGAGGGCGCGGCCCGTGCGGCCCCGGCGCAGGGCGTGGGTCGCCAGCAACGCGACGGACAGGAGGGAGAGTTCGAGGACGTAGTACGCGCGGTCTCCGTCGAAGCCGGACGGGCGGTCCAGAGTCAGGCCCGATGTGGCGTACGGCTGGGTGAAGACGAAGCGGCTGACGCCGACGCCGACCGCGAAGGTCGCGAGGGCGAGGGCCAGGCCGTGGCGGCCGATCGCGGGCCAGCCGGTGAGCAGGCCCAGGGGAGCCACCAGGAGTACCGCGACCGCGAGCGCGGCCAGTTCGGGCAGGCGGGGCAGGCCCGGGAAGCGGCCCGCCGCCAGCAGCGCCGTGAACAGGGCGCCCAGGCCCGCGTACGCCGCCTGCCCCAGCGAGATCTGGCCGCCGCGCCCGCTGACCACCACCAGCGACAGCAACACCACGCCCAGGGCCGGTACTTGTACCGACGTGTGCAGGTCCGAGCCCGCGAAGCCGAGGGGGAGGAGGAAGAGCACCGCAGCCACGATCCAGGCAGCGGGAGGTGTCGTGACGTGCGACGTCGCCGTTCGGGGGAGGGCGTCCCGCGAGCCCAGCCCCGGGAGGACCAGGGCCGTCACCAGAAGCACCACGACGAACAGGTTCGCGCCCACCGTCTGCACCAACTGCCCGCTCCAGCCGGGCGGATGGAGCCTCGTCGACTGGCTCTGCGCGATCCCGATCCCCAGGGCGACCACCACGGCCACCGGCAGGCTCCGCATCCGCGCGGCCACCGCGACCGCCACCACCTCCATGACGAGCAGCGGCAGACCGTACGGGTCCAGGCGGACGTAAGGGGCGAGGAGGACGCCCGTCAGGCCCGCCGTGAAGGACCCGAACGCCCAGCCCGCCGCCGCCACCCGGTCCGCGTCCACGCCGGCCAGTACCGCGAGCCCCCGGTCGTCCACCACGGCCCGCAGCTCCCGCCCGAACCGCGTCCAGCGGATCACGGCCGAGACGCCCGCCGCGAGGACCGACACCACCGCCAACTGGCCCCAGGGATCGGCCGACATCAGCTCCGGCGCGTCGTCGCGCGCCCCCTGCCCCCACACCAGCGCCGCCCCGCCGACCAGCAGCACGAACACCCCGATGGACGCGACCAGGGTCCGCGCCGGGTCGCCGCCCTGGAGGGAGAGCGGTCGGAAGACGAACCGTTCCAGCAGCACCCCGACACCGGGCGCGAGGAACAGCAGCGTGACCACCGCGGCCGGCCACAACGGCCAGCCCCACCCGACCACGCACTGCCGCAGCACGTACGCGCAGACCATCGCGACCGCGCCGTGCGCGAAGTTGAGCACGCCGGTCGCCCGGTACGTCACGATCAGGCCGATCCCGGTGAGCGCGGCGGCGGCGCCGACCGAGAGGCCGGCGAGGGTGAGGTCGTACGTCAGGGAGGACACCGGGGCCGTCAGTCGTCGGCCTCGGCGGGCTCACAGATCGGGCAGGGGCTCAACTCGCCGTTCGCCACGAGCTTGGAATCCACCGGCACAGCCTCCGCCTTCCCGGCGACCAACGGGCAGTCCGCGCGGTGCCACAGCGTGCCGCCGGGCACCATCAGCAGGTCCTCGCCGACCGCGAGGGGCGCGGCGGCGAGCTGCGCGGGCTCCTCGACGTCGGCCGTCCCGGCGGCCACGAGAAGGGCGTACAGCTCCTCCACGCGCGCGGTGGCGAGGACGCTGCGGCCGTGCGCGAACAGGACCGCGCCGGCGACGATCAGCGCGGCGCCGGGGATCGTGCAGGAGGCCAGGTAGGGGAGTTGGCGTTCCGCGTAGCGCTCGCCGGAGACGCCGTACCAGCCGATCACGCACAGGACCGCGCCCGCGGCGAAGGCGGCCCAGCCGGCCCACAGGGCGGGGTGCACGGTCCGCAGTCGGGCTGTCCGCATTTCCGGCTCCCACATGTCATGTGTCTGTCCATGCCAGCCAATGGCTTGCACTATGCCTTCTGACACCTGACCTGAAAACACCGGGCGCGCACGGCCCGGACCGACACCCGGCGGTGAGCCAGATGGTTCTCGGGAGCGACCTCAGGCGAAGGAACACAAGGGGAACAGGGCGGCGGGGCACGCTCGTCGCGGCCGCGTTCGTCCTCGTGCTCGGCCCGGCCCTGGCGGCCTGCAGCGACGACAGCGGAGGCGGGAGCAGCGCACCACCGCCGACCCCGTCCGTGGAACGGACCACGAGCGCACCGGCGACAGCGCCCGCGGACCCGGCCGCCGCCACGACGGAGATCAAGGCGAACTGGAAGAAGTTCTTCGACCCGGCCACCTCCACCGAGGACAAACAGGCCGTCCTGGAGAACGGCGACCAGATGGCACCCGTCCTGAAGGCCTTCAGCGGCGACAAACGCGGCGGACAGGTCCAAGCGGCCGTCCAGAAGGTCGAGTTCACCTCGGCGACCGGGGCGACCGTGACGTACAGCCTGACCCTCAACGGCGCCACCGCCCTCCCGAACGCCTCCGGGACGAGCGTCGAACAGGACGGCACCTGGAAGGTGTCCGTCAACACCCTGTGCGCGCTGGTGGCGTTGAGCGGCGATGCCTCGCAGTCGCCCGCGGCGGGCTGCTGAGGCCGCCGCCGCGGTGCTGCTGCTCCTGGCGGGCACGGCCTGCGGCAGCCGCCTCCCGGAGAGCGACTTCGAGCACGGCACCCGTACGCCCGCGCCGGGCGGCGACGCGCCGATCCGGGTCGGCATCATCACCAGCGCGACCAGCCCGGTCGGCGGCGACGCGTTCACCGGCCCCCGCGACGGCGCCAAGGCGTACTTCGACCGCCTCGACGCGCGCGGGGGCATCGACGGCCACCCCGTGGAGGTGCGGGAGTGCGACGACGGCGGCAGCGGGGTCGGCAACAACGCGTGCGTGCGCAAACTGATCGACGGGGCCGATGGGGACGCCGTGGTCGCCCTGGTCGCCACCACCGCCCTCGACTACGCGGGCGCCCCGCGCGTCTCCCACGCGCGCGTGCCCGACATCGGCGGCCAGCCCATCGGCGCGGCCTACGACACCTGGCCGCACCTGTACGGCGTCTACGGCAGCCTCGCGCCCCGCGCCGGCACCCCGGGCTGGGGCGGGAAGCTGTACGGCGGCACGGAGGTCTACCGGTACTTCAAGCGCGAGCGGGGCGCCCGTACCGCCGCCGTCGTGTCGTACAACCAGGCCGCGTCCGCCGCCTACGCCCGGCTCGTCGAGCAGGGGCTGAAGGCCGAGGGCTACCAGGTGGTCACCGAGCAGGTGGACTTCGCGCTGCCCAACTTCCGTGCGGCGGCGGCCGATCTGAAGCAGCAGGGCGCCGACCTTGTTTTCGACGCCCTCGACACGCACGGGAACGTCCAGTTGTGCGAGGCGATGGACCAGGTCGGCGCGAAGGTCGTCGCCAAGGTGACGAACGTACAGAACTGGACGTCGACCGTCCCCGAGGACTACAAGGACTCCCCGCGCTGCCGCAACGCGCTGTGGGCGACCGGGTCCAGCCGCGACTTCGACGACACCTCGCAGCCCGCCGTACGGGAGTTCCGGGACGCGACCAAGGGGCTGAAGACGCATTCCCAGTGGCAGTTGGAGGGCTGGGCGGCGGCGATGTGGTTCACGGACGCGGCGAAGTCATGCGCGAGAACGGGCGTCACGCGCGCGTGCGTCGACGAGTTCCTGAACCGCAGCGAGGACTACACCGCCGACGGCCTGCTGCTTCCCGTCTCCTTCGAGCGGCTCGCCGTACCGCCGGCGACCCGCAGGACGTGTCTGTCGGTCGCCCGGTGGCAGGACGGCAGGGGGTGGGTCCCGCAGGGGGACATGGACAGCACCTGCTTCACGGTGCCCCAACTGCCGTACAGCCCTTGATAACTGCCCTACGGCACCTGATACAGACTCTGACCATGTTGGAGACCTCGGCACGACTCCTGCGCCTGCTCTCGCTGCTCCAGGCCCACCGCGAGTGGTCCGGCGCCGACCTGGCGGACCGGCTCGGGGTCACCCCGCGCACCGTGCGCCGGGACGTCGACCGGCTGCGCGAGCTGGGCTACCCCGTGAACGCCAGCCCCGGCACGGGCGGCGGCTACCAGCTCGGCGCGGGCGCCGAGTTGCCGCCGCTGCTGCTGGACGACGAGGAGGCGGTCGCCGTGGCCGTCGGCCTGCGCACCGCCGCCGGTCAGGGCATCGAGGGCATCGGCGAGACCTCCGTGCGCGCCCTCACCAAGCTCGAACAGGTCCTGCCGCACCGGCTGCGCCGCCGGGTGGGCGCCCTCAACGCGTTCACCGTGCCGATGCTGCGCACCACCGCGCCGTCCGCCGTCGACCCCGCCGTACTGACCGAACTGGCCGCCCTGTGCCGGGACGCCGAGCGGCTGCGCTTCGCGTACGAGAGCCATGACGGCACGGCCACCCGGCGCAGCGTCGAACCGCACCGCCTGGTGTGCACCGAGCGCCGCTGGTACCTGGTCGCATGGGACCTGGACCGCGCGGACTGGCGCACCTTCCGCGTCGACCGCATCACGCCCAGACCGCCGCACGGTCCGCGCTTCACCCCGCGCACACCACCGGCCGAGGACCTCGCCGCGTACGTCTCGAAAGGGGTCTCCACGCGCGCTTACGCCTCGCACGCCGTCGTCCGGCTGCTGGTGCCCCTCCGGGAGGCGGTCGAGCGGATCTCACCGTCCGCCGGGACCCTGGAGGCGGACGGACCGGCCGCCTGCCTGCTGCGGACCGGGGCCCCGAACCTCGACGTGATGGTGATCCACGTGATGATGACGGGCTTCGAGTTCGAGGTCCTGGAGCCCGCCGAACTGATCGAGCGGATCAGGACCTCCCGCGACCGGCTGTCCCGCGCGCTGGACCGGCAGGTGCCTGGTCCCCACGGCGATTCTGTGCTGGAACGGTGAATCTCTTATGCGGCGTCAGCTCACGCCGTGCCGCACGGAATCCGAATGGAATGGGGCGCCGGACCTGTTCTCACGAAGCTTTCCGCCCGGCTATTCGACCGCCCGGACCGACATGCGGGAATTACGTTCGAATGCCTGCGGAAGGCGTACGGAACCGCTCATACGTGTGACGCGGCCGGAAAATGTCGCCCGTCGTGATCCTGTGACAGAAGTGTGACCGCGGACGGATGAGTGAGTCGGTGAGAGGGCCGGACTTCCGTGCCCGCGGGATGGGGCCTAGCGTGGCGGCATGGCATCCATTCCGACTCCACCGGCAGAGCCCCAGGACAGTCCGAACGCCTATGTCGGCCTCGACGCCGCCCAGGCCGAGCGGCTCGCGCGGGAGCGCGGATGGTCGACCGTGCGGGCGCTGCCGCCGGGGGCGATCATCACCATGGAGTTCCGCGCGGGACGGATCAACTTCGAGGTCAGGGACGGCACGGTGGCGCGCGCCTGGAAGGGCTGACGGGCCGGACGCATACATGACGAAGGCCCCGGTTCCGTCAGTGGAACCGGGGCCTTCTCGGTGCGGGGCGGGAGTGTGCGTACCGGCCCCGCGGTCTTGTGGGGGTCAGCCGCCCGTCGCCGGGCGGGCCGCCGACGAGGCGGTGCCACGTGCCACCCGCTCCGGGTGGGGCGGGCGGCGGCTGCCGATCGGGGTGACCGGGGTGCGCTCCGAGCGGGTCGTGTGCGGGCCCGGCGCGAGATGGGCGGGCGGCCGGGCCGAGCGGCTCGCGGTGACCGTCTCGCGGGCCGCCGGGACCTCGTCGCCCGAGGAGGAGGTGCGCGGCTTGAGCCGCACGGGTGCGGTGACCGGGGCCGGCACGGGCGCAGTCGCGGTCGCGGGAGCCTTGCGGCGGGCGCGCCAGCGGTCGCGCAGGTCGAAGATCCAGGTCTCGGCGCGGGCGATCAGCGGCTCGCACCAGGGGAGGGCGAGCAGCACCAGCAGACCGGCGGCCCAGCCGAGCAGTACGTCGCTCAGCCAGTGCGTGCCCAGGTAGACCGTGGCGAGACCGACGCCGAGCGAGGTCACCGCGGACGCGGCGGACAGCCAGCGGCGGGCGGCCGGAGTGGAGGCCAGATATGCCAGGATTCCCCAGGTCACGACCGCGTTGGCGGTGTGGCCGCTGGGAAATATATCGCCGCCCAGGCCCATCTCGTTCGAGCCGATGACGGTCGCGTAGTGCGGGCCGAGGCGGCCCATGCCGAGCTTGGCGGCGCCGACCGTGATGTTCAGCAGCAGCAGCAAGGTGCCCAGGGTCAGCAGCGGGCGCAGGGTGTGCTGCCGCCACGAGCGCCAGGCCAGCCAGGCCGCGACCATCACCGCGGTCGGGCCGCGCTGGCCCAGCACCACGTAGTAGTCGACGAACCAGTGGATGCCCGCCCACTGCTGGTACGGCCGGAAGAACATGACCTGCCAGTCGAACCGGACCAGCCAGGAAGTGGTCACGACAAGCCACACGATGGCGAGATAGAAGGCCAGGGTCGCCGCCAACAGCACGACCCTGTGCCGGCTCATCTTCGGCACATCGATGTTGGCCGGCCGTTCGGGTTCACGGTCCAGCCTCGCGAACACCCGGTCCAGACGGGTGAGGTTTCGTTCGGTACGCACCCAATCGACGTTACAGCGAGTGAGTGTGGATCCCCGGCGAATCAGCGGCTTTGTGATGACGATGTGATGTGGGAAAGCTCTCAGGGGCAGGTTTATTTCCGAGGATTCCGCAATCCAGCGTGGCTCCGTCCTTCAATTCCTTTGATCATGCCGGGTCGAGTTTTATGGCGCTTATGAATTAGTTCACCAAATGCTGGGGTGGAATTGGCCGGACGCTCACCGAGTGTCTCCGTGCGGATCATGGTGGACCGGAGCCGTTCAGCCAGAACGCGCCGTACACCGCCGAGGCCACCGCGACACCGCCCACCACCCACGCTGACCTGGAGGTACGCAGCCTCGCCAGGGCGAGTGCGAGGGGGAGCAACAGGGGGAAGGCGGGCGTCAGCAGGCGCGGTTTCGAGCCGAAGTAGCTCGACGCGCACAGCGCCAGCGCGGTGACGACCCCCGTGTACACCAGCAGAGGGAGCGGCTGCCCCTGCCGCACCCCCACGACGTACAGCCAGACCACCAGCCCGACCCCGACGATCAGCCCCACCCCGGCCAGGGCCGAGGGGAACGAAGTGAACTTTTCGCCGATGAAACGGGCGAAGGCCGCGCCCCCGTCGAAACCGTTGCGCCAGCCGGCCTGGACGTCGAGATAGCCCAGCGGGCCCTTGCCGGTGCGGTGGCCGACCCACAGGACGTACCCGGCGGCACCCAAGGGCGCGAGCGCCATGCCGAGGGCGCGCGGCCATATCCGCGCGCCGGGCGCGGGCGCCGTGCTGCGATCCCGCACGAAAGAGGTGCCGTCCCGCACGGAAGAGGTGCCGTCCCCCGTGAAAGAGGTGCGCTCCCGCACGAGAGAGGCGATCGCCGCGACCCACACCGCGGCGACCACCGCGAGCCCCACGGGTCGCGTCAGCCCGGCCAGCAGGGCGAGGGCGCCCGCCGTCACCCAGCGACCGGTCAGCACGGCGTACAGCGACCAGGCGGCGAGCGCGGTGAAGAGGGACTCGCTGTACGCCATCGACTGCACGATCCCCACCGGCAGCACGGCCCACAGCAGGACGGCACACACGCCCGCCCTGCGCCCGTACACCTGCTCCGCGACCGCGAAGATCCCCCAGGCCGCGGCGAGCGAGGCGAGCAGGCTCACCGCGAGACCGCCGTCGGCGTACGGCAGCGGGGTAACCGCGTGCATGAGCCTTTCCAGCCAGGGCAGCAGCGGGAAGAAGGCGAGATTCGAGTGGACGTCGCCGTTCGGGAGACGTATCTCGTAGCCGTAACCGAGGTCGGCGACCCGGGTGTACCAGAGGGCGTCCCAGCGGGCCGTCAGCAGGGTGTGCGCGCTCTTCCCGCGCGCCGCGCTCCACACCGCGAGCACCACCAGCCCCAGGGCCCGGACGGCGGCGTACCCGAGGAGGGCCGGGGCCGCCCGGCGCAGAGGTGCTTCAAGATCGGTCACGGGCTCGATTATCGAGGGCGCGCGGAACCGGTATCCCCGGCGGGGCGTGGTCCGGACAGGGGCGACAGGAGGGCGAGTGGTGTACGCCACACGTGTTCTCCGGAGAGTGTGAGAGGTCCGCCACGTGGCATTGGCGTGAATTCGCGTACGCTGGCCGCTCACTCGCCTTCGTTTGCGCGGGTCGGAGACACCGCTCCTCTCCGGCCGCAGTCACGGGGAGTCCCCCACCCCGTGAGCCCGCCGAACGCGAGGGAACATCTGGGAGGTAGTACATGTCCGGGACGACCACGGCCGCCGCAGCGCTGCGCCGTCGGGCGGCCGGGGCCGGTGCGAACCGCTGGGTCGTCCTCGTCGTCCTCTGCGTGAGCCTGCTCCTCGTCGCGCTCGACGCCACCGTGCTCCATGTCGCGGTGCCCGCCGTCACCGAGGACCTCAAACCCGGCGCGATAGAGCTGCTCTGGATCGTCGACGTCTATCCGCTGGTCTGCGCCTCGCTCCTGATCCTCTTCGGCACGCTCGGCGACCGGGTGGGCCGCAGACGAATCCTGCTCCTCGGCTACGGCCTGTTCGGCATCGCCTCCGGTCTGGCCGCCCTCGCCCATGACGCGCAGGTCCTGATCCTCGCGCGGGCGCTGCTCGGCGTCGGCGGCGCGATGATCATGCCCGCGACCCTGTCGATCCTCCGCCAGGTCTTCCCCGACCGGCGCGAGCGCGCGGTGGCGATCGGCGTGTGGAGCGCGGTGGCGGCGGTCGGCGCGGCGGTGGGCCCCCTCCTCGGCGGCTTCCTCCTCGAACACTTCTGGTGGGGCTCGGTCTTCCTCGTCAACATCCCCCTGATGCTGATCAGCCTGCCGATCGGCCGCCTCCTGCTCCCCGAGTCCCGCGGCGACCGCGACGGCCCGTGGGACGTCGTCGGCGCGCTGATGGCCGCCGGCGGACTCTTCGGCGTCGTCCTGGGCGTGAAGCGGCTCGGCGGCGGGGAGCCGGTGGAGAGCGCGTGGACCGTGGTCCCGTTGCTCGTGGGCGCGGTGCTGATGGTTCTTTTCGTACGACGGCAGCGGCGCCGTACGCATCCGCTGGTGGACCTGGGGATGTTCCGCAGGCCGGCGTTCAGCACCTCCGTCGGCTGCATCGTGCTGGCGATGCTGGCACTGGTCGGCCTGGAGCTGATCGCGGCCCAGTATCTGCAACTGGTACTGGGGCTCTCGCCGCTGCAGACCGGTCTACGGCTGCTGCCGCTGACGTTCGCGGCGATGGCAGCCGGGCTGTTCGGGGCGCGGATGCTCCGGCGTTTCGGCCCGCGCCGGATGGTGTGCACCGGCTTCTGCCTGACCGCGCTCTCGGTGCTGACGCTGACCGCGATGGGCGGGCGGGACAACACCGGGCTGCTGCTCTTCGGGTTCCTGCTGCTGGGCTTCGGCCTGGAGATGACGCTCTTCGGGGCCTACGAGTCGATGCTGAGCGAGGCACCACCGGCCCAGGCTGGCGGCGCGGCGGCGATCGGCGAGACCTCCTACCAACTCGGCGCCGGCATCGGCATCGCGCTCCTCGGCAGCGTCATGAACGCGGCCTACGCGCCCGGGCTGTCCTCCGTTCCCGGTGTACCGGCGTCCGCGTCGGCCTCGGCGGGGCATTCGCTGGGGGAGGCCTATGACGTCGCCGCGCGGCTCGGCGGGGTGCGTGGTGCCGCCCTGCGCGACGCGGCTCGGCATGCCTTCGTGCACGGGCTGCATGTCACCTTGCTCGTCAGCGCGGGGTTGCTGTTGCTGGGGGCGGTGATGGCGTTGCGGTTGCCGCGCATCATGCAGTGCGGCGAGGCTCCGCTGGCTGCGGTGCCTGCCCCTAGGGAAGTCACACAGTCCCGCGTCTCCGCCTGAACCACGCTCTCCCACCCACGCACCGCCCGTGGCGGTCGGCTGGGAAGTGGGCGTTGTCCGTACCGGGTACTTCGCCGTCGGCGGCTATCCGTCCGCGTTATCGTAACTAGCGCTGGTAGTTTTCTTGGATCCCGGAGGCCCTGCCCATGTCCTCGAAGTTGCCCCCCTTCGACCCCGCCGACCCCCTCGGCATCGACGACCTGCTCGACCCCGAGGACCTGGCGATCCGGGACACCGTGCGGGACTGGGCGGCGGATCGGGTGCTGCCGTATGTCGCCGAGTGGTACGAGAAGGGCGAGTTGCCCGGGATCCGGGAGCTCGCTCGTGAACTCGGTGGCATCGGGGCCCTTGGTATGTCGCTCGACGGGTACGGGTGTGCCGGTGCCTCGGCCGTGCAATACGGGCTCGCCTGCCTGGAGTTGGAGGCCGCCGACTCGGGGATTCGGTCGCTCGTGTCCGTGCAGGGCTCCCTGGCCATGTACGCCATCCACCGCTTCGGGAGCGAGGAGCAGAAGCAGACCTGGCTGCCGCGCATGGCCTCCGGTGACGTCATCGGCTGCTTCGGGCTCACCGAACCCGACCACGGGTCCGACCCCGGCGCCATGCGGACCTACGCCAAGCGCGACGGCGGGGACTGGGTCCTCAACGGGCGGAAGATGTGGATCACGAACGGGTCGGTGGCCGGGGTCGCCGTCGTGTGGGCGCAGACCGACGACGGGATCCGCGGGTTCGTCGTACCCACCGCCGGCGCCGGGTTCTCCGCGCCGGAGATCAAGCACAAGTGGTCACTGCGGGCATCCGTCACCAGTGAACTCGTCCTCGACGACGTACGGTTGCCGGCCGATGCCGTGCTGCCGGAGGTCGTCGGACTGAAGGGGCCGCTGAGCTGTCTGTCGCACGCCCGTTACGGAATCGTGTGGGGCGCGATGGGCGCGGCACGCGCATCCTTCGAGTCGGCCGTCGAGTACGCGAAGACGCGGGAGCAGTTCGGGCGGCCCATCGGTGGCTTCCAGCTCACCCAGGCCAAGCTCGCCGACATGGCGGTCGAACTGCACAAGGGGATTCTGCTCGCCCACCATCTGGGGCGGCGCATGGACGCCGGGCGCCTGCGTCCCGAGCAGGTCAGCTTCGGCAAGCTGAACAACGTACGAGAGGCCATCGAGATCTGCCGTACGGCACGGACGATCCTCGGTGCCAACGGGATCTCGCTGGAGTACCCGGTGATGCGGCACGCGACGAACCTGGAGTCGGTGCTCACGTACGAGGGCACCGTCGAGATGCACCAGCTCGTGCTGGGCAAGGCGCTCACCGGACTCGACGCCTTCCGGTAGGAAGACCTCTGTTCAACCCTGCGGGAGGCAGGGCCGGTAAGCAGCCCTGCCTCAGCTCTGGTTGAAGAAGCCGTCCTCACGGCGTGCGGCCGGGTCGCCGCTGACGATCTCGGTGTTGGCGGGGGTCAGCAGGAAGACACGGTTGGCGACCCGCTCGATCGTGCCGCGCAGGCCGAAGGTCAGGCCGGCCGCGAAGTCGACCACGCGCTTGGCGTCGGTCGCCTCCATCGCCGTGAGGTTCACGATCACCGGAACCCCTTCCCGGAACAGCTCGCCGATGGCCCGGGCGTCCCGGAAGCTGTCCGGGGTGACCGTGCCGATCCGACGGCCCTTCACCTCGGCGACGTCCGAGGCCACCTTCACTCGCGGGTCCGTCACCCAGGCATCCCCGGGCTGCTCGGTCCCTTCGGAGTAGTCGTCGTCGTAGTAGCGCTCGTCATCGTTGTCGTCAACGAGCCCAAGCCAGGCACTCGCCTTGCGTACCGATCCCATGGACGCCTCCTCTCACAGCGGTCTTTATTGCTATCCGCATCCCTATGGTCATCCATGATGCGGATCGCGCGCCAAGTGGATAGACGCCGCGCGGGGGGTTTGTGACGCTACTGGTGCACAGCCAATACGTCGAGGGCCCCCGTGTATCAAGGGTGTTGCTGGACACGGCTGCTGACTGAGAGTGAAATATGATTCTTCCCGGCGTCCGGGTGACGGCTGGTGCGTACGGGTGAACGGGGTGGTCGATGGAACGCGGCTGCTCAACGCCCGGTCAGATGCCATGTCGAACTCCGAATGCCCTGTCAGTTGTCGTTCACGCCACGGGGGGTTGTCGTGTTCGGAATGGTTCGGCCTTGCAGTCACAGGCTCGGTGAGAGCCTCAAGAGCCAGTGGATGGCGCATCTGTGCGGGCTGTGTCTCGCACTGCGCGGGGATCATGGGCAGTTCGCGAGGATTGTCACCAATTACGACGGGCTGCTGCTCTCGGTCCTGACGGAGGCTCAGGTCGAGTCGGCGGGCGGCGGATGGCGGCGTACGGCCGGGCCCTGCCCCCTGCGCGGGATGCGGACCGCGTCCGTCGCACAGGGCGAGGGCGCGCGGCTCGCGGCGGCCGTCTCGCTGGTGCTCGCCTCGGCCAAGGTGCGTGACCATGTCGCCGACCGGGACGGGCTGCTGGCCCGCAGGCCGGTGGCGCTGGCCGCGCGGCGGGTCGCGGGGAGTTGGGGGCGGGCCGGGGCGCGGACGGGTTCCGCCGTCGGGTTCGACGCGGGGATACTCGTCGACGCGGTGGACCGGCAGCTCGGCATCGAGACACTCGCCGGGCTCGGCACACCGATCCTGACCGTCACCGAACCGACCGAGACCGCCACCGCCGCCGCCTTCGCGCACACCGCGATCCTGGCCGGCCGCCCCGGCAACGCGGCACCACTCGCCGAGGCCGGACGCCTCTTCGGGCGGCTCGCGCATCTCCTGGACGCCGTGGAGGATCGGGAGTCCGACGCCGCGGCGGGCGCCTGGAACCCGCTCACCGCGACCGGCACCTCGCTGACGGAGGCCCGGCGACTGGCCGACGACGCGCTGCACGGGATACGGCTCGCGCTGCGGGAGGCAGAGTTCGCGGACGGGAAGCTCGCGCATCTGCTCCTCGCGCACGAACTCGGCCGCTCGGTGGACCGGGCCTTCGGCACCCAGTCCTGCGGACACGGACCCGGACACGGCTCCGGACCTGAGGCCGCCTTCGGACCGCCGCAGACTCCGTACCTGCCGGGCGATCCGCAGCACGGCGGCAATCCCTACGGCGGGGAGCCCCCGCGACCCGACAAGCGCGGCTTCTGGGCCGGATGCGCCGTCGCCCTCGGGCTGTGCTGCACCTGCAAGGTGTGCTGCGCCGACGAGTTCGAGGGGCCGTGGTCGCGGCGGCGGCGCGAGGGGTGCTGTTCCGGTTGTGACTGCTCGTGCTGTGACGCCTGTGAGTGCTGCGAGTGCTGTGAATGTCTGTCGTGCTGCGACTGCGGGCTGTGACGGTCGGTCACCATCGTTGTATACGGGCGCCTTGAGGAGCGGCGCCGACCCGCACGTCCGGTCAGCCCGTGTTTCGGCGCGGTAAAACAAAAACATGATCCGGTGACCGGCGTGCTGTGAGCCTCGTTGGGTGGCAGAAGAACCATTTCGCCACCCATTTAAGGCACTTCAGTGGACGTCACAACAAAAGCGACCACCAGCATCCGCACCAGGCTGCTGAGGATTCTGGTCCTCGCCCTCGCGGTCCTGCTCGCTCTGCTCGGCGTCGCGGCCGCCGAGCAGATCTCCGCCTATCGCAACGCCTCCGCGACCGCCGACAACGCCCGCCTGGAGATCACCCTCCAGGGACTCGTCCACGAGCTGCAGAAGGAGCGCGGCCTCACCACCGGATACGTGGGCGGTGTCAAGCAGTTCGACGCCAAGCTGCCCGCACAGCGCAAGGCGACCGACACCGCGCGCGAGCAGTTGGACGTGGCCCTGAACGGACGTGAGGACTCGGCCGCGGGCTCCGTGCGCGAGTCCTTCGGCCGGCTCGACGGGCTCGCCGGGATCCGCAAGGACGCCGACGACGGCACGGGCGTGGTGAAGGACACCTTCGACTACTTCACCACCACCATCACCGTCCTCGACCGGCTCGACCTCGGCCTCGAAGACGTCCACGACGGCACCCTGCGTGACGCCTACCAGGCACTCCAAGTCCTGGGCAACGCCAAGGAGTTCACCGGCGAGGAGCGTGCCATCGTGCTCGGCTCGGTACGCGCCGGGAAGTTCCGCGGCGACGACTACAGCCGGTTCATGGAGATCCGCGCCGGGCGCCTCGCCGCCCTCGACGCCTTCCCGCGGTCGGCCACCGCCGTGCAGGAGCGGCGCCTGGACACCGCCCTGACCACGCCCGACGCCGAGCGCGCGCTGTCGTACGAGAGCAAGGCTGTGCACGGCACCGGGAAGCTGAAGTGGAGCTCCATCCCGCCCATGGCCTGGTGGGACTCCATGACCTCCACCATCAACGGGATGCGGACCGTGCAGGTCTCCCTCGGTACCGATGTCGAGAACAGGGCCGCCCAGTTGGAGAGTTCGGCCCAGCGCGACCTGCTGCTGTTCCTGCTGCTCGCTCTCGGTACCGTCGTCGCGCTCGGCGCGCTGGCCCTCGACTGCGTGCGGTCCGTCTCCTCGCCGCTCGTCGAACTCGCCCAGCAGGCACGGGAGGTGGCCGGAAGCCGGCTGCCGCAGGCCGTGGCCGCCGTTCAGGACGGTTCGGCGGGGACGGCTCCGCAGCCGCCCGCCCGGCTGGCGGTGGCCGACCGGGCCGGGGCCGAAGTTCGGGAGGTGGCCGAGGCGTTCGACCGGGTGCAGCGGTCCGCCTTCGATCTCGCCACCGAGCAGGCCGTGTTGCGGCGCAACGCCACCGACTCGCTGGTGAGTCTGGGCCGTCGCAACCAGAACCTGGTGCGCCGTCAGATCAGCTTCATCAACAAGCTGGAGCACGAGGACGCCGACCCCGCGACCCTCGCCAACCTCTTCGAACTCGACCATCTGGCCACCCGTATGCGCCGCAACGCCGAAAGCCTCCTCGTGCTCGCCGGAGAGTCCAGCCCGCGCCCCTGGTCCACCCCGATGTCCGTCAACGACGTGCTGCGCGCCTCGCTGTCCGAGGTCGAGGAGTACCGCCGGGTCACCCTGCGCAGGATCGAGCCCGTGTTCGTCACCGGCTCGGTCGTGGTCGAAATCGCCCACCTGCTCGCCGAGTTGGTGGAGAACGCGCTGAGCTTCTCGCCGCCGGACTCCGACGTGGAGATCGAGGGGCGGCGCACCAGCGCCGGCTATCTGATCGCGATCGTCGACCACGGCTTCGGCATGGACAACCAGGCCCTCGCCGAAGCGAACGTACGGCTCTCCGGCACCGCCAGCTTCATGGCCGAACCCACCCGGTTCCTCGGCCACTTCGTGGTCGGCGCGCTGGCCCGCAAGTGCGGTATCGAGGTACGGCTCGGCGAGGCACCGGCGGCCGGTGTGGTCGCGCGGGTGTTGATTCCTGCGGGGCTGCTGACGGACACCCCGCAGGGCAAGCCCGCGGACCAGCCCGCGCTGCCGGCACCGCGCAAGGAGGCGGACGTGGTCGAGTCGAAGCCCGTCGAGAACACCGCCTCGGGTGCCAAGGGCACCTCTGCCTCGCGCACGCGCAACGGACTTGTCAAGCGCCCCCAGCGCAGCGCGATCTCGGAAGCCGTCACCGAGACGGACCGCCCCAGCCGCCCGGCGCCCAGCGGGCCGAGCACCGACCGAAGCCCCGAACAGGTCTCCGGGATGCTCTCCACCCTGCGCAGCGCCCACATGCGGGGCGGTATCAGCGTGGAGAAGGAGAAGGCCAAGGCGTCCGGCGGCAACAGTGAGGGTGACACCAAGTGACCACTGTCGACACCCAGCACGACTCGCAGACCTTCAACTGGCTGCTCGCCAACTTCGTCAAGAGCACCGACGGCGTACGCGACGCGGTCGCCGTCTCCTCCGACGGGCTGCTGATCGCCGTGTCGGACGGGCTCGGGCGGACCGAGGCCGACCATCTCGCGGCGATCGTCTCGGGCCTCAGCAGCCTGGCGCGCAGCGCGTCCAAGCGGTACAGCTTCGACGGGGTCAAGCTGATCATGATCGAGATGGGGCGCGGTTTCCTGCTCGTCTCGGCGATCCGGGACGGCAGTTGTCTCGGTGTCCTCGCCGACAGCAGCGGTGAACTGGGCCTGGTCGGCTACGAGATGGCGGTGCTCGCGGAGCGGGCGGGTGATCTGCTCACCCCGACACTCATCGCCGATCTGCGGCAGGCGTTGCCACGGTGAACGGTGAACAGCCCAGGGACGTAGAACCTGACGAGGACGCGACGTTCGTCCGGCCGTTCATCATCACCGGCGGCCGGGCCGAGCCTCTCCAGGCCGATCTGCGGCTGGAGACGCTGGTCGTCGCCGTCGGCGGGCCGGATCCGTCGCTCACCTTCGAGCGGCGCCACATCGTCGCGGTGTGCGAACGGCCGACGACCGTCGCCGAGGTGGCGCACCGGGTCGGCGTACCCCTCGGAGTGGCCAAGGTGCTGATCTCCGACCTCGTCGTCGCCGGGCAACTCGCCTGCCGGCAATCCGCGGAGCTGCCGCTCCCGACGCTCGAAAGGATCAGGGACCATGTCCGGGCGCTCTGACAGGATCGTGCCGCTGGCCGTGAAGATCGTGGTGAGCGGCGGCCTAGGGGTCGGCAAGACCACGTTCATCGGGGCCATTTCGGAGATCGAACCCCTCGACACCGAGGCGGCGATCACCCAAGTCTCCGTGGGCGTCGACTCGTTGGTGGGCGTCGAGGCGAAGACCACCACGACCGTCGCGCTCGACTTCGGGCGGATCACGCTCGATCCGACGATCGCGCTGTATCTGTTCGGGACGCCCGGACAGGACCGGTTCTCGTTCCTCTGGGACGACCTGGTGGAGGGCGCGCTCGGCACGGTGGTCCTCGTGGACACCCGGCGGATCGAGGACTGCTTCCCGGCGGTCGACTACTTCGAGTCGCAGGGCGCGCCGTTCGTCCTCGCCGTGAACCGCTTCGACGGCGCGGAGCGGTTCGAGGTGGACGAGGTCAGGGAGGCGCTGGGGCTCAGTGCGGACGTGCCCGTGCTGGAGTGCGACGCGCGGGACCGGGACTCCGTACGGGATGTGCTGGGCGCGCTGATGGACCGGGTGATCGGGGTCCGCGCGTCGCCACGACGGCGTACTGCCGCCCTGACGCGGTAGGCGCGGTCAAGGAAGTGTGGAGAGAACCCGAGGGGAGGGGTGTGTGAAGGCGGAAGGGGTGGAGACGCAGAACGCGTGAAGCGCCCGGTCGGGCGGGGAATCCGGCGACGGGGACGCGCAGTGGGTCAGCTCAACAGGAAGAGGACCACACTCGACCGAGGTCGATGTGGGAGCGCTTGACCAGCCACTGCTGCGGATGCATGGGGTAAGTGGAACAGGCATCCGGTGGGGCGTCAACCAAGATGAGACGTAGCGCTCACAGTTCGGACAGCCTTGACAGCGAGGGGAAACGGCGCCGTACAGTCGATGGACGGTCCTGCTGAGGGGCTCGGCCGTACGGCGCCGCGAGGCGTCCTGTGTGAAGGCACCCGCCCGTGTTGCTCACGTCACGGAGTCTTCGCATGCCTTCCGACAGTCCCACCCCCATATCCGCCGTCCCCGGCACGAGGCCTTCACTCGTGATCGTCGGGGCCGGGCCGCGGGGGACCGGTCTCATCGAGCGCATCGCCGCCAACGCGCCCGAGCTGTACGGCGGTTCGGGCGCCGAGGGTGCCGAGGGTTTCGACATCCACCTCGTCGACCCCCATCCGCCGGGCGCCGGACGCATCTGGCGCGCCGCCCAGTCGCCGCTGCTGTGGATGAACTCGCACGCCGAGGACGTCACCATGTTCACCGACGAGACGGTGGTCATGGACGGGCCGGTGCGCCCCGGCCCCACGCTGCACGAATGGGCGGACATCCAGGGCGCCACCTTCGCCGACCGGCAGCTCCAGGGCGCCTATCTGCGCTGGGTGCACGAACAGTCCGTGGCCGCCCTGCCGCCGGGCATCACCGTCCACCACCATCCGCGGCGGGCCTTGAGGGTGAGCGGTCCGCGCGAGGGACGCCAGCAGGTGTGGCTGGAGGGCCGCCCGCGCCCGCTCCTCGCCGACCTCGTGGTCCTCGCGATCGGTCACCTCGACGCCGAACTCGACGAGGAGCAGCGCGAGTTGGCGGCCTACGCCCGCGCCCACGACCTGGTCCACCTGCCGCCCGACTTCACCGCCGACAGCGACCTGTCCGCCCTCGCGCCCGGCGAACCCGTCATCGTCCGGGGCTTCGGTCTCGCCTTCGTCGACCTGATGGTGCTGCTCACCGAGGGGCGGGGCGGACGGTACGACGGCGAGACGTATGTGCCGTCGGGGCGGGAGCCGGTGCTGTACGTCGGGTCGCGGCGCGGAGTGCCGTACCACTCGAAGATCGGTTACGAGTGGACCGGTGAACGGCCGCCGCTGCCACGGTTCTTCGGGCCCGCAGAGGTCGACGCGCTGCTCGCACGGCCGGAGGGGTTCGACTTCCGGCGGGACGTATGGCCGCTGATCGAGAAGGAGTTGGGGTTCGCGCACTATCACCGGCTGTTCGCTGCCCACCCCGAGCGGACGGCCGTCGCCTGGACCGACTTCGAGGAGAAGTACACGGCCGGGGAGGCGGCGGAGCGCGAGGCGCTGGTGGCCTCCGCCGTGCCCGACCCCGCCGACCGGCTCGACCTCGCGGCGCTCGACCGTCCGCTGGACGGGGTGCGGTACGCGTCGCAGGAGGCGTTCCAGGACGGCCTGCGGACCTATGTCGAGGCCGACCTGACACGCCATCACGACCCGTCCAACAGCCCGGACTTGGCGGTCTTCCTCGGACTGCTCTCCGTCTACGGCCAGTTGATCCGGCTCGGTGGTGATGTCGGGCCCTGGTGGCACGGCTTCTTCAGCTATCTCGCCTCGGGGCCGCCCGGACCCCGGCTGCGCCAACTGCTCGCGCTGTCCCGGGCCGGCGTCGTGCGGTTCGTCGGCGCCGACATGACCGTGACCGCCGAGGACGGGGTGTTCCGGGCGTCGAGCCCGACCGTGCCGGGGGTGACGACCGAGGCACGGGCGCTCGTCGAGGCGCGGCTGCCCGAGCCCACCGTCGGACGGGCGCTGGACCCGCTGCTGCGCGCACTGCACGCCGACGGAGCTGTGGAAACCCCGCAGGGCCTGCTGCGAGTGGACCCCACTGACGGGCGCATCCTCGACACGGCCGGCCGCCCGCACCCCCGCCGCTTCGCCCTCGGCCCCTACACCGACGTACGGACCCCCGGCGCCTTCACCCGACCGCGCACCGGCGGCCCGGCCTTCCGGCAGAACGATGCCACTGCGCGGGCGGCGCTGGTCTTCCTGCGGGGCCTCGCATGTCGGGCTGCCGCGTAGTCGCCGAGCCGGCCCGGTGAAGTCGCGGGCTTCATCAGGGACTTGGCCCTCTCCGGGGGGCCCGAACGACAGGAAGGCTTTTCTGCGATGACTTCCTCGCACGGCCGGGGCCTGCATCTGGCCGCGTACGGGCGGCGGCCCCGCCTTCCGGCAGAACCACGCCACCGCGCGGGCCGCGCTGGCCTTTCTGCGGGACCTCGCGTGTCGGACCGTCGCGTAGTCACCGAGCCGGTCGCTGAAGTCCCGTGCCTCATCAAGGACTTGGTCCTCCCCGAGGGGGCCTCGAACGACAGGAAGGTTTCCCTCCCATGACCTCCTCGCACGGCCGGCGTCTGCATCTGGCCGCCGCCGTCGATCAGCCCTCGGCCTACGACGCCGGCTCCTACGTCGAGTTGGCGCGGCTCGCTGAGAGCGGCGGCCTCGACTTCGTGACGCTCGACGACACCTTCGCGCGTCCCGGGCCCGACGCCCTCGGCGTGCTGTCCCGCGTCGCCCCGGCCACCGGACGGATCGGTCTGGTGCCCACCGTGACCGTCACGCACACCGAGCCCTTCCATGTGCAGGCCGCGGTCGCGACCCTCGACTGGGTCAGCCGAGGGCGGGCCGGCTGGCGGATCGACGTGTCGACCACGGAGGGCGAGGCCCGGCTCTTCGGCCGTGGGCGTGCCGAGCCCGCCGACGCCCTGTGGCAGGAGGCGGGTGAAGTCGCGGAGGTGGCAGCGCGGTTGTGGGACAGCTGGGAGGACGACGCCGAGATACGGGACACTGCCACCGGCCGCTTCGTCGACCGCGACAAGCTGCACCACGTCGACTTCCACGGCTCCGCGTTCTCCGTCAAGGGCCCCTCGATCGTGCCCAGACCACCGCAGGGTCACCCGGTCCGCGTGGTCGACGCCACCGAGGGCCAGGCCCGTCGGACGGCGGCCCGGTATGCCGATGTGGCCCTGGTCCGCGCGGCGAGTTCCGCACAGGCCGGTGCCGTACGAGCCGAACTGCGCGCGTCCGCCGAGGAGTTCGGCCGCGATCCCGACACCCTGCGGGTTCTCGCGGGTCTCGTCGTCGACCTCGGCGACGGTGAGCACGCGGCCGAGCCGGGCCACGGCGGGGGCGGCCCCCGGCAGTCCGCGCACGGCCCGCTGTACCGGGGCGGCCCGGTCGACCTCGCCGAACTGATCGCCGGCTGGCACGGCGACCGTACCGTCGACGGCTTCCACCTCACGCCCCTCGAACCGCGCCGCGACCTGGAACGGCTGGTCAACGGCACGGTGGCGCTGCTCCAACACCGGGGTCTGTTCCGCACGTTCTATCCGGGCAGCACGCTCAGGGAGCACCTGGGCCTGGCCCGGCCCGCCAATCAGTACGCCGTGACCGGGGGAGCGTCATGACCGTACGAGCCCGTAGGGAGATCCACCTGGCGGCCCACTTCCCCGGCGTCAACAGCACCACCGTGTGGGCCGATCCGCGGTCGAAGTCCCAGATCGGGTTCTCCTCCTTCGAGCATCTCGCCCGCACCGCCGAACGCGGTCTCTTCGACTTCTTCTTCCTCGCCGAGGGACTGCGGCTGCGTGAACACAAGGGCCGTATCCACGACTTGGACGTCGTCGGACGGCCCGAGTCGCTCACCGTCCTCAACGCGCTCGCCGCCGTCACCGAGCGGATCGGACTGGCCGCCACGGTCAACGCCACCTTCAACGAACCGTACGAACTCGCCCGCAGACTCGCCACGTTGGACCACCTCAGTGGAGGCCGGGCCGCCTGGAACGTGGTGACCTCCTCCGACGCCTTCACCGGTGAGAACTTCCGACGCGGCGGCTACCTCGACCGCGCGGAGCGGTACACCCGTGCCGCTGAATTCCTCGCCGTAGCAAGGGAGTTGTGGGACTCCTGGACCCCCAACGGAGTCTCCCGTCCCTTCGCGCACCGAGGCCAACACTTCGACATCGCGGGCGAGTTCACCGTGCCGCGCTCACCGCAGGGGCATCCTGTCGTCATCCAGGCCGGGGACTCGGGGGAAGGTCGGGAGTTCGCGGCCCGGTCGGCCGACGTCGTCTTCACGCGGCACGGCACGCTGGAGGACGGTCGCGCCTTCTACGCCGACGTGAAGGGACGGCTCGCGAAGTACGGCCGTAGCGCGGACGATCTCAAGATCATGCCCGGCGTCTCCGTCGTCCTCGGCGACACGGCGGCCGAGGCGCAAGAGCGGGCCGCCGAGATCCGGCGACAGCAGGTCTCCCCGCAGAACGCGATCCTCGCCCTGGAGCAGGTCTGGGGCACCGACCTCTCCTCCTACGACCCCGACGGCCCGTTCCCCGACTTTGACCCGGTGCCCGACCCGTCGATCACCGAGGGGCGGACCCGGCGCGGCGACACCGTCGCGACGGCCGAAAAGTGGCGGGCACTGTCCCGGGAGAAGGGGCTGTCCATCCGGCAGACCGTGATCGAGGCGAGCGGACGCCAGTCCTTCATCGGCACCCCGGAGGCGGTCGCCGCCGAACTGGAGACGTTCGTACGGCAGGACGCCGCCGATGGCTTCATCCTCGTGCCGCACCTCACCCCGGGTGGTCTCGACGAGTTCGTTGACCGGGTGGTGCCACTGCTCCAGGAACGCGGCGCGTTCCGCACGGAATACCGGGGCGCCACCCTGCGCTCACATCTCGGACTCCCCGACCCGGCGGGAAGGGGTGACCGGGCGGCCACAGGTTGAGCACGGGACGAGGGAGCTGATGGCATGACTTCGGGCGCGGACGAGGAATGGAAGCAGTGGCACAAGCACCGCACGGAGACCGTGTCGGCGCCCTACGGCCCCCTCGCCCTCACCGGCACGCACTGGCTGGAGGACTATCCGGACGGTCGACTTCCGGCCATCCCCGGGGTATGGACGCTCGACGGTGACGCCGTCGTCCTCACCGCGTCGGAGGCGGACGGACTGACCCTCGACGGGGAACCCTTCGCCGGAACCGTCCACCTCGGCGTCGACAACCTCCCGGTGAGCGCGGCCCGCGTCGGCCTCGGTGAGCGCCGGCTGGTCGTCCTGATCCGCGAGGGAGTCCGGGGTGTGCGCGCCTACGACCCCGACTCGGCGGCGCGGCGGGCGTTCCGGGGCATCGAGGCCACGCCCTACGAACCGCGCCGCTCGGTGCCGGGCCGCTTCACGCCGTACGACGCGCGGCGCACGGTGCGCGTGGACACGGCGGACGGTGTCGAACGTGGGCTCGGGCTCGCGGGTGAACTCGCCTTTCGGCTGGACGGGCGGGAGTTGACGCTCCAGGTGGCTGTGCAGGGCGACGGCAGGCTGTGGGCGGTGTTCGCCGACTCCACGAGTGGGCGCGGCAGTTACCGGTTCCGGTTCCTGTACCCCGCCGCGCCCGATGCCGAGGGGCGCACGACGGTCGACTTCAACCGGGCGGTGCTGCCGCCGTGCGCGTTCGCCGACCACTTCATCTGCCCTTTCCCGCCGTCGGGGAATACGCTGGGCGTCGCGATCGAGGCGGGGGAGCGCAACCTCCGGTAGGTGGGGCATCGATCCCTGGTGGGCGGGGCTTCCATCTTCTGCGGCGGGGTGATCAACTCGCGTAGATCGTGGGCAAGTTGAAGGCTGCACGGCCGAAAGGCGCCCTTGCGCGGCTCGGTCACGCAGCCGAATACTCCCCCACAGCGCTTGTCAGGGGCACGGCGTGTTCGAAAACCGGACGCCCGACCCTGACTGCGCCTCACGGGCCCCGACCCCACGCGGGCCCCCGAATTCCCCTGGGAGGGAACGAAACGTGAGGATCAAGCGCACCACCCCGCGCAGCGGAATCGCGAGACGGGCCGGGCTGATCGCCGTGGCCACCGGATTCGTGGCCGCTGCGGCGTTCGCCGTCCCCACCGCGAGCGCAGCCGACGTACACACGTTCAGCGCCACCCAGCTCTCCGCGGCCAACTCGTCCGTACTGAAGGCCGATGTCCCGGGCACCGCCTGGGCGGTCGACAGCAAGACGAACCGTGTCGTCGTCACCGTCGACTCCACGGTCTCGCAGGCCGAGATCGCGAAGATCAAGTCGCAGGCGGGCAGCACCGCCGACGCGATCACCATCAAGCACACGGCCGGCCAGTTCAAGAAGCTGCTCACCGGAGGCGATGCCATCTACGGCGGCGCCTACCGCTGCTCGGCCGGCTTCAACGTGCACAGCGGGAGCACGTACTACTTCCTGACCGCCGGCCACTGCGGTGAGGTCGCCTCCACCTGGTACTCCAACTCCGGTCACACCACGGTGCTGGGCACGAACGTGGGCTACAGCTTCCCGACCAACGACTTCGCGCTGGTCAAGTACACCAACACGTCGGTCGCCCACCCGAGCGCGGTCGGCACCCAGACCATCTCCAGCGCGGCCACCCCGGCCGTGGGCACCACCGTCTACCGGCGCGGCTCCACCACCGGCACGCACAGCGGCCGGGTCACCGCCCTGAACGCCACCGTCAACTACGGCAGCGGCGACATCGTCTACGGCATGATCCAGACCACGGTCTGCGCCGAGGGCGGCGACAGCGGCGGCCCGCTCTACGGCGGCACCGTGGCCTACGGTCTGACCTCGGGCGGCAGCGGCGACTGCACCTCCGGCGGCACGACCTTCTTCCAGCCGGTCACCGAGGCGCTGAGCTACTACGGCGTGAGCGTCGGCTGACGTCCGCCCGCATGACCTCCGCTCCGGACTGCAGCCGGTAGCGGGTGAGCCCCCGTACGCAACTGGCGTGCGGGGGCTCGCTCTTGTGCGGAGCACGGAGTTACCGTCGTCGTATCGCAGCAGGCACCTGATGCGCCCACGTCGGACCCTGGGGGGCCGTGATGGTCGAGGAGCTGGTGACGGCGGGAGTGACCCTCGCGTCCGTCGGAGCGGTGTACACGATGGCGGCGGCGCGGGTCGTCAAACAGTACGAACGGGGCGTGGTGTTCCGGCTCGGCAGGCTGCGGTCGGATGTGCGCGGCCCCGGCTTCACCCTGGTCGTCCCGTTCGTGGACAAGCTCCGCAAGGTCAACATGCAGATCGTGACGATGCCCGTGCCCGCGCAGGAGGGCATCACCCGCGACAACGTGACCGTGCGGGTCGACGCGGTCGTCTACTTCAAGGTCGTCGACGCGGCGGACGCGCTGGTGCAGGTCGAGGACTATCGCTTCGCCGTCTCGCAGATGGCGCAGACCTCCCTGCGGTCGATCATCGGCAAGAGCGATCTCGACGACCTGCTCTCCAACCGTGAAAAGCTCAACCAGGGCCTGGAGTT
>NZ_JBEXDX010000045.1:0-68287 GCF_040605995.1 Streptomyces sp. NPDC005492
GCGGGCAGCGGCACCTGTTGCCGTGCTGGCCCGCGAGCTGCGGGGCTCCAGCTTTCCGCCACGACGGCGGACGGGGCGGGAAGCACGGTGAACACCACATCGCGTTCACCAGGCCATGCTCGGCATCGCCCGGATCCACAACCCAGCCCTCACCCGATAACTCACGCCCCATACGGGACAACCTCTTGTCGCGTGACTGGCTGCCCCCTGAACCCGGGCTTTCAACTCCGGTTCTGCCGTGGGCCGTTGCCTCTCCTGGTCACGCACAGCGCCACCCATCTCAATCACCGCCCGTACTGCCGACACGCCTCAAGCGTTGCCGGAGAGGGTCAGTCCACGAGATCGACTACCCCGCTACAGGAATATCTCCATGCCGTCATAGACGACGGCCCGGCGATCGGCCAAGCGTTCATCTCCGAGGCAGGGAGCGACCTTGCCCGACGCACAGGGGGCACAATGGCGCGTGAGGAACTGACCCGACTGACTGGCAACGGGAACGGGAACGGCGAGTGTGGGGGCGACGACTGCCCCAACGTCTACCGAACCGCCTCGGGGTCGTTCGTGATCCAAGGAGGCGTGTCGAGCGTATTCGACCCGCCGGACGGGGAGGCACTCGTGGAGATCCCGGAGGCTGTCTTGAAGGAGGCTGTCCGTGCTCTTGGTTGGTGAGGACTGGCGGAGGACGTTCGACTCCATGGAGCAGGAGGCGTGGCGTCTGGAGACTCTGCCTGCCTACGGGGTGCCGCAGGAGGTCGAGGCGATCCGTCGGTTCCTGGCCGGTGAGCCGGTAACTCGCGAAGCGACACAGCCTTGGTTCGACCGGGTCAAGGCGTACGTGACTGGCGGCCGCAGCGTCGGGCGGGTGCACATCGTCACGCAACCCCTCTCCGACTACCTCCGCTTCGAGTTCGAGCACTACCGCCACAACGTCGAGGCCGGCGAGGACGTTCGCATCCTCGACGTGACCAACCGCCCCAACCCGCTTGACGGGGTGCAGGACTTCTGGATGTTCGACCGCCGTCAGGTCGTGCTCATGCACTACGAGCCAGACGGAACCCAGATCAGCCGGGAAATGTACGAAGGCGAACCCGAGCCCTTCCGGGAGTACCAGCGCATCGCCCTGGCGGAATCGGTGCCCTTCGAGGAGTACGTGAAGGGCCTTGACGCTTGACCCTGAGCAGCTAGGGCAGTCAAAAGCCGACCTGGCCGAGACTCTGAGAACGCTGCGCAAGCGAGCCGGACTGTCCCAGGTCCGGCTCGCCGCGCGTTGCAATATGTCCCAATCCAAGATCAGCAAGATCGAGACCGCTGAGATCATACCGAGTTTGGTCGACGTCGAACTCGTTATGAGGGCACTCGGAGCCCCTGAGCATTTGACGGCCGAAGTTACAGCCCTGGCTCGCATGGCAAACACCGAGTGGCAGCCAATTCGCTCATCATGGCGACGCGGCCTGGAGAAGCGACAGGCCGAATTGGCTAGCCTGGAAGCCGACGCCGATGAACTTCGGTACTTTCTCCCCGCGATGATCACAGGCTTGCTGGCCACTCCCGAGTACATTCGCGCAAGCCTCGAATACTCGCCGGGAGATATCTCGAAGACGGTGGCGCGAAAGCTGGAGCGTCAGGTTGTGCTCTACGACAGCACAAAACGCTTCACTTTTCTATTGACGGAGCAGGCTGTTAGATGGGCTGTGGTTCCTCCACCTGCCATGGCTGTGCAGATCGACCGCTTGGCCTCCCTGTCCCATCTACCCAATATCCGCATAGGAGTCATACCCATTGGCACGATCATAAGCCGCGGCCCAATGAACACTTTCACGGTCTACGACGACAGGCTGGTCACTGTCGAAACGTTCACCGGGCGAACCGTTTTCCGTGACTCCCGCGACATCGCCGAGCATGTGGAAGTTTTCAAACAATGCGAGCAGAAGGCTCGGTTCGATGACGCGGCCAGATCTATTCTTCAGGAATGGTCCAGCCTCTATCGTTGATCTTTAGTAGGCAACGGGAATATTGCTCGATTACCCCCTCCAACCGGTGGATCATAGACGAGCCGGAAACCGGGGAGGAATTATGGCTGGTACGCGGAAGCCGCAGGGGTATGGACTTACAGAACTTCCAGCGGAACCGAAAGCTGTATCAGGGTGTGGCACATGTCTCGGTATGTGCGTGAGCCGAGAGAATGCTCGCTCTAGAAGCGACTACAGCGCTGTGTCCGATGCGAACGTGAAGCTGCGTCAGCACCAAGCTATGGCGCATACCCCATGAGTGATGGGTCGGACCCCCATCTCTTCGCCGATGCCCCGCTCATGACGATGCGCGTCTCACGGGACTCCGGAAAAACGTGGGGCCCCGAACGGGTCGTCTTCACTACGGGTGACCTTTCCCCCCTGATCACAGCCGAGTGGCCCCCGTGCCAGTGCTGGCGTTGCGCCGACCCCGGCAAGGGCTTCGTCCGCTGAGGCTTCTGCCTTCCCCATTTCCCAACCCTCCCTGCGCTCCAGGAGAGGTCCGCCCGAAACCCCACCAACCATGAGGTGAGCCGTGCTCCACGCAACCCCGCCCGCACCCGAACGACCACCCGGACCGACCCCGCCCCGCAGTCACGCGACCACGACCGCGAAAGGAGCGTCTCGATGACCATCACCGCCGTTACCGCAACCCGCACCGGCCAATCCCTCGTCACCAAAGCCGAGTTCTCCATGCTCGCCACCTTCTGCGCCGACGAGTACAGCCTGGAACGCTCCGTCGCCGCCCGGGTCGTCGACCAGGCGCTCGCGCTCGTCCACGTGATGGGCTCGACCGGTGAGGGCGCCACCATGGCCCCTTCTCAGCAGGTCGACCCCGGCTGGCACACCCTCGTGTTGCACACCGACTGGTACGCCAACTGGTGTGCGGAGCAGTTCGGTTACTTCGTGCACCACCAGCCGAACAGCAAGACCCGCACGCGCGGCCTGATGACAGATGTCGTCGGGAAGATCCGGGCGGCGGGGTTCGTGGTTGACGAGCGGCTGTGGGGTACGGCCGCCGAGTGCAACGCGCCGGCCTGCTGCGGCGACGGCCCCTGCTGCTGACCGGCGTGTAACCAGCCACTTCTCACCGGGTCCGGCGGGCCTCTCCCCCAAGGGCGGCTCGCCCGGCCTTCACCGCCAGAACGGATCAGCCTCTCGTGTCCCTCACCGAGTTGACCGGGACGAGCCGTGTCACCGTCTTTCCCCTCGAAGCCCTCACCCTCGCCTACACCACCCAGTCCAGCGACCAGCGCGGCCTGGGCGACATCGGCCTCGTCGCCGTCGTCGACGTACTCAGCGAAGGCGAAGAACTGTGGCGTCTGGCGCGCGACCTCAGCGGTCGCACCAACGGCACTGACCAGGCCCGCTGGATCCTCACCCAGGCCAACCGGGCCCGCGTGGTCGCCGCGTACACGGATCTGCCGCGCGCGACCTGGACGGCGTACATCCGCCGCCGTATCGACCTCGACTCGCTCTTCGCCAACCACGACATCCTGCTCACCGGCCGGATCGAGCTGCCTGGCTTCCGAGGAACTGGACTGCTTCACACCGCCATTGACACCTTTGGGCCGTCAAGTTCCGCCGCACAGCAGACAGGAGAGACACCGTGACCAGTTCCATCCCGTGGCAGCAGCGGCTGTCCACCGGTACCGAAGACATCCAGGACGAGGTGATCCGCTGGTACCGGCAGACGCCGTACGGCAAGGGCTACGTGCCCAACATGATTTGGGGCACGCTCCAGACCGAGGCCTACGCGACCGTCATCCTCCGCCGGGTCGTCGACTTTCTCGGTGTCCCGGACGACGTGCGGGCGGGGGTGGCGAAGCGGATGGAGCGCCAACAGGTTCTGTACGACGGTGAGCACCGCTACGACGTCATCCTCGGCGAGCAGGGCCTCTACACGAACGTCGGCGGACCGGAGGTGATGTGCGAGCAGATGGAGCGTCTCCTTCGGGACATCGATCTGCCCTCCCTCACCCTCGGTGTCCTCGCGGCCACCGCCGAAGTGAGCGTGGTGCCCATGGCTGGTTTCAACATGCGTGGCAGCGACAGCGTCCACTACGAACTCGTCTCCTCCGGAGTGGACTTCACCGACCCTGCCGAACTCACCCTCCACGAAAGGGCCTTCGCCGCCCTGAGCGACGCGGCGAGTTATGGAGAGGACGCCAAGGGCCTGATCGCCAAGGCGCTGAAGTTCTGGAGCGGCGAAGCCAATTAGGTAGAGAGATCTACGTGAACCACCCAGCGCCCCGTGACCGCCATGTGGCGCGAAACTGCCGCGTGCGACCTGTCGGAAAAGAAGGAGGCTGTACATGTTCCTGGCCGGTGAGGACTGGCGGAGGGCGTTCGACTCCATGGAGCGGGAGGCGTGGCGTCTGGAGACTCTGCCTGTCTACCGCGTGCCGCAGGAGGTCGAGGCGATCCGGCGATTCGAGGCCGGGGAAGCCGTCACGCGTGAGGCGACGCTGCCCTGGTGTGAGCGGATCAAGGGGTACGTGGCCGGCGGGCGCAGTGTCGGGCGCGTGCACATCGTCACGCAGCCCCTCTCCGACTACCTCCGCTTCGAGTTCGAGTACTACCGCCACAACGTCGAGGCCGGCGAGGACGCTCGCATCCTCGACGTGACCAACCGCCCCAACCCCCTTGAAGGGGTTCAGGACTTCTGGTTCTTCGACCGATCGCGGATCGTGCTCATGCACTACGAGCCGGACGGGACTCAGATCAGCCGGCAGGTGTACGAGGGAGACCCGGAGCCGTTCCGGGAGTACCAGCGCATCGCCCTCGCGGAATCGGTGCCCTTCGAGGACTACGTGCAGGGCCTTGGCACTTGCCACTGAGCGGTTCAACAAGGGGCACCGGCAAGACGAGGAGGGCCGTAGCGGCCCCAACCCCCTTGGTCCGTTACGCACTTATTGCACATGGGATCTTCACTATTTCCGAACTGAGTTCATATGATGCGAAGATCAACAGGCCTGGCTGGAGGGCGACTTCAGCGGGTCCCAGGTTCCCGTGGGGGATTCATGCGTATACGCGTTGCGGCCGGCGCTGTTTCCGGTGCCGTCGTTCTGTCCGCGCTCGCTCTTCCGGTTGCCGCCCAGGCGGCGGAGCGTCCGGCGACGGCGAAGCTACGTTCCTTCGCCTCGACGGTCGTTCAGCCCAGAGACTCGTTGGGCAACACCAAGTTCTCGCACGCGGTCATCAACGGGGGCAAGGACATCGTCCTCGGCACCAGCGGCACGAAGTCCGTCACTGTCACGTACACCGCCACGGACCAGAACGGCATCGCCCTCACCGAGGCCTTCCTGTGGCAGGGCACCGACAGTTCGACCACGGACGGCATCACCGGCGGCCTGGGGACGGACGACGACCCCAACTGCACGGAGACGGCGACCCAAGGCACCTACACCTGCAAGGCCGTCTTCAACATCCACCCCGCCACCGACATGAAGAACAACGGCGTGGCCGGGGCCTGGAAGCTGTTCCTGGGCGCCTGGGACCTGTACGCGAACGCCAGTTACAACGACGACGTCGCCACCGCCTCGATCAAGAAGCTCTCCACCCTGACCGCCAATGCCACGCCCGAGCCGGTCAAGAAGGGCAAGACCATCACGGTCACGGGCAAGCTCGCGCGCGCGAACTGGTCGACGGGCAAGTTCGCGGGCTATGTGTCCCAGCCCGCGAAGCTTCAGTTCCGCAAGAAGGGCAGCAGCACCTACACCACCCTCAAGACGGTCAAGACCAACAGCACCGGCGTCCTGAAGACCACCACCAAGGCCACGGTCGACGGGTACTACCGCTACGTCTTCGCGGGTACCGCCACCACCGCCGCGTCGACTGCACCCGGCGACTTCGTCGACGTCAGGTAGGCAGCCCGAGTCCAGCAGCACCCGCGCGTCAGCACTCCGGTGCCGGGCAGCCATGCGTCACGGCGCCCGGCACCGCGCCATTACCGCGCCATTTCCTCATGCCCACACCGTCGAGTAAGAGATCTACGTGAACCGCCCGTAGGCTCTCCCGCCGCTCCCGATCTTGTGTGTACCGTCCTCCCTTGTGTCGATCGGCGATCGTTCAACTACCGTTCTACGCGCGGAGATTCACCACATTCGGCACCACAACTCAGCACCCGCACCCCCTGTTCCCTCCACCCCCCACACCTGGATTCCCCCCACTCACGGAGGCTCACCGGATGCTCAGCCTTGGCAAGTACACATCACGCCGTAAGCTCACCACCGCTCTCACCGTCCTCGGCCTGCTGGCCGGTGGCGCGGTCGTGCAGGCAGCCACCGTCACGCCCGCCGCCGCGGCCACCACCCACCGTGTCCTGTTCGACGACGGGCACGCCGAGGAGGCCGGCAACGCGGACTGGATCATCTCGACCAGCAAGCCGGACCCGCTCACCCAGGACTCCTCGCCCTCCTCCGACAAGGACTGGACCGGGGCGCTGTCGTCGTGGGGCATCGCCCTGCAGAAGACCGGCGACTACAGCCTCAAGACCGCTACCAGCGCGCTGACTTACGGCGGTTCGTCGGCCACGGACCTGTCGAACTTCGACACGCTCGTGCTGCCGGAGCCGAACATCAAGTTCACTACGGCCGAGAAGACCGCCATCATGAAGTTCGTGCAGGCTGGCGGCGGTCTGTTCATGGTCTCGGACCACACCGGGTCCGACCGGAACAACGACGGGTACGACGCGGTCCAGATCCTCAACGACCTGATGACCAACAACAGCGTTGACTCCACCGACCCGTTCGGCTTCTCCATCGACTCGCTGAACATCACCTCCGGGTACCCGGCCGCCATCAGCGACAGCACCAACCCGGTGCTGCATGGCTCCTTCGGCACCGTCACCAAGAGCCTGATCGCCAACGGTACGACCGCCACGATCAAGCCCGCCGACAACTCCGCCGCCAAGGGGCTGCTGTACCGCAGCGGTTACTCCGGCAACACCGGCGCCTTCTTCGCCACCAGCACCTTCGGGAGCGGCAAGGTCGCGTTCTGGGGCGACAGTTCGCCGATCGACGATGGCACCGGGCAGTCCGGCAACACGCTCTACGACGGCTGGAACGACACCGGCGCCACCAACGCCGCCCTCGCCCTCAACGCCACGGAGTGGCTCTCGTCGTAGCGAGCATCCCAAGAGGCGCGGGGCCGGGGGATCAATATTCCCCCGGCCCCGCGTCTCTCGCGCTCCACACCCCGCACATACTTCTTCTACGGCTGCGTGGAGAGCGCCAACTCCGGGAGTGTCCGGCGTCGTTGGCGGATTACCAGCGTCCACCCACCCGCCGCGACCGCCGTCACCGCGAGCGTCAGCAACAGCGCCGTCGTATGCGATCCCGCGCTGTCGGCCGCTCTCGCCACCGGGTTGGGCAGGCCCAGGCGGTCTGCCAGCCAGCCGATGGACGCCGTGGCGGTGATCAGCGCGCCGGTCACCCGTAGGGCCGGCCCCACGCGCAGTCTCGCGAGGACCAGCAGCGAGGGCAACGCCAGGCAGACCAGCAGGAGTTGGACCAGTTCGATGCCCAGGTTGAAGGCGAGGAGGCTGGTGGCCAACTGGCCTGTGGACAGGTGCATTTCGGCTAGCACGAAGGAGAACGCCATGCCGTGGCCGAGGCCGAAGACGCCCGCCACAATCGCTTCCCGGCCGGGGAAGAGGGGGCGGATCGCGTGCACCGCGCCCACGAGGATGCTCGCCGCGATGAACGCCTCGACCGGTCGGCCGGGGATCTGGACCCGGGTCAGGGCGGTCACGGCCAGCGCAACCGAGTGGCCGACGGTGAAGGCCAGTGTGATGCGGCCGATGTTGGTGAGTGCCGCGCGGGGGCCCGCCAGGCCGCGCCAGCGTCCTCCGGCGGCCAACAACGGGGCCGGCAGCAGCAGGATGAGCAGGAACAGCAGGTGGTCGGTGCCGGTGAGGATGTGGTTGCCGCCGAGTTGGAGCATGGCCACGAAGCCGCGCCAGGCGCTGCCCGCGCCCAGGTCGACGGTCAGCGGCGGGACCTTCATGTGCCGGACGTCGAGCCGGATCGTGCCCACCTGGGTGGCGCCGTCGCCGGTGACCCGTCCGGCCGCCCAGTCCTGACGGACCGACACCAGGGTTACGTGGGTGACCACTTGGTGCACGATCACGTCGTAGTCGAGGGTGAAGTGTCGTACATCCGCGCCGGAGGGTGGCGTGAGTACGGCCTTGGCCACCAGCTCGCGGTACGGGCCCGTGGAGGTCTGTTCGGTGCGGCTGAGGCTCAGGGCGCCGATGCTCACCTGCCAGGCCTGGCCCTTGAGGGTGGTCGGGCGGATGTGCCGGGCCAGGTAGGTGCGGATCGCCACGGCCTTGGTGGGGAGGGCGGAGGAGGCGAGGGTGTTGAGGTCGATGCCGCTGGCCGTGGTGAAGTCACCGACCGGCAGGGCCAGTTGGGCGGTGACCGAGTCCTTGTACACGTCGAGACGGACCACTGAGTGCGGCATCGGGTGCGCGGCGGCCGGCGACGCTCCGAGCAGGAGCGCCGCCGGTACCGCGATCGCGATCCCGGCCACCAGGCGAAGTGCTGTGGTCAGCCAAGTTCGCGGTCCGGTCATGAGAAGGTGAACTCGCTGCCGTAGTCGCTGGTGTGGTCGCGGTACACGGTGTGGTAGTGGATCTGGTCCCGGTACACGACACCGTTCTGGCAGACGAACTCGACCCAGACGCCCGGCCCGTCGATGCGCACGTAGTCGCCCTGGGTGTCGAGGGCGGTGCCGCCGGAGTAGGCGATGTAGGTCTCGTTCAGCTCACGCTCGTACGTCTTCATGAGCTTCTTCGCGGTGGCGTCGTCCACGTTGGCGATCCAGGGGTGGATGGCCTTCAGGACGAGTGCCTTCTGCTTCGGGGAGAGCGAGCCGGCCTTGATGCCTTCCTTCGTCTCCGGGAACTGGCCGTCCTGGCCCGGGCCGAGGAGTACGTCGCTGAAGGACTCCGAGAGCTTGGCGGTGGCCAGTTGCTCCGTGCTCAGGCTGCCGGTCAGGGCGAGCAGGCCGTTGCGCATGGTGGCGAGCGGCGAGTACGTGGTGCCGTCGTCGTCGGTCCAGGTGCTGGGCTCTACCCCGACGAAGAACGGGCTGGAGCCTGCCACCTTGCCCTTCTTGTAGGTGAGGTTGAGGGCCAAGTGGTGGCCGCCGAAGTGCAGTTGCCAGGTGCCGGTGGCGGAGGGGGTGCCGAGGAAGGCGAGGAAGTAGACGCCGCTGCCGTAACCGCCGAGGCCGCCGCCTCCGGCGCCGCCGGAGGGCGGGGTGCCGGTCGGGACGTCGGTCGGGGCGTCGGTGGCCGTCGAGGTGGGGGGCGCCGTGGCGGTGGCGGACGGGTCCGCGGAGGCCGTGCTCGACGCGGTGTCCGACGGGGCCGGGCCTGCGGAGCTGGTGCTCTGGGCCGCGTTGAGCACGTCGTCGGCCTTGATGATCTGGGTGATCTGGTCGTAGCCGGTGTTCTTGCCGGTGCCCGTGGCCAGCTTCAACACCTTCATGGCGGCTGCCAGTTGGGTGTCCGTCAGGGAGCCGAGCTGGATGCCGGGGCGGCAGGACGAGCCGCAGGGGAGGTTCGACCACGCGGTGGCGTTCGCCTGCGAGAAGTCGAGCAGGGTGGAGGCCTGCTGGTCGGCGTCCAGGGTGTTCAGGAACTCGTTGGCCGCGCTGACCACGGCGCCGACGCCGGTGGCCTTCTTGTCGACCGGACGCTTGACGCCTGCGGCCGATTTACCGGTCTGGGTGTCCGTGGACGCATTTGCCACGGCGAAACCGCCGCCGACCAGCACAACTGCTGTGACGGCTCCGGCTATTCCACGCCATGTCCGCTTTGCGCGGACCAGACGGGTTCTTTCTCTGCTCACGAACGACTCCTTCGGTTCCGGAAATTCCAGAAATCTCAGAACGAGGTCCCAGCCCGCCCGGGCAGCACCCGGCCGCACCGGGCAGCGCCCATCGCCGCTCGTCAGCGGGCACAGGCAGGGGTAAGACGCGCTGCGGGCAGCCGGCTGCCCGTCCACGCGATTGCTCACAAGATTATCGACGTTCTTACCGAAATCTCAATGCATCGTCACGTGAACAAAATAAGTTTCAGGTTTCATAGCAACTCGGCGCGAATTCAAGGAATTCGCTTATGAATTTGACAGGCTGCGCTTATCGCGTGAATAGGGTCCCCTGCTAAGGCGGGCGGGGCCGCGCGTTAGTCTCGGGGGCGATATCCAGTCAGCTTCAGGAGGCACGTCATGGTCAAGGTTCCCGGCGCGGTGATCGCAGCGAGCGGACTCGTCGGTGGGTACGGCGTGGCCCGCTGGACGAGGAAGCGACAGCTCGGCGGGGTCGTCCTGGCCGTCGCGGGCGCGGCCGCCGCACAGCAGTGGCGCGAGCGGGCCGGCGGAAAGGCGGCCGGCGCCCTCACCGTCGCCTACGTCGCCGCCTTCGCCGGCTCCCATCCCCTGGCCAAAAAGGTGGGCGCCTGGCCCGCCGTCTTCGGAGTCGCCGGGGCGGTCGCGGCAGCGTCGTGGGCAGTGGCCGACCGGCGGGGCTGAGCCTGCTTGACCTCGCGCTTCCACGGGCGGGGCAGTCCAAGTCCGTCAGGGTGTCTTCCGGCGGGGGGTGTCTGCTGGTCCGCTGTGTGCTGTGTCGCTGGGTTCGGTGTCTGAGAGCGCTGCGAGGAGTTGCAGTTTCTCGTCGCTGTCGCTGTTCTTGTCGGGGTAGTAGACAACGAGGATGACGTCGTCGACGGGGAGTTTGTCCCGGTGGAGCCGTAGTTCACCGACGACAGGGTGATGGACCGTGGTGGTGCCTCCGTCGAGGTTGCGGACGTCGTGTCGGGCCCACAGGGTGCGGAACCGCTGGCTGGACAGTGCGAGCTCTCCGACAAGTTCGACGAACCGGGGGTTGTCGGTGTCGTCCCCGATGGTGGTGCGGAGGGCGGCAATGAAGTCGGCGGTGGCTTTCGCCCAGTCCTGCTGGAAGGCCTGTTCCTCCGGGTCGAGGAGGAGGGAACGAAGCCGGTTCTCGCCGGGGCGCAGTCGGGGGGAGAGGGCGACGGCCATGGGATTGGAGGCCAGTACGTCGAAGGCGCGCCCTTCGACGAACGCGGGGAGCTGAAGGTGCGCGAGGAGTTGGTGCACCCGTGCCGGTACGTGCTCGGGTCGCTTGCGGCGCGGTGCCTTGGGGCGTGCTGCCGCGAGGCCGAGCAGATATGTCCGCTCGACGTCGTCGAGGTTCAGGACGCGCGCGAGTGATCCGAGGACCTGAGGTGAGGGGTTCTTGTCTCGACCCCGTTCCAGGCGCAGGTAGTAGTCGGGGCTGATTCCGGCGAGCAGGGCGACTTCCTCACGGCGTAGGCCGGGTACGCGGCGGTTGCCGCCGGGCGGGAGCCCTGCCTGGGCCGGGGAGATCAGCTCACGCCGGGCGCGAAGGTAGCTGCCGAGCTGGTTGTCCGATTCCTCATCCTTCACCACACCACCGTAATGCGGTGGTTGCGTCTCAGCGGGGGCCCTGGCAGGACCAGGGAAGACGAGGGCACTCCCGCGCTTCGCGGAGCCGGTCAAGACTCGCGGTATCAATCCGAACTGAAGGGAAGGCCTCGTGGATCTCTCCAACCGCACCGTTTTCATCGTCGGCGGAACGTCCGGAATCGGCCGGGAACTGGCCCGGCGGTTCGCCGCGGCGGGCAGCACCGTGGCCGTCGGCGGGCGCAGCGCGACGGCGCTCGCTGAACTCTCCGACGAAGGCATCGGCACATTCGGCATCGATGTCACCGACGGTGCCTCCGTCGCACGTGCCCGCGACGCCGTACTCCTCCGGTACCCCGAGCTGGACACCGTGGTGACCATGCCGGGCGTCATGCTCCTGGAGGACCTGCGCGACCCGGCGCACTTCGAGGCGGCGCAGACGACGATCGACACCAACCTGGTCGGCACCATCAGGGTCGTCGACGCCTTCACCCCACACCTGGTCCAGCGCGGCGCCGGCACCTTCATCACCGTCACCTCCGGCATCGCCTTCCTGCCGTTCCCGCCCATGCCCACCTATGCCGCCTCGAAAGCCGCGGTGCACGCCTACTCCGAGGCACTGCGCGCGCAACTGGACGGCACCGGCGTCGGCGTCGTCGAGCTCGTCCCCCCGGCCGTCGCCACGGCAGGACAGGAGAAAGTGAACCCGCAGGCACTGCCGCTCAGCGACTTCGCCACCGAGGCCATGCAGTTGCTCTCGCAGAACCCCACCCCTGACGAGATCCTGGTCGAGCGGGTACTCACGCACCGCTGGGCTGAGCGCGACGGCACCTACGACGACCTCGTCGCAAAGCGCTCCCAGGCCCTGGCCATGCTCCCCGGCCGCCAAGGCTGACATCTCCCTCACCCCATGGCCGTAGCCTCGGCGGCGGACGCGTAGTCCGGGCCGCCGCGGACGCACAGGGTGAACACCTCGCTCGGTGAGCGGTCCCGCGCTTCCCGCTGCCCCTTCTCACCTGTCCGAGGGGAACCCGGCGGCAAGGTAGGCAGAAAGCTGCCCCGGCGCGTCTTCCTGGAGCAGGTGACCCGCCTCGTCGATCCAGTGCAACTCGGCGTGCGGGATGCGCGCGTGCAGCCACTCCGCGTACTTCGGCGGCAGAATGCGGTCCTCGCGGCCCCAGATGATGCGCACCGGAAGTGACATGGTGCCCAGCAGGTTCTCGTACGCGGCGGTGTCTGCCTGCCTGATCTGGCTGTACTGGCGGTAGAACGCGGCCTGCCCTTCGGCCCCCCGCCACGGTGCGAGAAACGCGTCGAGGACCCCCGGCCGGAAGCCGGTGTGCGTCGCGTGCCGCATATGGCTGGCGACCAGCGCTTCGTGCGCGTAGTCCGGAAGCCGCTGGAGGACGTCCGCGTGCTCCAGGATGAGCTGGAAGAGTCCTCGCTCCCACTCACCGCCGCTCACTGCGTCGAAGAGGGTCAGGTCCCGGTACTTCCGCTCCTCCAGCAGTAGCGTCCGGAGTGCCACGGCCCCGCCGATGTCGTGGGCGACGACGCTGGGGCCGGACAGCTCCCAGTGGTCGAGGAGCCGGGCAAAATTTCTCGCGTGAGCCGCCAGGCTGAGGTCCTGGCCCTCACGCTGGTCCGACTGGCCGAAGCCGAGGTGGTCGAAGACGAAGACCGTGCGGGTACGGGCGAGCGCTGGAGTGATGTCCCGCCAGAGAAACGAGGAATACGGGGTGCCGTGGACCAGCACGACCGGGTCTCCGCTGCCGAGCGTCTTCCATCGCACCATCCCCTCAGGAGTCTCGAACTCCTCGCCGAGTGTCCAGTTCACCAGTGGTCTCCTCTTCTCCGGCACGACCAGCACCTTTCACCGATTCGGAGATGAGTGCCCGGCTGCGCTTCTTGATCCTGCGGATGCTCATCGGGTACGGCTCCTCACGATCGGTGGGCGTGCGTGCGCGCACAGCAGGCCTGCCGTCTCGTCCTCCTCGTGCGGCCTGGAGCAGCGTCCCACCGTCGCCGCGATCAGCGTGCCCGCCGCGATCACCAGCGTCGCGGACGCCCACTGCAACGGCTGTTCCGACTCGAACGACATGTACATCAGCACCGTCGGCGGTGCCGCCACCAGCAGCAGCGGCCACGCAAGGTCGTCCCTGCGGCCGAAGTAGGCCGCCAGGAGGAGCAGGGTCACGGACAGCGCCAGACCGCCGACTCCGGCCCCCGGCACGTCTGACGACGGGGCGCAGACCTCGTACGCCCCCGCCGCCAGCGCCGCGCCGAGTGTGCGGGTCAGCCAGCGTTCCGGCCAGGGGCGGGTTCGCAGGGGGCTCAGCAGCTTCTCGGTCATACGTACGAGGGTTCCTCGGTGGGGCAGGGGCGCGACAGAGTACGAGTACTCAGATCGGGCCGCCCCTCACGCCGGGCGCGCGGCAGTCCTCGTCGCGCTCCCCGCGCTCCCCGTACCCACCGCCGTCAGCGGCTTCGCCACGTCCTCCAGCGAACGCCTCTCCGCCCGCACCGCCAGTACCGCCGCCACCAGCCCGGCCGCGCACATCAGCCCCGCCCCGATCTGGAACGCGAGCACCGTGTCGGCCACCTTGCCCGTGCCGGTGAGGTCCGCGAACAGGAGGGGGCCGCTGATGCCGCCCGCGGCCGTGCCGAGGGCGTAGAAGAAGGCGATCGACATCGCGCGGGTCTCCATGGGGAAGATCTCCGACACCGTCAGATACGCGCTGGACGCGCCCGCCGAGGCGAAGAACAGGACCGCGCACCAGCAGGCCGTCAGCGTCGTCGCGCTCAGTGAACCCCGGTCGAACAGCCACGCCGTGCCGAACAGCAGCAGGCCGGAGAGCAGGTAGGTGGAGGAGATCATCACCCGGCGACCCACCGTGTCGAAGAGGCCGCCCAGCAGCAGCGGGCCCAGGAAGTTGCCTACCGCGATGACCGCGAAGTAGTAACCGGTGTTGCCCGAGGGCACGTCGAAGAACTTCGTCAGGATCGCACCGAAGCCGAAGGTGATCGCGTTGTAGAGGAACGCCTGGCCGATGAAGAGGGAGAAGCCGAGAGTCGCGCGCTTGGGGTAGTCCCGGAAGATCGTGCGGGCGATCTCGGCGAAGGAGACGCTCTTGCGCTGGTGGATGGTGATCTCGCCCTCGGCGGGCGGCAGTTGGTGACCCTGCTCGGCCTCGATCCGGCGCTCGATCGAGGTCACCACCTCGTCCGCCTCCCGGTCCCGGCCGTGGATCAGCAGCCAGCGTGGACTCTCCGGTACATGGCGTCGTACGAGGAGGATCACCAAGGCGAGTACGGCGCCCAGCGCGAAGGTCAGTCGCCAACCCACGTCCGCCGCGAAGATGTTGGTGTTCAGCGCGACGATGGAGAGGAGTGAGCCGCCTACCGCTCCTACCCAGAAGCTGCCGTTGATGACGAGGTCGACGCGGCCCCGGCAGTATGCCGGGATCAGTTCGTCGATCGCGGAGTTGATCGCCGCGTACTCGCCGCCGATACCGAAGCCGGTGAGGAAGCGGAAGGCGAAGAACCACCAGGTGGAGAAGGAGACGGCGGTGAGCGCCGTCGCCGCCAGATACACCGCGAGCGTGATCATGAAGAGCTTCTTGCGGCCGTAGCGGTCGGTCAGGTGACCCCAGAAGAGGGCGCCCACGCAGGCGCCCGCCACATACAGCGCCGCCGCGATGCCGGTGACCTGGCCGGAGCTGATCGGCAGGCCGCTGCCGGGCTCGGAGAGGCGGCTCGCGATGTTGCCGACGACCGTGACCTCCAGGCCGTCGAGGATCCACACGGTGCCGAGTCCTATGACGATCGTCCAGTGCCAGCGGGACCACGGCAGGCGGTCCAGACGGGCCGGGATGGACGAGGTGATCGTCGGGCCGCTCCCGGCCCGGCCGTCACCGCTACCACTGCCGCTACGGCTGTCGCTGTCCGTGCTGCTGGACATAGGGCCTCCTCGTCGGGCGAACCCCCACCGGGTGCCCCGGAGAATCCCGGCCTACACCCCCACCAGCCGCGACACCGTGTAGATCAACAACCCTGCCAGTGATCCCACCACCGTGCCATTGATCCGGATGAACTGCAGGTCACGGCCGATGTTCGCCTCGATCTTCCGGGTCGTGTGCTCGGCGTCCCAGCCGGCCACGGTGTCCGTGATCAGGGAGGTGATCTCCTTGCGGTAGGTAGTGACGACGTACACCGCCGCGCCCTCGAGCCAGCCGTCGACCTTCTCCTGGAGCTTCGGTTCCACCGCCATCCGCGCACCCAGGGACAGCAGCGACGCCCGCACCCGCAGCCGTAGCTCACTGCGCTCGTCCTCGGCGGCCGACACGATCATCGACCGTACGGACGTCCAGGCGCTGGCGATCAGGTCCTGGACCTCGCCGCGGCCGAGGACCTCGCCCTTGAGCCGCTCCACGCGCGCGCGGGTGTCCGTGTCGGACTGGAGGTCGGCGGCGAAGTCGCCCAGGAAACGGTCCAGGGCGCCCCGCGCCGGGTGGGAGGGCATGTCGCGCATCTCGGTGACGAAACGGAGCAGCTCCTTGTAGACCCGCTCGCCGATGCGCTTGTCGACGAATCTCGGGGTCCAGCCGGGCGCGCCGCCCTCGACCGCGTCCATGACCTGCTCGTCGTGCAGGACCAGCCAGTCGTGCGCGCGGGTGACGATCAGGTCGACGACCCGCTTGTGGCCGCCGTCGGCGACGACCTTCTCCAGGGTCTTGCCGATGCCGGGGGCGATCTCCTGGGCGTCGGCGCGGCGGGTGATCGCCTCCCCGACCACCGCCTGGACGTCGGAGTCCCGCAGCACGGTGAGGGCGCCGCGCAGGGCCGCCGACAGCTCCGCCGTCACCCGGTCCGCGTGGTCCGGCACGGCCAGCCAGGCGCCGAGGCGGCTGCCGATGCCGACCGCGCGCAGGCGCTGCCGTACGACATCCTCGGAGAGGAAGTTCTCGCCGACGAACTCGCCCAGGGATACGCCCAGTTGGTCCTTCTTGGTGGGGATGATCGCGGTGTGCGGGATGGGCAGGCCGAGGGGGTGGCGGAAGAGGGCCGTGACCGCGAACCAGTCGGCCATCGCACCGACCATGCCGGCCTCGGCCGCCGCGGCGACATAGCCCGCCCAGGGGCCCGCGCCCGCGTTCGACGCCCACTTCGCGAGGACGTACACGACGGCCACGAAGAGCAGCAGGGCCAGCGCCGTCAGCTTCATCCGGCGTACGCCGCGCTGCTTCTCCTCGTCGGCCGCGCTGAACGTGGTCATCGTGCGGCGGGACGCCTCGCTCCCGGTGCTGCTCGCTTCCGTAGGTTCCACCCGCTCCATCCGCTCCACCCGTCCGCCGGTACCGTGCATATTGTCCCTTCCTGACCGACTCCTGGAGGGGGACAGGAGTTCCCGCTGTCACCCGAAAGGGCAAAATGGCAGGGCCCGAGCCTTCAGCCGAGTCGCCGAGGAGATACGCATCGCATGACCAAGCGTCGTGGTTATGCCCTGCTGCTTGCGATCGTCACCTTGATCGTGGCGCTTTCCCTCGCCATATACGTCGGAGTCTCCGCCGGTGACGGCAGCGGCGGGAACTCCCCCGCCGACGGCCGCCCCCCGCACAACTCCGCCGCGCCCGCCTCGGCCGGTACCTGGGTCGGCGCCTGGTCCGCGGCCCCCGTAGCAGGCGAGCCCGGCACGGAGCAGACGGGGACGGCGGGACGCTCGGTGCGCAACATCGTGCACACCAGCGCCGCCGGTACGGGCGCCCGGATCACCCTGTCCAACCTCTACGGCCAGGCCCCGCTCACCCTCGCGCACGCCTCGATCGCCCTCGCCGCCGGTTCGAACAGTTCCGCCGCGGCCACGGGCACCATGCGCAGGCTGACCTTCGGCGGGGCGACCTCGGTCACCATCCCGCCGGGCGGGCAGATAGTCAGCGACGCCGTCCGCCTCTCCATACCCCAGGGCGCCGACGTGCTGGTCAGCACCTACGCGCCCACGAACTCCGGCCCGGCCACCTACCACCCGTACGCCCGCCAGATCTCCTATCTCGCCCCCGGCGACCGCACCGACGACACGACCGGTCGGCCGTACACCCAACGGACCGCCATCTGGCGCTACTTGACCGCTCTGGACGTGCTGAGCCACGAGGCGGACGGCACGGTCGTCGCGTTCGGCGACTCGATCACCGACGGATCCACCTCGACCGAGAGCGCCAACCGCCGCTGGCCGGACGCCTTTTCGCGGCGGCTGCGGGCGGCCGTAACGGCCGGGCAGGACGTGCCCCGCTACAGCGTCGTCAACGAGGGCATCAGCGGCAACCAGATACTCACCAGCCTCGCCGGTCGGCCCGCCGAGAACCAGAGCGGCCTCGACCGCTTCGCCCGTGATGTGCTCGGCCGCCCGAACGTCAAGGTCGTCGTCATCGACCTCGGCGTCAACGACGTCCTGCACGGCGCCGACGCCACCCGCGTCCTGACCGGCCTGCGCACCCTGGTCCGCCAGGCACACGCTCACGGCATCAAGGTGATCGGCGCGACCCTGATGCCTTTCGGCGGCCACCCCCGCTACTCGGCGGGCCGCGACGCCGTACGCCAACAGGTCAACGCGGCGATCAGGAGCGGCAAGCTCTACGACGCCGTCGTCGACTTCGACAAGGCGCTCCGCGACCCGTACGCCCCACGCCGCCTCGCCCCCGAATACGACTGCGGCGACCACCTCCACCCCAACGACCGGGGGTATCGGAAGATGGCCCGGACCGTCGACCTGGGAGACCTCAAGGGCGCGGTCCCGGCCCAGTTGTGAGCCGTTCCTGCTTACAGAGGCGCCGTCAGTCCCAGCCCCGACGCCACTCGCGCCACTCCTCAAGGCGCTCCGCGACCCGTACAACCCGCGCCGCCTCGCCCCCGAATACGACTGCGGCGACCACCTCCACCCCAACGACCGGGGCTACCGCAAGATGGCCCGCACCATCGACCTGGACGACCTCAAGGGCGCGGTCCCGGCCCAGTTGTGAGCCGTTCCCGTTTACAGAGGTGCCGTCAGTCCCAGTCCCGGTGCCTGCGCTCCCGGCGGTCCCGGTGGCGCTCGCGCCGCTCCTCGTGGCGCTCCCGGCGCTCCTCGTGTCGGCGTCGGATCGCCTCGTGGTGCTCCTCCATCGCCTCGCGGTGTTCGTCCATGGCGTCGCGGTGGGAGTCGTAGAGCTCTCTGGCCGGGGAGCCGCCCTCCAGTTTCTGACGGCGCCGCTCCTCCTTGAGTCGCTGGCGTTCCGCCCGGGGGAGCTTGCGTTCCACGCCGACGCCGCCCCAGAAGGCGAAGCCCGTGATGATCACGCGTGGGGCGCCGGGGTCGCCGGGCACGCCCTCCTGGCTGTGGTCGAACGCGCCCATGACGCCGATGCCGCGGACGACGACCTCGACGCCCGGCGGCACGGTCACCTCCACTCCGCCCATGATCGCAATGCAGTTGATCTCGACCTCGCGGTCCGCGAAGTTCGCCTCGCGCAGGTCGATCTCACCGCCGCCCAAGAAGCTGAAGCAGGTGAACCGCTTCGGAACCGTCCAGCGCCCCTTGCGCTGGAACCCGGACAAGATGGCCACGCCACCGGTCGAGGATCCCTCGCCGCCTACGATCCGCGCGGCCCAACTCCCGCTGTCCACCGGCCCCTTGACCATGTTCACCGGCGACGGGGTCACCCCGGCGGTCGGCAAGTCCCGGGTGATGGGCGTCAGTTCGCCGTACGTGCGCGCCTTGTACGTCGCCTCCAGCCGCTCCTCGAACTCCTCCATGTCGAGGCGGCCCTCCGCGAGGGCGTCCCGCAGGACCTCGGCGACCCGCTCACGGTCGGCGTCGGATGCGCGGAGCTCCGGGACTGCGTCGTCGGTCATACGGAGCAGCCTACGAGGTCGCTCGACGGACGGCTACGAGACCGCTTTCTCGACCTGCTCGGCTTGTTCGGCGTACATTTTCGCGATCACCGCCTCGATGTCCGGCTCCCGCACCGACAGGTCAACCATCGGATACTCCGCCGCGATCCGCGCGACCAGCGGAGCCGCCGAAGCCGACGCCGGGAAGGCCAGCCACTGCCGCGGGCCCTCCACCTTCACCACCCGCGCGTCCGGCACCTCGATCGGGGGCAACTCCCGCTCCAGGTCCACCACCAGGGTCCGCTCGCTCTCCCCCGCCTCGTGCAGCCCGGTGAGCGGGCCGTCGTACATCAGGCGTCCGTGGTCGATGACCATCACGCGGGAGCACAACTGCTCGATGTCCTGGAGGTCATGGGTGGTGAGGAGGACCGTGGTGCCGCGCTCGGCGTTCAACTCCCGCAGGAAGGAGCGCACTTTGGCCTTGGAGATGACGTCCAGGCCGATGGTCGGCTCGTCGAGGTAGAGCACCTCGGGGTCGTGCAGCAGGGCCGCCGCGATGTCGCCGCGCATCCGCTGGCCGAGCGAGAGCTGACGGACCGGGACGTCCAACAGGGCGCCCAGTTCGAGGAGTTCGACACAGCGGTCGAGGTTCTCGACGTAACGGGCCTCGGGGATGCGGTACATGCGGTGCATCAGCTTGTACGAGTCGATCAGCGGGAGGTCCCACCACAAGGTCGTCCGCTGTCCGAACACCACGCCGATGCGGTGCGCGAGGCGGGTGCGCTCGCGGGACGGGTCGATGCCGGCCACCCGCAACCGGCCCCCGGACGGGGTGAGGATGCCGGTCAGCATCTTGATGGTGGTCGACTTCCCGGCGCCGTTCGGACCGATGTAGCCGACCATCTCCCCGCGCGCGACGCCGAAGGAGATCGAGTCGACGGCCCGCACCTGCCGCCGCTCCCGTTTCATGAACCCGGTCTTCTTGCGCACGTCGAAGACCTTCTCGACGCGGTCGAGTTGAATGAAGTTCTCGTCCACAACCCTCAACTCCCAGTGCTTCGATACGACTTGAGCCCCGCCCGCCAGGCCAGCCCGGCCAGCGCACAGCAGGCGAACGCCACCAGCGGCGATGCGAACGCCGCCCCCGGGGGCAGGTCCAGCGGATAGGGGCGGCCCAACACATAGGACGCGGGCACCCAGTTGACGAAGGCGAGCGGCAGCATGAAGGTCACGCCCCGCACAAAGTCCTTGCCGAACACGGCCGGTGGATACGACAGCAGGGTGTTGCCGCCGTAGGTGAACGCGTTCTGCACCTCGGCCGCGTCCTGCGCCAGGATCTGGAAGGCCGCGCCCGCCACGAACAGCGCCCCGAAGATCACCGCGCCGCACACCAGCATCACCGGCACCAACAGCAGCTTCCCCGCGGTCCATTGGACGTCGATGTGGAACAGCGCGTACCCGAGCACCATGCCGCCCTGGGTGATCCGGCCGAGCCGGCGCAGCGCGAAGCGGTCCGCGCCGATCTGGGCCAGCACCGGTGCCGGGCGCACCAGCAGGGTGTCGAAGGAGCCGTCGCGGATCCGGGCGCCGAGCACGTCCATCGAGCCGAGCACCAGGTCGGAGATACCGAACGCGGTCGCCGACAGGCCGTACAGGAAGGCGACTTCGGGCAGCGACCAGCCGCCGAGCGAGTCGACCCGCGAGAACATCAGCAGGATGGTGGCGAAGTCCAGACCGGTCACCAGCAGGTTGCCGACCACCGTGATGACGAAGGAGGCGCGGTAGGCCATGCTCGACCGCACCCACATCCCGGCGATCAGCCCGTAGGCACGCAACCCCTCACGCCAGCGGGGCAGTTCACCGTCGCGTCGGGGCGACGCCACCTCACTCCTTCGGGTCGTCTCAACCACCCTGGACCACCACCCTCCGCGTGGCCGCCGACTGCAACAGCCGCCCCACCGCGAGCAGCGCCACCGCCCACGTCGCCTGGAAGACGTACGCGTGCAGCGGATCGGTCTTCCCCATCAGCACATCCGCCGGGAGCTGGATCAGCGCCGCCCACGGCAGCGCCCGTACGACCTCGCCGAGCGCGCCCGGGAAGGCGTTCAGCGGGAGCACCATGCCCGAGCAGAAGACCCCCAGGATCATCATGGCCTGGTTGACGCCCGTGCCGTCCAGCAGCCAGAACACGCTCAGCGCGGCCAGAAAGCGGATGCCGAAGCTGACGAGCACCGCCAGGAGCAGCGCCACCAGGAGCGCCGCCCAGGAGGTGACGTCGGTGGGCAGTGCCATCGGGAAGAACAGGGCGCCGAACGCGAACGGGATCACCCCGCGCCCCAGCAACTGGAACATGGCCCGGCCGAAGTCGCTTGCCAGCCACCACAGTTGGAGGTCGGCCGGGCGGTACAGGTCGACGGCGATGTCGCCGGTGCGGATGCGCTCCATCAGGTCCTTCTCGAACCCGCCGCCCTGGATGGCCAGCGTCGCGAACAGGCACTGCCCCAGCCAGACGTAGGTCACCGCCTGCGCCTGGTCGTAGCCCCCGAGATGCGGCCGCTCGTCCCACAGCGCCAGATACGTGTAGACGAGGACCACCCCGAACACGGTGTTGGTGAACACCCCGGCGAGCGTCGCCGCCCGATACGTCGCGTACCGTCTGAAACCCCCCGCCGCGACGGCCGCGTACAACCGCCCAGCACCCACCAGAAACCACCCTCCACCGCGCCCGGACACCGAAGCGCAGGAGCCTAATGGGCAGGTGGTGATGCACGCCACGCATTTTCCGGGCAAGTGCGTGCCGATCGGCGGGAACGGAACGCATGGTGCGAGAGTCTTCGTCTGGGGGCGCAGAAGCGCACAAGGCCGTACACGAACGTACGAGGTTGTACGCGACCGTACGACGCGAAACAGGAGTCCGTGCACCACATGAGCGACCAGCCGCAGCCGCAGCAGCCCGAGCAGGGCTGGGCACCGAGAGAGCCGGAAGCGGCCGCCCCACCCGAGGCGCCCGGCGGCAAGAAGCCCAAGCGGCCGGGGCGCACCGGCTGGCGCCGGGCCGTCCCGACCTGGCGCATGACGCTCGCCGGGGTGGTCACCCTGGTGGCGCTGCTGATCGGCGGGTTCTACCTCGGCTACTCGATGGTCAAGATCCCGCCCGCCAACGCGCTCGCGATCAAGCAGTCGAACGTGTACCTGTACGCCGACGGCACCCAACTCGCCCGCGACGGCGAGGTCAACCGCGAGAACGTCGGCCTCGACCAGGTGTCCGCGGACGCGCAGCACGCCGTACTGGCCGCCGAGGACCGGGACTTCTTCTCCGAGTCCGCCGTCGACCCGAAGGCGATGATCCGCGCCGCGTGGAACACCGCCACCGGCAAGGGCACCCAGTCCGGCTCCACGATCACCCAGCAGTACGTCAAGAACTACTACCTGGGCCAGGAACAGACCGTCACCCGCAAGGTGAAGGAGTTCTTCATCTCGATCAAGCTGGATCGCACGGAGCCCAAGTCCGAGATCCTGTCGGGCTATCTCAACACCAGCTACTTCGGCCGCAACGCCTACGGCATCCAGGCCGCCGCCCAGGCCTACTACGGCAAGGACGCGACCGACCTCGACGCCGCCCGCGGCGCCTACCTCGCCGCGCTGCTGAACGCGCCGAGCGAGTACGACGTCGTGGCGCACCCGGAGAACAAGGCCGCCGCGGTGGCCCGTTGGAACTACGTCCTCGACGGCATGGTCAAGAAGCACTGGCTCACCCAGGCCGAGCGCACCGGCATGAAGTTCCCGATGCCGAAGGAGGCCACGGCCTCAACGAGCATGTCCGGGCAGCGCGGTTACATCGTCAGCGCCATCAAGGACTACCTCGCCACCAACAAGATCATCGACGCGGACACCCTCGAAGCCGGCGGCTACCGCATCACCACCACCCTCCAGAAGAGCAAGCAGGACGCCTTCGTGAAGGCGGTCAACGACCAGGTGATGTCCAAGCTCGACAAGAAGAACCGCAAGGTCGACAACTACGTGCGCGCGGGCGGTGCTTCGGTCGACCCCAAGACCGGCCGGATCGTCGCGATGTACGGCGGCATCGACTACGTGAAGCAGTACACGAACGGCGCCACCCGCGGCGACTTCCAAGTCGGCTCCACCTTCAAGCCGTTCGTCCTCACCTCCGCGATCCAGAACGGCTCGCAGACCCAGGACGGCCAGACCATCACCCCCAACACCTACTACGACGGCACCGACAAGCGCCCCGTGGAAGGCTGGAGCGGCGGCTCGTACGCCCCCGAGAACGAGGACGGCGTCTCCTACGGCGACATCACCGTCCGTACGGCGACCGACAAGTCCGTCAACTCGGTGTACGCGCAGATGGCGGTGGACGTCGGCCCAGCGAAGATCAAGCAGACCGCGATCGGCCTCGGCATCCCCGCCGACACCCCCGACCTGACCGCCACCCCGTCCATCGCGCTCGGCCCGTCCACCGCGAGCGTCCTCGACATGGCGGAGGCCTACGCCACCCTCGCCAACCACGGTGAGCGGCACACGTACACCCTGATCTCGAAGGTCACCAAGGACGGCACGGACGACATCAAGCTGCCGGCCCAGAAGACCACGAGGGCCGTCAGCCGCGAGGCCGCCGACACCACGACCAACGTCCTGGAGAGCGTCGTCGACAACGGCACGGCGACCGCCGCGCAGGGCGCCGACCGCCCGGCGGCCGGCAAGACCGGCACGGCCGAGAAGGACACGGCGGCCTGGTTCGCGGGCTACACCCCCGACCTCGCCACCGTCGTCTCCGTCATGGGCCAGAACCCGACCACCGCCGCCCACGAGCCGCTCTACGGCGCGATGGGCCTCGAACGTGTCAACGGCGGCGGCGCGCCCGCCGAGATCTGGGCCCAGTTCACCAAGGCCGCCCTCAAGGGCACCGCGGCGCACGACTTCGACCTCCAGCTCCAGGACGGCGCCGAGACGGTAGCGCCCCCGAGCCTCACCCCCTCCCAGCCGTCGGCCACGAACGGCCAGGACAACGGCGGTACGACCACCACCGGCGGCCAGGGCGACCAGGGCCAGGCCCAGGGCGGCACGACGGACGGCGGTACGACCGACGGCGGGACGACGACCACCGACGGCGGCACCACGACGACCGGCGGCACGACGGGCACCACGACCACGGGCGGCACCACGACCGACGGCGGCACGACCACCACGGGCGGCACGACGGGCACCACCACGGACGGCACGACGACGGGCGGCGGCACGACGGGGACCACGACGGACGGCACCACCGGCGGCACGACGACGGGCGGGACGACGGCCGGGCCGCAGAGCACGGCCCGAAAGAAGGAGTGACCGGCGGAGGAGAAAACGGAAGGGGCCGGTGACTGTCGTCACCGGCCCCTTCCGGGTTGCTACTACAGATACAGGCCGGTCGAGTCCTCGGACCCCTCGAACCGGTCCGCGGCCACCGCGTGCAGATCACGCTCACGCATGAGGACGTAGGCGATCCCCCGCACCTCGACCTCGGCACGGTCCTCGGGGTCGTAGAGAACCCGGTCGCCGGGCTCCACCGTCCGCACGTTCTGCCCCACCGCCACGACATCCGCCCAGGCCAGCCGGCGCCCCACGGCAGCCGTCGCCGGAATCAGGATCCCGCCACCCGAACGCCGCTCGCCCTCGCTCTTGTCCTGCCGCACGAGCACACGGTCGTGCAGCATCCGGATGGGCAGCTTGTCGTGCTGGGTGCTCTGCTCGTCTCTCTTGGCGCTCACGCCACGAACCTACCTGCCTTGGACCTGTCCGTACGCGGTCGGGCTCATGACTTCAGTGCTTACGGCGCCGGGAGCCCAGGAAGATCAGCCCCACGACCCCGACGGCGACGAGAGCGACCGGCACGATCCGCTCCACCCTCGGCGCGCCCTCCTCGTCCACGAACTGACCCTTGACGTCACTCACGACCCGGTTGACACCGACGTACGCCCTGCCGAGGGTGTGATCGATGTTGGAGGCGATCTTGGCCTTCGCGTCGCCCACGATGGTCTTCGGGTGCACCCGCACCCCGATCTCGTCGAGCGTGTCGGCCAGGACATCGCGGCGACGCTTGATGTCCGCCTCGATCTGCGCCGGGGTTCTGGTGTCCGGCGTGTTCGACGTGTCCGTCACCGTACGGCCTCCGAAGTCTGCTGGTACTTGTGCCGGACAGTCTGTCAGCTCTTGGGCGGAGTGCACTGTCAGGACCCCCGGTTACGCTAGCGCGATGAGTGAACGACTCCAGCCCGGGGACGTTGCCCCCGCCTTCACGCTCCCCGACGCCGACGGCAACGAGGTGTCCCTCGCCGACCACAAGGGCCGCAAGGTCATCGTCTACTTCTACCCGGCGGCCCTGACCCCCGGCTGCACCAAGCAGGCCTGCGACTTCACGGACAACCTGGAGGTGCTCGCGGGCGCCGGCTACGACGTCATCGGGATCTCCCCCGACCAGCCGGAGAAGCTCGCCAAGTTCCGCGAGAAGGAGAACCTCAAGGTCACCCTCCTCGCAGACGCCGACAAGCAGGTCCTCGACGCGTACGCGGCCTTCGGCGAGAAGAAGAACTACGGCAAGACCTATATGGGCGTGATCCGCTCCACGATCATCGTGGACGAGTCCGGCAAGGTCGAACACGCGCTGTACAACGTGCGGGCGACGGGCCATGTGGCGAAGATCATCAAGGACCTGGGCATCTAGCAGCCTCCGTAGCGGAACGAGATCCACACATCGGGAGGCAGGTCGGCCCGCCCCGGCACCGGCCTGCGCTCCTCGCTCCACTCCCCCGGAGCAAGCGCCTCCCCCACCCGCCGCCAGAACCGCACGGCCCCCGGATTGGCGTCCTGAAAAGCGACCTCCCAGTCCCCCGGATACCGCCGCACGACCTCCCGGACGGCCCCCAGCCCGACCCCGGCCCGCCGCACCCCGCGCACGACGAAGAAGCTGTTGAGCACGCGAGTGGGCCCGCTGAGCCCCCGCACGAACGCGAACCCGACGGGCCGCTCCCCGCTCGTGAAGAGATACGGCGCCCAGTCACCCGAGCCTCCGAAGGCGGCGTCCACACGCTCGCTGCGGAATGTGCCGTCGGGGTTGGGCAGTTGAGGTTTCCCACCCGTCTCGAACTCGGACAGGTCATGCCGGAACATCAACCAGAGACGTTCGACGGTGGGGCGGTCGGCGGGGGTGGCCGGTCGTATGTGCACTGCCATGAATGAGGTCATGAAAAAAGCCTCCCGGTCGGACAAGACTCCGGCTCCGAGAGGCTCGCTGTGTGATCAGCAGCATATCGACTCGGCGTGACCGGCCGCCAGGCGGTTCGTTTTTCCGTGCGAGGCCACGAACTGGTGGTCGAGATCGGAGGGGAACATGGCTGCCAGGTACACCCGTCAGTTACTGGAAGAGGCGGCTCATCGCACCAAGCACATCGATGACGCGGTTCGATGGTGCGGAGGCGATCCCACTCCTGGCAGCAGGCGTTACCTACGCCGGAAGATGACGGAGGCGGATGTCGACATCTCCCACTTCACGACGAACCAGGTTCGCCACACCGAAGAACGGCTACGGGCGGCCGTGGCGACGTCGACCAGCATCAAGGACGTCGTACGTCACCTCGGGATCAGCCAGGTCGGCGGCAATCAGACCCACATCGGTCGCCGTATCGCCGCTCTCGGAATCGACACGAGCCACTTCACGGCCGTACGACGAGCGCGCCCCAAAGGTTCGCTCGGAGGCACTCTCTCGCTCCGGTCCGCGGCGGACGGCAGAGTGCCGGGAAACCGGCTGCGCCGCGCGCTGCTGAACGCCGGGGTCGAGGAACGCTGCACGATGTGCGGCACAGGCCCGGAGCGGAACGGTCTGCCGCTCAGGCTTGAGGTGGACCACATCAACGGCGACTGGTGGGACAACCGCCAGGAGAACCTCCGGTTGCTGTGCCCCAACTGCCATGCGGTGACGGACACTTACCGGGGTCGCGGGCGAAGGGTCCGGGGATGAGTTCCCCGAGGTACACGAACGACCTGCTCGCCCGTACCGCAGCCGTCTCCACGAGCCTGGTCGACCTGATGCGCAGACTGGACGCTCCTATGGGCAGCGCTCCGCGCAACTACCTGCGCGGCAGACTCGCCCACTACGGGATCGACACCTCGCATTTCGTCGACGAGCCGATACCCGAACGAGAGCGGCGAAGTTACTCGAAAGAGCTTCTGCAGGAGGCCGCGGCCTGTTCGTCCAGCATCCGCGAGATGGTGCAGTACATGGGCCTCGATCCGCGCGACAGCCCGTACGGCCATATCCGCAGGAAACTGGACCGGTTCGGGATCGACACCTCGCACTTCACCAGCGGCCGTGGATACGGCCCGGGAATCCTGCCCCGCGACCGACTCGCGCCCGCCATAGCGTCCTCCCAGAGCATTGCGGGTGTCCTGAAGGCGCTCGGCATCGTCGACAATGGAGCGGCGCGGGAGCGACTCAAGCGAAGCGTGGCGGCCCACGACCTGTCGACCAGTCATTTCGTCGGCCAGGGGCACCGCCGTGGCGTTCCCGGCAAGGACCGCAAGTCCGCGTCCCAGATCCTGGTGAGACTGGAGGCGGGTTCCTTCCGCACCAAGACGGTGCGACTGCGCCGGGCACTCGACGACCTCGGCGTCCCGCACCTCTGCGAGGTCTGCGGTGTCGGGGATGTATGGCAGGGCAGGCGGCTCGTCCTGGAGATCGACCACATCAACGGGGACCGGCTGGACAACCGGAGAGAGAACCTGCGGTACCTGTGCCCGTCCTGCCACAGTCAGACGAAGAACTTCTCGAATCGATCTCCGCGTACGCCCTCGTAGCGGCGCACAGTAGAGTTGGTGGCGCTGCGGGCCCGTACCCCAGCAGGCTAGAGGGCGCCGGTTTAGGTCCGGTGTGTCGTGGGTTCGAGTCCCACCGGGCCCACCACGAAGGGCGCGCCACCGGCGACGGAACGCGCCCTCCGTCGTCTCACCCCAACAACTCCCGAACCACCGGCACCAACCCCCGAAACGCCTTCCCCCGATGGCTGATCGCGTTCTTCTCCTCCGCCGTGAGTTCCGCGCAGGTTCGGGTGTCGCCGTCCGGCTGCAGGATCGGGTCGTAGCCGAAGCCGTTCGTGCCCACGGGGGTGTGCCTCAGGATGCCTCGCAATTGGCCCTCGACCACGCGTTCCGTGCCGTCCGGGAGGGCGAGGGCTGCCGCGCAGGCGAAGTGGGCTCCCCTGTGCTCCTCCGCGATGTCCGACAACTGGGCCAGCAGCAGGTCGAGGTTGGCCTTGTCGTCGCCGTGGGTGCCGGACCAGCGGGCGGAGAAGATGCCGGGGGCGCCGTTGAGGACGTCGACGCAGAGGCCCGAGTCGTCGGCGACCGCCGGGAGGCCTGTTGCGCGGGCCAGGGCGTGGGCCTTCAGCAGGGCGTTCTCGGCGAAGGTGATGCCTGTTTCCTTGACGTCGGGGATGTCGGGGTAGGACTCCGCGCCGACGAGTTCGTGGGGCAGGCCGGCGTCGGCGAGGATCGACCTCAGTTCGGTGATTTTCCCGGCGTTGCGGGTGGCGAGGATCAGGCGTGTCATGGCGTCCAGTATTCCAACGTCCGCCCCGCTCCTACGACGTGCAGACCTTCGTCAGTTCGCCCGCCGCGTCGGTGACGGGGCTGATGTCGGGGGTGTTGTCGCCGTTCTTGACGGCCGTACGGACGTTGTCGACGGCTTGACGGAGGTCGTCCACGGCCTTGTTCACGTCGGCGTTGTCGGTCTTGTCGCCGATCTTGTCGAGGTCCTTCTCGATGGAGTTGAGGGACTGGTCGGTCTGGGTGGGGTCGTTGGCCGCGTTCTCCACGGCCTGTTGGAGGCCGGTGACGCTGTCGGCGATGGTGTCGGCGGTCTGGACGCAGTCGATGGCCTTGTCCACGGCGTCGCAGCCGGTGGCGAGTCCGGCCGTGAGGCCGATCACCGCCATGGTGGCGGCTGCGATACGGCGACGGTGACGGCGTCGGCTTGCGCTGGCCATGGTTCGGTTCCTCCCCGTGGGGGTGGGCTTCCGCGGCCACTCCCCGTTTCCGTTCCGTATGCGTAAGGACGCGGGTGCGGGCCGCCGGGTTGCCCCCGCGACCCGCTCCTCTTTGTACGTCCTTTACTTGGCCCGCCCAGCGTCCTACTTCTCCAGCGCCGCCTCAAGTGCCTTTCGCTGTACGGCGGTCAGCTCGCCGCAGCCGGCGACGGCGAGGTCGAGGAGTGCGTTCAGTTCGTCGCGGGCGAAGGGTTCGGCCTCGGCGGTGCCCTGGACCTCGACGAAGCGGCCGTCGCCGGTGCAGACGACGTTCATGTCGGTCTCGGCGCGGACGTCCTCCTCGTAGCAGAGGTCGAGGAGGGGGACTCCGCCGACGATGCCGACCGAGACGGCCGAGACCGTTCCGGTGAGCGGCTGGCGACCGGCCTTGATCAGCTTCTTGCCCTGGGCCCACGCCACGGCGTCCGCCAGCGCGACATAGGCGCCGGTGATGGCCGCGGTGCGGGTGCCGCCGTCGGCCTGGAGGACGTCGCAGTCGAGGACGATGGTGTTCTCGCCGAGAGCCTTGTAGTCGATGACCGCGCGGAGCGAGCGGCCGATGAGGCGGCTGATCTCGTGGGTGCGGCCGCCGATCTTGCCGCGTACGGATTCGCGGTCGCCGCGGGTGTTGGTGGCGCGGGGCAGCATGGAGTACTCCGCGGTGACCCAGCCCTCGCCGCTGCCCTTGCGCCAGCGGGGGACGCCTTCGGTGACGGAGGCGGTGCAGAAGACCTTGGTGTCGCCGAAGGAAACGAGGACGGAGCCCTCGGCGTGCTTGCTCCAGCCGCGTTCGATGGTGACGGGGCGGAGCTGTTCGGGGGTTCGGCCGTCGATGCGAGACATGGCGAAGAGCCTAGTCGTAGACGGCGAAGGGGCTCCTCCCGCGGTGGGAGGAGCCCCTCAGAAGTGGACCGCAGAAGTGGACCTCAGAAGTGAACTGCGGTGTTCACATCATGTCTTCGATGTCCGCCGCGATCGGGTCGGCGTCCGTGCCGATGACGACCTGGATGGCGGTGCCCATCTTGACGACGCCGTGGGCGCCGGCGGCCTTCAGGGCGGCCTCGTCGACCTTGGAGGGGTCGTGGACCTCCGTGCGGAGGCGGGTGATGCAGCCCTCGACCTCTTCGATGTTGTCGATGCCGCCCAGCCCGGCAACGATCTTCTCAGCCTTGGTGGCCATGTCGTTTCTCCCTGAAGTCCCTGATATGAACCGCTTTGTCGCAGTAACCCACAGTTGGCCCAGCTTCGCGAGCGGTCATGTCCCACGTGTCGAATGATGTTGAGTGATCGCGTCACCAACTGGTCTACACCACATTACCGAGGGGCGTCCATGAGTGCCGACAGTGCCGCCGCCGGTCCCGGGCGCTTCTCCTGGAACAAGGTGTTCCAGGGACTGCAGAAGATGGGCCGCAGTCTCCAACTCCCCATCGCCGTACTGCCGGCCGCCGGCATCCTCAACCGGCTCGGCCAGCCGGACGTGTTCGGGGACGACGGGCTGGGGTGGACCAATGTCTCCAAGGTGATGGCGGGTGCGGGCGGCGCGCTGCTCGACGGGCAGCTCGGGCTGCCGCTGCTGTTCTGTGTGGGTGTCGCGATCGGGATGGCGAAGAAGTCGGACGGGTCGACGGCGCTGGCCGCGCTCACCGGTTTCCTCGTCTACTACAACGTGTTGCGCCAGTTCCCCAAGGACTGCACGGGCGGCACGACCGCGGTGCCCGGGATCGGGTGCCAGGCCGCCGATCACTCGGTGTCGGCGTTCACGTACCAGAACCCCGGGGTGTTCGGCGGGATCGTGCTGGGGCTGTTGGCGGCGTTCTTCTGGGCGCGGTTCCACCGGACGAAGCTGGTGGACTGGCTCGGCTTCTTCAACGGGCGGCGGCTGGTGCCGATCATCATGGCGTTCGTGGCGATCGCGGTCGCGGCGGTGTGTCTGTGGATCTGGCCGCCGATCGGCAGCGGGCTCGAGCACTTCAGCAACTGGCTGAGCGACCGGGGTGCGTTGGGTGCCGGGGTGTTCGGTCTGGCCAACCGGGCGCTGCTGGTCGTAGGGCTGCATCAGTTCCTGAACGTGCCCATCTGGTTCCAGTTCGGCAGCTACACCAAGCCGGACGGGACGGTGGTGCACGGTGACATCAACATGTTCCTGGCGGGCGACCCGAACGCGGGGCAGTTCACCTCGGGCTTCTTCCCGATCATGATGTTCGCGCTGCCTGCGGCGGCGCTCGCGATCGCACACTGCGCGAAGCCGAGCCGTCGTAAGGAGGTCGGCGGTCTGATGCTCTCGGTGGCGCTGACCTCTTTCGTCACGGGTATCACCGAGCCCATCGAGTACTCGTTCCTGTTCATCGCTCCCCTCCTCTACGCGGTGCACGCGGTGCTGACCGGGGTGTCGATGGCGGTGACCTGGGGGCTCGGGGTGCATGACGGGTTCAGCTTCTCGGCGGGTCTGATCGACTACGCGATCAACTGGAACCTGGCGACGAAACCGTGGGCGATCATTCCGATCGGGCTGTGCTTCGCGGCGGTGTACTACGTCGTCTTCCGCTTCGCCATCACGAAGTTCGATCTGAAGACTCCGGGGCGGGAGCCGGAGGAGGAGCACGAGGACGTCACAAAAGCCTGACAGCACTGGGGAGTTGGGCCCTCGGACCACTGGTCCGGGGGCCCTTTGGTGTGCCGGTCGACGTATGCGCGGCCATGTACGGGGCGTAGCGCTGCGGTTGCAGGATTCGCGGGTTCCTTTATGCGGACTTCATCTGCTACAACAGGTCTACACCACTGAGTGGTGTAGACCACCACCCGATGGAGGAAGTCTATGAGCACCGCCACCGCGCCAACGGCGGCCCCCACAAAGAAGTGGGGATCCGGCCTGTTCCAGGGCCTGCAGAAGATCGGCCGCAGCCTACAGCTTCCGATCGCTGTGCTTCCGGCGGCGGGCCTGCTGCTCCGGCTCGGTCAGGCCGACATCCACGACAAGCTGAACCTGCCGGACAAGGTGACGGCGGTCTTCGCCACCGCCGGTGGCGCGATCTTCGACAACCTGCCGCTGCTGTTCTGTATAGGTGTCGCGATCGGCTTCGCCAAGAAGGCCGACGGCTCCACCGCCCTCGCGGCGCTTGTCGGCTTCCTCGTCTACAGCAATGTGCTCAAGGCGTTCCCGGTCACCGACGCGAAGATCATGAAGGGCGCGGACGTAGCCGCGACCTACAACAACCCCGGTGTCCTCGGCGGCATCATCATGGGTCTGCTCTCCGCGGTGCTGTGGCAGAAGTTCCACCGGACCAAGCTGGTCGACTGGCTCGGCTTCTTCAACGGCCGCCGTCTGGTGCCGATCATCATGGCCTTCGTCGGCACGCTCATGGGTGTCTTCTTCGGCCTGGTCTGGAAGCCGATCGGCGAGGGCATCTCGAACTTCGGCGAGTGGATCACCGGTCTCGGTGCCTTCGGTGCCGGTCTGTTCGGTCTGATCAACCGTGGGCTGCTCCCGGTCGGCATGCACCAGTTCGTCAACTCCGTGGCCTGGTTCCAGATCGGCGACTTCAAGGACGCCAGCGGCGCCGTCGTGCACGGCGACCTGACCCGCTTCTTCGCCCATGACCCGACCGCCGGTCAGTTCATGTCGGGCTTCTTCCCCATCATGATGTTCGGCCTCCCGGCCGCCGCACTCGCCATGGCGCACACCGCCCGTCCCGAGCGCCGCAAGGCCGTGACCGGCATGATGCTCTCGCTCGCGCTCACCTCCTTCGTGACCGGTGTGACCGAGCCGATCGAGTTCTCGTTCATGTTCATCGCGCCGCTGCTGTACGCGATCCACGCGGTGCTGACCGCCCTGTCGATGGCGATCACCTGGTCGCTCGGCGTCCACGCGGGCTTCACCTTCTCCGCCGGCTTCATCGACTACGCGCTCAACTGGAACCTCGCCACCAAGCCGTGGCTGATCATCCCGATCGGTCTGGTCTTCGGCGCGATCTACTACTTCGTCTTCCGCTTCGCGATCATCAAGTGGAACCTCCCCACCCCGGGCCGCGAGCCCGACGAGGAGGTCGAGGACCTCACCAAGGCGTGATCCTCGTACGGCGATGACGAAGGCCCCGGCACCGAAAAGGTGCCGGGGCCTTCGCATGTCACGTACGTACGGCTAGATCTCGTACGCCGCCCTCGGCGCCGCCAGCTCCACCGGCCCCGCGAAGAACTCTCGCGCGTCGGCCAGGTTGGCCTGGGGGTCGGTCCACGGGGGGATGTGGGTCAGGACCAGGCGCCTGACGCCCGCTCGGGTCGCCGTCTCGCCCGCCTCGCGGCCGTTGAGGTGGAGGTCGGGGATGTTCTCCTTGCCGTGGGTGAACGCGGCCTCACAGAGGAACAGGTCGGTGTCCCGGGCGAGTTCGTCGAGGGACTCGCTGACGCCCGTGTCGCCGGAGTAGGTGAGGGACCGGCCGCCGTGCTCGACGCGGATGCCGTACGCCTCCACGGGGTGGCGGACCCGCTCGGTGTGCACGGTGAAAGGGCCGATGTCGAACGTGGACGGCTTCACCGTGTGGAAGTCGAAGACCTCGCTCATGGAGGAGGCGGTGGGGGTGTCGGCGTAGGCCGTGGTGAGGCGGTGCTCGGTGCCCTCGGGGCCGTAGACCGGGATGGGGTCGCAGCGGCCGCCGTCGTGACGGTAGTAGCGCGCGACGAAGTACGCGCACATGTCGATGCAGTGGTCGGCGTGCAGATGGCTGAGGAAGATCGCGTCGAGGTCGTAGAGACCGCAGTGGCGCTGCAGCTCGCCCAGGGCGCCGTTGCCCATGTCGAGGAGCAGCCGGAAGCCGTCGGCCTCTACGAGGTAGCTCGAACAGGCCGATTCCGCGGACGGGAACGACCCCGAGCAGCCGACGACGGTGAGCTTCATAAAGCAGAAACCTCCGCTGGCGGGTTACTTCTGGAGTTGGGTGACGGGGGTCGTGCGGTCCGTCGAGCGTAAGGCGCAAAAGGGCCGGTCGCTCCTCCGCCAAGGGCTGTTGTGGGGGAACTCACCCGTGGTGTCACCGGTTCGGCTGGAACCGGGGCGCGTGGGGTCTGCGAGAGGGCGCGCGGCTGGGATTGCGCGCCGGTACCGTCGTCCGCATGGACAGGTTCTGGTGGCTCGCGCTCGCGGTGGTGATGTTGCTGGCGCTGATCGCCACGCTCGTCGACGGGTGGGGGCGAGGGCGCCGGCCGGCCCGGAAGGTACGGGGGGACCGGCCGCGGGCCGCCGAGATCTGGTGGGCGAACGTGCCCTTCGAGGACCGGCCGGGGGTGGCGAAGGACCGGCCGTGTCTGGTGCTCGCCGTGCGGCGGCGGACGGCGACGGTCGCGAAGATCACCAGCAAGTACCACGACGAGCGCGGCGGGGTGATCGCGCTGCCCCCTGGCTCGGTGGGTGACGCGCGGGGCCGGGCGAGCTACCTGGAGACGGCCGAGCTGCGCTCGGTGCCGGTCGCCGCGTTCCGCCGGCGGGTGGGTGTCGCGGACCCGGTCCTGTGGGACCAGGTCCGGCACCTCACCCGCTGAGTCACGCCCAGAGCTGACCCTGCAAGGTCTTGATCGCTTCCTCTGTCGTCGCCGCCGTGTATACGCCCGTCGACAGGTACTTCCAGCCGCCGTCGGCCACGACGAACGCGATGTCCGCGCTCTCCCCCGCCGCTACGGCCTTCTTGCCCACGCCGATCGCCGCGTGCAGGGCCGCGCCGGTGGAGACGCCGGCGAAGATGCCCTCCTGCTGGAGGAGTTCGCGGGTGCGGGTGACCGCGTCGGCCGAGCCGACCGAGAAGCGGGTGGTGAGGACAGAGGCGTCGTACAACTCGGGGACGAAGCCCTCGTCGAGGTTGCGGAGGCCGTAGACCAGGTCGTCGTAGCGCGGTTCGGCGGCGACGATCTTGACGTCCGGCTTCTGCTCGCGGAGGTAGCGGCCTACGCCCATCAGGGTGCCGGTGGTGCCGAGGCCCGCGACGAAGTGGGTGATCGAGGGGAGGTCGGCGAGGATCTCCGGACCGGTGGTGGCGTAGTGGGCGCCCGCGTTGTCCGGGTTGCCGTACTGGTAGAGCATCACCCAGTCGGGGTGCTCGGCGGAGAGCTCCTTGGCCACGCGCACGGCCGTGTTGGAGCCGCCCGCCGCGGGGCTGGGGATGATCTCCGCGCCCCACATGCCGAGCAGTTCACGGCGTTCCTGCGAGGTGTTCTCGGGCATCACGCAGACCATGCGGTAGCCCTTGAGCTTCGCCGCCATGGCCAGGGAGATGCCGGTGTTGCCCGAGGTCGGCTCCAGGATGGTGCAGCCGGGGGTGAGCCGGCCGTCCTTCTCCGCCTGTTCGATCATGTGCAGGGCCGGGCGGTCCTTGACCGAGCCGGTCGGGTTGCGGTCCTCCAGCTTGGCCCAGATGCGGACGTCGGTGGACGGCGAGAGCCGCGGCAGGCGCACCAGAGGGGTGTTGCCCACCGCGGCCAGCGGGGAGTCGTAACGCATCGACGATCAGGCCATACCGCCGGCGACGGCCGGCAGGATCGTGACGTTGTCGCCGTCGGTCAGCTTGGTGTTGATGCCGTCGAGGAAGCGGACGTCCTCGTCGTTCAGGTACACGTTGACGAAGCGGCGCAGCTCGCCGCCGTCCACGATGCGGGCCTGGATGCCCGCGTGCCGGGTTTCGAGGTCGGCGAAGAGCGCGGCGAGGTTCTCACCGGCACCCTCGACGGCCTTCTCGCCGCCGGTGTAGGTGCGGAGGATGGTGGGGATGCGGACCTCGATGGCCATGGCAAGGGGCTCCTGTCGGAAAGCGGGAGGGGTCGTCTGGTGTCGGTGGGCACACGTCTGCTTGCCGCGGCGCACGGGCCGTACGGCGACAGCGCGCTGTCAACAGATGGCGCTGTTCAGCCTGCACAGGTCGACGTGCAGCCGCGCCACGAGCAGCATGCCCGGCGCCTTGTCGCTCACGTCGAGAAGAACCATGGGCTCATCGTATCGATTCCCTGTCCGGTCCTCGGTAGGTGATCTCACACTTCGGACCGATTTCATCCGCAGTACGAGATCAGGTCGGGATGAGGTCGGGATCAGTACGCCTCCACCACCTTGACCTCCTCCTCCGTGACCTCGCCCTCGACGATCCGGTACGAGCGGAACTGGAAGGGGCCTGCCTCGTCCGTGTCCGCGGTGGAGACGAGGACGTAGTGGGCGCCGGGCTCGTTGGCGTAGGCGAGGTCGGTGCGGGAGGGGTAGGCCTCGGTCGCGGTGTGGGAGTGGTAGATGATCACCGGCTCCTCGTCGCGGTCGTCCATCTCGCGGTAGAGCTTCAGCAGGTCCTGCGAGTCGAACTCGTAGAACGTGGGCGAGCGGGCCGCGTTCAGCATCGGGATGAAGCGCTCGGGGCGGCCCTCCCCCACCGGGCCCGCGACGACCCCGCACGCCTCGTCGGGGTGGTCCGCGCGCGCGTGGGCGACGATCTGGTCGAAGAGGGCCTGGGTGATGGTCAGCGTCGGCATGGTCGTCAGGATAAGCAGAAGGGCCGCGCCGTACCGAGTGGTGGTACGGGGCGGCCCATATGCCGGGACCGGTCGGTCAGAGGGCCTTCTCGAACTCCGGTTCGCGGCGCTCGGTGACCTGCGGGTTGCGGGACTTCAGGACCAGCCAGCCGATCCACAGGGCGAAGGCCCAGCCGGCCATGACGTAGAGGCAGACGCGGGAGTCGGCGTCGTAGGCGATGAGACCGGTGACGAAGAGCAGGAAGGCGATGGCCACGTAGGAGCACTTCGCGCCGCCCGGGGCCGGGAAGGACGAGGCCGGGAGGCGGCCCGCGTCGACCGCGCGGCGGTAGAGGACGTGGCTGACCAGGATCATCAGCCAGGTCCAGATGCCGGCGGCGGTGGCCACCGAGGTGACGTAGCCGAAGGCCTTCTCGGGGACGACGTAGTTGAGGACCACGCCGATGCCCATGAAGGCGACGGAGATCGTGATGCCGAGGGCCGGGGTCTTCGAGGCGGAAAGGCGGCTGAAGGCCTTCGGGGCCTCGCCGTTGTCGGCCAGGGTGCGCAGCATGCGGCCGGTCGAGTACATGCCGGAGTTGCAGGAGGAGAGGGCCGCGGTGAGGACCACGAAGTTGACGATGCCGGCGCCCGCCGGGATGCCGATCTTGGCGAAGGCCTCGACGAACGGGCTGACGCCCGGGGCGAATTCGGTCCACTTGACGACGCAGAGGATGACGCTGAGGGCGCCGACGTAGAAGAGGGCGATGCGCCAGGGCAGGGTGTTGATCGCCTTGGGGAGGGTCTTCTCGGGGTCCTCGGACTCGCCTGCGGTGACGCCGACCAGCTCGACGGCGAGGTAGGCGAACATCACGCCCTGGAGGGTCATCAGGGAGGAGCCGATGCCCTTGGGGAAGAAGCCGTCGAACTGCCAGAGGTTGGCGACGGAGGCGGTGTCACCGGCCGAGCTGAAACCGAAGGTGAGCACGCCGAGGCCGATGACGATCATGCCGATGAGGGCGGTGATCTTGACCATCGAGAACCAGAACTCGATCTCGCCGAACAGCTTCACCGAGATCAGGTTGGCCACGAAGAGCACCACGAGGAAGACCAGGGCGGTGGTCCACTGCGGGACCGACGGGAACCAGTAGTGGACGTAGATGGCGGCGGCCGTGAGTTCGGCCATGCCGGTGACCACCCACATCAACCAGTACGTCCAGGCGGTGAAGTAGCCGAAGAACGGGCCGAGGAACTCCCGGGAGTACTCGGCGAAGGAGCCGGAGACCGGGCGGTACAGGAGCAGTTCGCCCAATGCCCTCATGATGAAGAAGATGATCACGCCGGCGAGGGCGTACATGAGGATGAGACTGGGGCCGGCCTTGGCGATGTTCGCCCCGGCTCCCAGGAAGAGGCCGACGCCGACGGCGCCGCCGATCGCGATCATCTGGACCTGGCGGCTGCCGAGCCCGCGCTCGTACCCCTCTTCGGGGGTCTTGTCCGTCTCTTCGACCTGAGCGGAGGTCATGTGTGATGTGCCTTTCGCCGAATCCCCCCGTGTGCGGTCGTGAAGATCTATCACGGTCACTTCGGCGATCGACTTGGGCATTTGTGGCGCAGACCACAGGTAGAAGCGGACAAAGCGCGGCCGGGATCGGCATAACCGGCCGTCGCGGTGACGTGATCGTTATCCGGATTTGAGCGTCCGCTGAGCAAACAGGGAGGCCCCGCCCGTCACGGCGTCAGCGTGGCGACGAGGGTCTCCTGGAGGCCGCCCAGCCAGAGGTACGCCATCACCATCGGCTTGCGCGGGTCCTCGTCCGGGAGCCGGTAGAGGTCGTCCGTGTCGTCCTCGTCGGTGATGTCGAGGCGTGAACCGATCGCCAGGCGCAGGTCGTTGAGCGAGCCGAGCCACTGCCGGGACTCGTCGGGGGTCAGCTTGAGGACCGCGCCGCCGTCGCCGCTGGGGGTCAGCGAGTCCAGGGTGCGGACCACCGCGAGGGCGTTCTCGCGCTTGCCGGCCCTGAGGTCGTTCTCGGTGAAGCGGCGGAACTCGGCGGAGTGCGCCAGCTTCTCCTCGGCGTCCTGCGGGGAGTCGGGGGCCTGCTCCGGGTCGGTGTAGGCGTCCGGGAACAGCCGCCTGAGCACGGGGTCGGCGGGCGGTTCGCTCGGGCCCTCGGCGAAGAGTTCGGCGAGCGGGTCGCCGGGGGCGTCCTCGCCCGGGCCGGGGCCGATCAGCTCCAGGAGCTGGACGGCCAGCGACCGGATGATGGAGATCTCGACGTCGTCGAGGGCGACGGCGGCACCGCCGCCGCGGAGCGGTTCGAAGTGTCCTGGCATCGGGATGTGTCGCTACTTCCGGTCCTGCTGGAGGGTGGCCCACAGACCGTAGCCGTGCATGGCCTGCACGTCGCGTTCCATCTCCTCGCGGCTTCCGCTGGAGACGACCGCGCGGCCCTTGTGGTGGACGTCCTTCATGAGCTTGGTGGCCTTGTCCTTGGAGTAGCCGAAGTACGTCTGGAAGACGTACGTCACATAGCTCATCAGGTTGACCGGGTCGTTGTGCACGATCGTGACCCAGGGGACGTCGGGCTCGGGTACGGCGAAGACCTCCTCCGCCGACTCGGTGCGTTCGATCTCCAGGGGTGCGGGTGACGTCACATCGCCCATGCTGCCACCAGAAGGGGGTCCCCGCACAAACGGACCCCACAAATCGTCAGAGTGACGAGATGGGAGTACCATCCGTTGCCATGAACACAGCGGACCTTGGGCTGCCGGTGGACGTTCCCTCGACGGCGCTCTTCACCGACCACTACGAGCTGACGATGCTGCAGGCCGCCCTCAAAGCGGGGACGGCCGACCGGCGTTCGGTCTTCGAGTGCTTCACCCGACGACTGCCCGAGGGCCGCCGCTACGGCGTCGTCGCAGGCACCGGACGCGTCCTGGACGCCGTGGAGAACTTCCGGTTCGACGCGGACGTCCTCGGCTTCCTGCGGGAGCGGAACGTCGTCAACGAGGAGACCCTGGAGTGGCTCGCCTCCTACCGCTTCAGCGGTGACGTCTGGGGCTACCCGGAGGGCGAGGTGTACTTCCCGGGGTCGCCGATCATCCGGGTAGAGGGGTCGTTCGCCGAGTGCGTGCTGCTGGAGACCGTGATCCTCTCCATCCTCAACCACGACTCCGCGATCGCCGCCGCCGCCTCCCGCATGGCCTCCGCCGCCGGTGACCGCCCGCTGATCGAGATGGGCGCCCGCCGCACCCACGAACTCGCCGCCGTCGCCGCCTCGCGCGCCGCCTACGTCGGCGGTTTCGCCACCACCTCCGACCTCGCGGCCGGCTTCCGCTACGGCATCCCCACCGTCGGCACCTCCGCGCACGCCTTCACCCTGCTCCACGACACCGAACGCGACGCGTTCCAGGCCCAGGTGGACTCGCTGGGCCGGAACACCACCCTGCTCGTCGACACCTACGACGTCACCGAGGCGGTCCGTACGGCGGTCGAGGTCGCGGGGCCCGAACTGGGCGCCGTCCGCATCGACTCCGGCGATCTGCTGCTGGTGGCGTACCGGGTGCGGCAGCAGTTGGACGAGCTGGGCGCCGTCAACACGAAGATCATCGTGACCTCCGACCTGGACGAGTACGCCATCGCCTCGCTGGCGGCGGCGCCCGTGGACGCGTACGGCGTCGGCACCCAGCTCGTGACCGGCTCCGGGCACCCGACCTGCTCGATGGTCTACAAGCTGGTCGCCCGCGCCGAGTCCGCCGACCCGAAGGCACCGCTGGTGCCGGTCGCGAAGAAGTCCCTGGGCGGCAAGACCTCGATCGGCGGCCGCAAGTGGGCCGCGCGGCGGCTGGATGCCGACGGGACCGCGGAGGCCGAGGTGGTCGGCACCGGGCCGGTCCCCGCCGAACTGGCCGACCGGCAGCTCCTGGTGGAGCTGGTCAAGGGCGGCGAGGTCGTCGCCCGTGAACCGCTGGACGTCGTACGGGACCGGCACGCGGCGGCGCGGGCCAACCTGCCGTTGTCGGCGACCCAACTGTCGCGCGGGGAGGCCGTCATCCCCACGGAGTACGTGCAGGGGCGTCCGGGTAGCTAAGACAGACCCGAAAAACCCGGGTGCGCCCTCCCGTAGTGCCGCCGGAGTCTCTAGGCTCGAATCTCACTCACCGTCGAAGGACACCCACCATGCGCCGCGCCTTGATCGTCGTTGACGTGCAGAACGACTTCTGCGAGGGAGGCAGTCTCGCGGTGGCCGGGGGTGCCGACGTGGCCGCCGCCGTCACCGAGCTGATCGGGCAGGCGCCCGCCGGCTACCGGCATGTCGTGGCCACCCGCGACCACCACATCGCGCCCGGCGGCCACTTCGCCGACAACCCCGACTTCGTCCACTCCTGGCCCGCGCACTGTGTCGCGGGCACGGAGGGCGTCGGCTTCCACCCGAACTTCGCGCCCGCGGTCGCCTCCGGCGCGATCGACGCCGTCTTCGACAAGGGGGCGTACGCGGCGGCGTACAGCGGGTTCGAGGGGCAGGACGAGAACGGCGTGCCGCTGGGAGACTGGCTGCGGGCCCGGGAGATCGACGAGGTGGATGTCGTCGGCATCGCCACCGACCACTGCGTGAAGGCCACCGCCCTGGACGCCGCACGGAAGGGCTTCCGTACGCAGGTGCTCCTGGATCTCACCGCCGGGGTGGCGAAGGAGACCACCGACCGCGCGCTGGAGGAACTGCGCGCGGCCGGTGTGGAGTTGACCGGGAAGCCGGTCGTCTAGCAGCCGCGCTTCAGTGTGAAGGTGAAGTCGCCGGAGAGCCTGCCGGACAGTCGGACCGCCGACACCAGGTTCCCCTCCGCGAGCAGCCTTTCGGCCTCGGCCCGCGAGAGACCGCATCCTTCGGCGATCAGCCGCAGCGGGCGGACGGGTATCGGCGCCGCGAACCGGACCGAGACGTCGATCACCTCGCGGTCGAGGTGATCCGGCCCGCCGGTGTCCAGACGCCAGGCACCCGCCCAGTCGAGGGCGACGCGGTTGCGCCGCCGCACGAGCGGGTCCTGGAGCAACTCGGCTGCCAGGAGCGGGTCGTTGGCGTGCAGCCGGTCGAGCAGCTCGGGTCGTAGGGAGCGCACGTTCGTCCGCTCCAGGACCGTGAGCCTGGTCGTATCCCCGCAGGTGACGCAGAGCGCGAGGAGCCAGACGTCGAGGAGCTTGTGGTGGGCGTTGACACGGAACTTGCCGTCCGACCGGAAGCGGTCGGACGCGCATACGTGGCAGCGGCGGATGACGAGGGGGAGGCAGGTGGGCATGACCACCCAGCGTTTGAGCACAGGAGTACACCGGTTCCAGTGAGAAGTCCGCAGCAGGAAGCGGCGCGGCGCACAGGCGCGACGCGCGACAGATCAGCTCTCGGGGGGTCTCACACGGTGTACAACGGCACGTCCCTTCCTGGCCGAACAGGTTCGCCAGGACGATAGGGGCATACGGCGGCGCCGCTCCACCGATTTTCGGAGCGGCGCCGCCCGCGGGTCAGACCGGGGCCCGCTGCGGGAGGAGTCGGTCCAGCCAGGACGGCAGCCAGGAGACGCGGTCGTCCGAGGATGGCGAGGACGGCCCTCCTCAGCCCCGCTGGGCGGCCCGGACGGTAGCCGCGGAACGGCCTCCGCCGCGGTCCAGGGCGCCCCGAGCCATCCCACGATGGGGGCGGTCGCCGCAGGCCGCCTGTCGAGCGGGTGGTGCCCCCTCACGCGGGGGCCGCGGGCCTCCGCAGCAGCGCCCGGATCGGGTGCCACAGCTCCTGGGGCAGCTCCGGACCGGGGGCGACGACAGCGTTGTCAGGCGCCGTGCGCCATATCAGGCCGTCGGGGTGGTGCAGTACGGCGGTGATCTCGTCCGGGGTCGGCGGAGAGCCGTTGCCCCGCAGGTAGACAGCCCGCATGCCGAGGTTGCGGAGCCTGGTCAGGGCCCGGGCGCGGTTGCGGGCGTGGACGAGCACGCGGACGCAGCCGTCCCCCTGGGCGGTGGGTCTGGGCAGGTTCAGCGCCACCACCACGCTGCCTGTGGGCAGCTTGCAGAAACCTCCTGCGGACAATGCGGTCACACCCCCGTGCGAGTCGGTGTCGATATCGGTGTCGACGTCGGTGTCAATAAGGGAAGCACAGGACGCACCTAAACACGTATCGGCGGCGACCCGCCAGGGGGTCACCGCCGATACGTCTCTGACCTGCGATTTTACCGACTACTTGGCCGAGGGGCCGACCTGGACGGTCACCGTCGAGCCGTTCAGCGGCTCCTTGACGATCTTGATCCGGGTGTTGGTGTCAGTGATCTTTACACCGGCCGTCGGGTTCGACGTGTCGTAGTAGGTCGACTTCCCGTCGTCGAAGATCGGGACGCCCGGCTGCGAGGCGATCTTGGTGGCCACGTCCGCGTTGTGCAGCGTCATCGAGTCCGTCCGGTACAGGCTGAACGGCGAGTCGTAGGCCTGGACGCGGTTGCGCATCAGCGTGCCGTTGGACCACTTCAGCTGTGTCGGGTGCGAGTCGATCGGCAGGATCAGACCCTCACCGTTGTGCTCGCTGGTGTTGTCGTCCGCCTGCGAGGTGTCCCACTTCCAGATCAACAGGCCGTTCTGGTAGGCGTAGTGCTCCACCCAGTCCGGACGGGTCGTCGAGAAGCCGAAGTTGTACGGGCCGACCTTCAACACCTTGTCGTACGACACGTATTGACGGTTCTCTGCGATGTAGTACTGCGCGTAGTCGTCCGTGAAGGACGCGCCGATGCGCGAGAAGCCCTTCGCGGTCCAAGCGGCGTCCGCCGACTCGGCGTTGTCCGAGAAGAGGGTCGCGCCGTCGGCGGTCACCGTGATCTCGTCGGCCGCGAAGCCCTTCTGCGCCACCCCGCTGTCCGTCTGGTAGCGGAAGCGGACGTCGATCTTCTGGCCCGCGTAGGCGTCCAGCGGGTACGTCAGCTTCTGGTACGCGGCCGCCGTGCCTGTGAGGGCGGGGTTGCCGCTGCCGTCACGCGGGATGGCGGAGCCGTCGGCCAGCTTGCCGTCGATCGGGGTCCAGCTCGTGCCGCCGTCGGTCGACACCTCGGTGTAGAGGAAGTCGTAGTCCTGCTCGGCGTCGTACCAGCCGTCCAGAGTGAGCGCCGCCGACGACTTGCCGGTCAAGTCCACGGAACGGGAAAGGGTGTTGCTCAGGTCGTTGCCGCTGCCGCTCCACCACTGGGTGGCACCCTGCGCCGGGGCGACCACCTCCGTGGTGACCGCCTTCTCGGGCAACTGCACCACCAGCGCCTGCGGGTTCTTGGTGTTGTACTCCGCGACGCCCAGCGTGTGCTTCGACTTGGTGCCGGCCTTGGCCACGTCGTAGTCCAGCCAGCCCAGTTGGAGCTTGTCCCAGGCGTTCATGTCGCCGGGCAGGTTGCCGATGGCGTCCTTGCCGGTGCCGAGCCAGGAGCCGGAGGACATCAGGGTCCAGAAGCCGGTGGAGTTCTCGCCGCCCGCGGTGTCGTACTCGTCGGGCAGGCCGAGGTCGTGGCCGTACTCGTGGGCGTAGACGCCGAGTCCGCCGTTCTCGGGCTGGATCGTGTAGTCGCCGACCCAGATGCCGGTGTCGCCGACCTGGGTGCCGCCGAGCTTGTTGGTGTCCGGCCCGGTGGAGCCGGCGTCGGTGCCGAAGGCGTACCAGCGGTGGGCCCAGATCGCGTCCTCGCCCTGCGCGCCGCCGCCGGCGGACTCGTCCTCACCGGCGTGCACGATCTGGAAGTGGTCGATGTAGCCGTCGGGCTCGTTGAAGTCGCCGTCGCCGTCGTAGTCGTAGCGGTCCCACTGGTCGAACTGGGCCAGCTCCGTCTTGATCTCGGCGGCCGTGTCGCCCGCCGCCTCGCGCTGGGCGACCCAGGCGTTGACGCCGTCCTGGACCGCGTACCAGGCGCCGGTGGAGGCCTTGTTGGAGCCGTAACGGGCCTCGTTGTAGGGGACCTTGACCCAGTCGGTGACCTCGCCGTCGACCGAGTAGCGACCCGAGGACTGCTTCTCGTAGTACTTCTTGAGCGACTCGGTGTTCTTGCCGGTGCCGAAGTACAGGTCCTGGAAGTGCGCCTGGTTGTAATCCGCCTGCCAGGCCGTGGAGTTGTCCTTCGCGCGGTCCGGCGCGGCTATCTGATTGTGCAGCGGGCCGGCGGTGCCGCCGTAGCGGGTGTCCACCTGGTCGCCGAACTCGACCAGGATGGTGAAGATCTTGTCGGTCTTCTCCCGGCCCAGCTCTACGTACTTGCTCCTGCCGCCCTTGCTCTTGAGCTGGACGACCTGCGAGCCGTCGCGGTCCTTCACCGAGGCCTTGCCGGATATGACCTGGTTCAGGGCCTCTTGACGCTGAGCGTCCTGCGTCTTGCTCAGCGGGCCGTCGAGGTCGTGCTCCTTCTGGGCGACCGGCGCGGGGTCGTGCCGGTCCACTCGGGCGGAGTTGGCCGTGGTGCCTGCTTCGGCCACGGCGAACGTCGAGAACGTGGCGGTGGCCGCCGCGAGGGCCACGCCCACCGCGGCCGTTCTGAACGTCCAAGGTCTGCTGGTCACTTGAGATCCTCTCTGCGCAACCGATCGCGCGGTACGCGTGATAGTCAAGTGACGTTATTTGACTGGAGGTTTACTAAAAAAGACAGACCTTGACTTGAGCAGGACAAGTGCACTAGACGAATCCGGGGCCCGCTTTGCGGACACCGGCATGTCCTCAACGGGCGCGCGAGTACGTCCACTTGGTGGACGGTATGACTCCGTGCGCCCCCCATGCTCCGGAGCTGTGTGTTAGGTCATGCTTACTACACGTTCCACTCGGGCATGCAGGCGAATAGAGTCGATTGGCGGAACGCCAGGAACCGGCGGAAAGCCAGGCCGACATCCTTGTCGCTCCCCCGTTTCACAGCTCCCCTCCACCCCCTAACGAGGACTCGATTGCCATGCCTCGTCCGACTGCCGCACAGCTCGCCTACGGCTCGTTCACCGTGATCTTCTCGACGCTCGCCATGCTGCTGCTGTCACAGACGAGTTCGGGTCTGGGCATCACGGTCATCGCCTTCGCGGCGCTCGCCCTCGGGCTGCTCGTCTCGCTGACGGTGCCCCAGCCGAAGACCCGCGCAGCCGCCGCCCAGCCCGCGGCCCCGGCCGCCGTTCCGCTCGCCCCGCAGCACGTGCGGGTGTCGGTACGGCGCGAGACCGTGTCCGCCGCCGTGTCCTCCGCGGAGCCGGTGCGGGAGCGGAGCACTCCCTAGACCAAGCACAAGCGCAAGTCCCAGCTCAGCGACGCGAATCGGCGGGTCCGTTGACCACGGACCCGCCGATCGCTGTGTACCCGCCGGCTCAACGTGTGCTGACCACCACCGTCTTGGCGGCCTTGTCGTGCAGGCCCTGCTTGTACGGCTTGTCGAAGAAGCTCCAACCGCCGCTGATCGCCGTCCAGATGCACGCGCAGCAGAACGCGAACGGGATCCACAGCACCGCCGCGCGGATCAGATTGGTCTGCACGGAGGGCGTCGAGCCGTTGTCGAGGTTGGCCACCCGCAGGCCCAGCCACTTCTTGCCCAGCGTCTGGCCCGACTTGGCGAGCATCACGGTGTCGTAGCCGATGTAGAGCACGGCCGCCGTCAGCGACTGTCCGAGCGACTTGGCGTAGGACATGTTGTCGGAGTTCACGTCGTACTCATGGACGCCGAAGGCCCAGGTGAGCAGCCAGACGACGATGCCGACCAGGATCATGTCGATGATCCGGGCGAGCGTGCGCCGGCCGCTCTCGGCGAGCGGGGGCATGCCGGCCAGGGGGTCGGTGGGGTAGGAGCCGCCGCCGTGGGGATCGCCGTACGGCTGGTTTCCCTGGTCGTACGGTGAGCCCGATCCCTGGCCAGGAGGGGGCTGCTTCCTGAACGGGTCGTCTTCCGGCGGCTGCTGGCCGGAGCCCGGAGGCGGTTCGGTGCTCATGGCCCGAGTCGACCGCGAACGGTCCGGCTCCGCATCCGGCGAGCGGCCGTCCGGGGTACGGAATCGGGTACCCCGGACGACGTATGCCCCTATGCCGCTACGAACGTATGTGCTGCCTTGTCGTGCCAGCACTGGTGCCACGGCCGGTCGAACAGACACCAGGCGACGCCGACGATCCCGATGCCGAGCAGACCCGGGACGCTGTAGACCAGCCAGCGGCGCAGCGCCCCGCCGAAGCCGGGGGGCTCGTGGCTCTCGATGTCCCGGACCTCGATACCGTAGAGCTTCTTGCCGAGGGTGCGGCCCCACTTGGCGGTGGGCAGCGCCTCGTAGAGGACGCCGACGAGAAGGAACACGGCGAGGACGATGCCCAGGTAGACGGCCGTGGTGCCGTCGAGCAGCCAGACCGTTTCGGTACGGCCGGAGAGCTTGGCCGCGTCGATCTTCTCGTTGATGTGGTCGGCCGCCCTGGTGCCGAGGGGTAGGGCGGCCCCGGCGGTGACCGCGCCGAGCACGAGCGTGTCGACGAGCCGGGCGACCAGCCGCTTGCCGAGCCCCGCGGGCCGGGCCGCCGCCTGCCGCCGCGCCGCCGCCTGGAACACGTCCTCCACGGGCGGCTTCCACGGCGCTACGACCCCGTCCTCGTCCCCCGCCAGCCGATGCACCTGCTGCGCCCACGAGGGCTGCCCACCACCGGGGCCGGTGGCCATGGGCATGCCCTGCGGCTGCACCTGGCCGGCCTGCTGGGGCACAACAGGAGCGGCGGAGGCGGGTGCCCCGGGGCCACCAGGTCCCGCCTGGGCGGCGGCAGCGCGGGCGGCCGCCGATCCGTTTGCGGGACCCGCCGGTGCGGCCCCCGAACCGGTGCCGGGCCCCGCTTGGGCGGCGGCCGCACGGGCCGCTGCCGCCTTTCCAGCACCGAAGCCGGGGGCAGAGGGGTCGCCGACGGGGGTGTTCCCGCCAGCCCCCTGCGAACCGGGGCCCGCGGCGGTGGAGCCGGCTCCTACGGGGCCTTGCACACCGGGGCCTCCGGCGGATGAGGGGGGACCTGCGAGACCTTGCGAGCCGGGGCCTCCGGCGGACGCTCCGGGGTTGGACCCCGCCGACCCCGCTCCCGCACCGAACCCACCGGCACCTGATCCCGCCGAGCCGTAACCACCAGAGCCCGCGCCCGATCCCGCACGACCCTCCGCGCTGAAACCGCCGGCCGAGCCGGACCCCACCGGACCTTGCGCACCGAAGCCACCGGGGCCGGACCGCGCCGAACCCTCCGAACCGAGACCACTGGCAACCGGGCCGGAGCCCGCCTGCCCCTCCGAGCCGTAGCCACCGGCACCCGGACCGGACCCCGCCGATCCCGCTCCCGCACCGAAACCACCGGCACCCGACCCCGCCCCACCACCGGGACCACCCGCACCGGCACCGGCCCCCGCCGAACCCTGCGCACCGAAGTCGCCCGCGCCCCCGCCCTGCGCCCCCGGCGCCCCACCCTGCTGAGGCGTGCGCGGGGTCGGGCGGCGGAAAGTCGTCGTGCCCTCGTCGGGGGTGTCCGGGGTCGGGCGGCGGAAGGTGAAGGTGCCGGGGTCGGGGGATTCCTCCTGTTGGGCGGGGATGCGGGGGTCCGGGGCGCCCCAGGAGACGCGGCGGTCCTGGTCGCCGCCGAAGCCGCTCTGGTGGGAACGGTCCGCGCCCCACGCCGCCGCCGGCTCGGGGCGGTCGGCCGGGCCCGGCGCGGGGTCCTCGTCGAAGAAGTGCGGCCCGGTCTCCTCGACGGGCGCGGCGAGCGGCAGCCCGTCCGACGGCGCCGGGCGGCTGGTGCCGGGCACCCACGCCGTGCCGTTCCAGTACCGGACGTATCCAGGAATGGACGGGTCCGGGTAGTACCCCTCGCGGGGCCTGTCGTCACCGGGTGCCGGGGTTGGGGCGCTCATGTCCGTCGTCCCGTATCTGCTCGGAGGTCAAAGGGGGTGTCCACATCTATCAGACCCGAGCAACCGCCACTGCCCGTCCCGTCCGACCCACCCCTTTCCGGGCAACCTCGTGCACGGAGTCCACACGCCCGGAAAAAAAGATTCCCGAACTCGCGTAATGCTTCGCGCCGCACGCCCTCTCCACTCGTACGGGCCCACCGCGGGCCCCGTCGACGAGAGGAGACCCACGTCATGCACACAGTGGTGGAGCGGGAGTTGGAGCTACAGCTCATCCTGTCGCCGGAGCGGAGCATCCCGGTCCCGGCCCGGCTCAGCTACCGCACCGACGATCCGTACGCCGTCCACATCACCTTCCACATCAACTCCGACCACCCGGTGAACTGGACGTTCGCCCGCGAACTGCTCGTCGAGGGGGTGTTCAGGCCCTGCGGCCACGGTGACGTGCGGGTGTGGCCGACGAAGGTGGCGGGGCGCAGCGTCGTCCTGATGGCGCTGAGTTCACCCGACGGGGACGCCCTCCTCCAGGCCCCGGCGGCCCAGGTGTCCGCATGGCTGGAGCGCACCCTCCGGGTGGTCCCCCCGGGCTCTGAGGCGGAGCAGCTCGGCATCGACGACGGCCTCGCCGAGCTGCTCGCACCGACCCCGGCCGACGACCTGTGGCTGCGCGACCCGTGGCCCTCGGACGAGTCCAAGGACGGGGAGTGAGCCGTACGAAGAACAGCAACAAGAGTGAACGTCAGAACAGCTTGCCCGGGTTGAGGATCCCCAGCGGGTCGAAGGCCGCCTTGACCGCCCGCTGCATCTCCACGCCCACCGGGCCGATCTCGCGGGCCAGCCACTCCTTCTTCAGGACGCCGACGCCGTGTTCGCCGGTGATGGTGCCGCCGAGTTCCAGGCCGAGGGCCATGATCTCGTCGAAGGACTCACGGGCCCGCCGGGACTCGTCGGGGTCCTGCGCGTCGAAGCACACGGTGGGATGGGTGTTGCCGTCGCCCGCGTGGGCGCAGACGCCGATCGTCAACCGGTACTTCTCCGCGATCCGTTCCACCCCTTCGAGCATCTCGCCGAGCCGCGACCGGGGCACGCACACGTCGTCGATCATCGTCGTGCCCTTGACCGCCTCCAGCGCCGTGAGCGACAACCGGCGCGCCTGGAGCAGCAGTTCGGACTCCGCGGCGTCCTCGGCGGGCACCACCCCGGTGGCCCCCGCGGCCTCGCAGAGCGCTCCTACGGCGGCCAGGTCGGCGCCCGGGTCCGCCGTGTCGAAGGCCGCGAGCAGCAGCGCCTCCGTGGTCTCCGGCAGTCCCATGTGCGCCAGGTCGTTGACGGCCTTGACGGTCGTACGGTCCATCAGTTCGAGGAGGGACGGGACGTGCCCGCCCGCCATGATCCGGCACACGGCGTCGCACGCGGCCGCCGCGGACCCGAACTCGGCCGCCAGCACGAGCTGTTGGGGCGGCCGCGGCTTCAGCGCCAGGATCGCCTTCACCACGATCCCGAGCGAGCCCTCCGAGCCGACGAACAGCCGGGTCAGGTCGTACCCGGCGACGCCCTTGGCCGTGCGGCGACCGGTGCTCATCAGCCGCCCGTCGGCGAGGACGACGTCCAGGCCGAGGACGTACTCGGCGGTCACCCCGTACTTGACGCAGCACAGCCCGCCGGAGGCGGTGCCGATGTTGCCGCCGATCGTGCACATCTCCCAGCTGGAGGGGTCGGGCGGGTAGTACAGACCGTGTTCGTTGACCGCGCGGGAGAGCGTCGCGTTGACGACGCCCGGCTCGACGACGGCGATGCGGTCGACCGGGCTGATCTCCAGGATCCGGTCCATCCTGGTGAGGGACAGCACGATGCAGCCCTCGGAGGCGTTGGCCGCGCCCGACAGGCCGGTGCGGGCGCCCTGCGGGACGACCGGGACGCGCAGCTCGGTGGCGACCCGCAGCACGTGCTGGACCTGTTCGACCGTGCGCGGCAGCACGACGACGGCGGGCGTGCCGGATGGGCAGAAGCTCGCCATGTCGTTGGCGTACGAGACCGTGATGTCCGGGTCGGTGAGCACGGCCTCGGCGGGGAGGCCGGTCAGCAGTTGGTCGAGAAGGGTTCCGGTGTCGTGGTCGCGAGGCGCTTCGATACGGCTCATGATCACAGCGTCGCACTCGCGGCCATCGGTGTGAACCCGTCCACGCGAGGCTTTGGGTGCCGGGGTGTGGTCGTCGTACTGACGCAGAGTGAGCGTCATGGAGAACGAACAGCGCGGCCCGGGCACGTCCCTGGTGGCGGAGGTGCGCAGGCGCCGCTCCCCCGTCCTGCGGCGGGTACTGATCGCCTCGGTCGCGGGGTGTGCCCTGGTCGGCGGGCTGCTGTGGCTGCTGCCCGAGGAGCCGCGTCCGGCGCCGCCGCCCGCGCCGAGGCCCAAGGCGCAGGCGCTGACCGCGGTCACCGCCGGGGTGCCGGCCTCGCTGCCGGACCTGGCCGCGCTGATCGGCGACCGGGAGGCCCGGGTGCGGGTCCGTCCGAGGGACGCGCGGTCGTGGGCGGTGCTCGGGGCGGCCTATGTGGAGCAGGGGCGGCGGACCGGGGAGGCCCTGTACTACCCGAAGGCCGAGCAGGCGCTGCGGACCTCGCTGAAGGTGCGGTCGAAGGGGAACGAAGCGAGCGCCGTGGCCCTGGACGGTCTGACGGCCCTCGCGAACGAGCGGCGGGACTTCCGGGCGGCGCGGACCTGGGGCGAGGCCGCGGTGAAGCTGGCGCCGAAGCGGTGGACGACGTATCCGCTGCTGATCGACGCGTACACCGGCCTCGGCGACTACAAGGCGACCCGGCGAACCCTCGACAAGCTGCTGGCGCTGCACACCGGGCCCGCCGTGATGGCGCGGGCCGCCGCCGTCTACCGCGACCGGGGCTGGCGCGAGGACGCCGCCGCCCAGTTGGCCGACGCGGCCGCGAAGGCGACGGCGCCCGCCGAGCAGGCGGCCTGGTGGCAGCGGGCCGGGGAGCTGGCCTGGGAGCGCGGGGACCGGGAGGTCGCGCTGCGGCACTTCGAGGCGGCCGTACGGATCGATCCCGACCAGCGGGAGGCGCTCGCCGGTGAGGGCCGGGCGCTGGCGGCACTGGGCCGCACCTCGGAGGCGCTGAACGCCTACCAGGTCGCCCTCGCCAAGCAGCCGACCCCCCAATACGCCCTGGAACTGGGCGAGTTGTACGAGTCGCTCGGTCTCGCGCAGGCGGCCCGGGTGCAGTACGACACCCTGCGCACGCTGGTGGCGCAGGACACGGCGGGCGGGGTCGACGACGAGCTGGTGCTCGGCGTGTTCGAGGCGGACCACGGGGACGCGCTGGATGCCGTACGGCGGCTGCGGGGCGAGTGGACGCGGCAGCCGGGGATCGCGGTGGCCGACGCGCTGGGGTGGGCGCTGCACCGGGCCGGGCAGAACGAGGAGGCGCTGAAGTTCGCGTCGGTGGCGACGGACAAGGTGCACGGGGGCGGGGTGCGGGACGCGCTGTACGCGTTCCATCGGGGCATGATCGAGCGGGAGTTGGGGAAGTCGGCGTCCGCGCGCCGGCATCTCCAGGAGGCGCTGCAGATCAATCCGTACTTCTCACCGCTGCGCGTGCCCCTGGCCCAGGCCGCGTTGGCGGCGCTGGGCGAACCGGCGGACGAGCCGCTGCCCTCGGACACTGCGGACAAGGAGCCTCAGGACAAGGCGAGTTGAACCCCTGGCTCAGACCGCTGCCGTGCCGATCAGCGCGTTGCGGGTCACGAGTGCCGCGAGTTCGTCCTCCGTGAGGGACTCCGTGCCCTCGGGCCTGCGGGGCAGGACCAGATAGCGGGTCTCGGCGCTGGAGTCCCACACGGTGATGTCCGTGGACGGGGGCAGGTGGAGGCCGAACTCGGCCAGCACCGACCGGGGTTCGCGGACCACGCGGGAGCGGTAGGCCTCGGACTTGTACCAGCCGGGGGACGGGCCGAGGAGGGCTAGCGGGTAGCAGGAGCAGAGGGTGCAGACGACGACGTTGTGGAGGGCGTCGGTGTTCTCGACCACCCGCAGCCGCTGGTACGAGCCGTCCATGTAGCCGAGTTCCTGGACGGCGGCGGTGCCGTCCGCCAACAGCCTTGCCCGGTAGGACTCGTCGGTCCAGGCGCGGGCCACCACCCGCGCCCCGTTCACCGGTGAGGCGCCCGCGAGGAAGGCGTCGAGCACCTCGTCGACCGCCCCGCCCGGGACGATCCCCTTCTCCTCCAGCAGGGTCTCCAGTCGCCTCACCCGCCGGGAGATCGAGGCGTCCGCGTGGTCACCGCTCATCGTCAGGCTCCTCCTCACACGCCGCCAAGTAGCTTTCCCACAGGTCCAGTACGACGTGATGGTCGCCGTCGCCCCAGAGGTCCCGGGCCGCGAACCGCACCGCGTACACCTGCTCCACCGGCGCGTCCCCGCGCCCCTGCGCACTGACGTCCGCCAACTCCGCGCGCCCCTCCGGCTCGACGACGACACCGCACTTGCCGCGCGCGTACCGGGGCAGGCGGGTGTGGTGCGGCGGGTCGTGCGGGAAGGTCCGGACGCGGGTGCCGGGCGGGAAGCGGTCACTCATCCGGCTCCCCCAACTCACCGGGTGCGAGCACGCCTTTGCGTTCCAGCAGGGCGGCGATCGCGGTGAACCAGCGTTCGTAGTACGACATCTGGAGGTAGGCGGCGGGCGGGATCGCCTCGATCGCGTCCCGGAACTCGTTGGTGTTGAAGATCCCTCGCGCGCGCAGGGCGTTGAACAGCCCGACGACCCGGGCCTCCCAGTCGGCGTGGAAGGGCTCGGGGTCGTCGGTGGTGTCGATGGCACCGAAACCCTGGGTGCCACCCACGTCGTTGATCCTGGCCATGGGACCAGTGTCCTCCCAAGTCCCGCGCGCGAACTGTGAGTTACAGGTTGCCGCGCTTCTCCTGCTCCCGCTCGATCGCCTCGAACAGGGCCTTGAAGTTGCCCTTGCCGAAGCCCATCGAGCCGTGTCGCTCGATGAGTTCGAAGAACACCGTAGGCCGGTCCTGGACCGGCTTGGTGAAGATCTGCAGAAGATAGCCGTCCTCGTCGCGGTCGGCGAGGATCTTCAGTTCGCGCAGGGTGTCGAGGGGGACGCGGGTGTCGCCGACCCACTCACCGAGGGTGTCGTAGTAGGAGTCGGGGGTGTCCAGGAAGCGCACCCCGGCCGCGCGCATCGTCCGTACCGTCCGCACGATGTCGTTGGTGTTGAGCGCGATGTGCTGGACGCCCGCGCCGCCGTAGAACTCCAGGTACTCGTCGATCTGGGACTTCTTCTTGGCGACGGCCGGCTCGTTGATCGGGAACTTGACCTTCAGGGTCCCGTCGGCCACGACCTTCGACATCAGCGCGCTGTACTCGGTGGCGATGTCGTCGCCCACGAACTCCTTCATGTTCGTGAAGCCCATGACCTTGTTGTAGAAGCCGACCCACTCGTTCATGTGGCCGAGCTCGACGTTGCCGACGCAGTGGTCGATGGCCTGGAAGGTGCGGTGGGCCGGGGCCTCGACCAGCGGGTCGGCGGAGGTGAAGCCGGGGAGGTAGGGGCCGTCGTAGCCCGTGCGCTCGACGAGCGTGTGGCGGGTCTCGCCGTAGGTGGCGATCGCGGCGAGGACGACCGTGCCGTGCTCGTCCTTCAGTTCGTACGGCTCGGCCAGCGAGCGGGCGCCGTGCTCGACGGCGTAGGCGTGGGCGGCGCGCGCGTCCGGCACCTCGATGGCGAGGTCGACGACACCGTCGCCGTGCTCGGCCACATGCCGGGTGAGGAACTCGCCCCAGGGGGTGGAGGGCTTGATGACGGAGGTGAACACGAAGCGGGCGGAGCCGTTGGTGAGGACGTACGAGGCGGTCTCGCGGCTGCCGTTCTCCGGTCCGGAGTAGGCGACCAGCGTCATGCCGAAGGCCGTGGAGTAGTAGTGCGCGGCCTGCTTGGCGTTTCCCACGGCGAAGACGACCGCGTCCATTCCCTTGACCGGGAAGGGGTCGGCCTGCCGGGCGGTGTCGGGAGTGTGGTGAGTGGTCTGGGTCATAGCCGAAGGCTCTCCCTCTGTCGCAAGGTGCGCAATAGTTCGCGTATTCGCTGGGCATCTTGTTCAGTGGTACGACCGTTTCGGCGGGCTTTCTGTACAGGATGACCATCCTCGGAGGCGGACATCATGGGCATCGATCGGCTCGACGGCCTGATCATCGTGCTGCTGGCCCAGGAGCCGCGCGTCGGGGTGCTGGAGATGTCCCGGCGGCTGGGGGTCGCACGGGGGACCGTGCAGGCGCGGCTGGACCGGCTTCAGTCGAATGGAGTCATCCGCGGCTTCGGTCCGCAGGTCGATCCGGCGGCGCTCGGCTATCCGGTCACGGCGTTCGCGACGCTGGAGATCCGGCAGGGACAAGGACCGGACGTCCGGGCGCACTTGGCGACCGTGCCGGAGGTCCTGGAACTGCACACCACCACCGGCAGCGGGGACATGCTGTGCCGGCTGGTGGCCCGCTCGAACGCCGATCTCCAGCGGGTCATCGACCGGGTTGTCGGTTTTGATGGCATTGTCCGGGCCGCCACCGCGATCGTGATGGAGAACCCCGTTCCGCTGCGGATCATCCCGTTGGTGGAGCAGGCGGCCGAGGATACGGACCGGCCGACGTAGGGGTGAGGGCATGTGAGCTTCTGGGAGTACTTGGGCAACCGGCACCAGCAACTGCTCACCGACGCCTACCAGCACGCCAGCGCGGTCTTCCAGTGCATGGTCGTGGCCACGCTGATCGGGGTGGTGATCGGGGTCGTGACCTATCGGAGCGAGTGGGCGGGCAACCTGGCCACCACGACCACGTCGACCATTCTGACCATTCCGTCGCTCGCCATGATCGGTCTGCTCATTCCGATCGTGGGTCTTGGCGTTCCGCCCACCGTGATCGCTCTGACGCTGTACGGGCTGCTGCCGATCGTCCGTAACTCGATCGTGGGCCTGCGCGGAGTCGATCCCTCCCTGGTGGACGCGGCGAAGGGCATCGGGATGTCCCGGCCGATGCGGCTGGTGCGGGTCGAACTGCCGCTGGCCTGGCCGCCGATCCTGACCGGTATCCGGGTCTCCACCCAGATGCTGATGGGCATCGCGGCCATCGCGGCGTACGCCTCCGGGCCCGGCCTCGGTAACGAGATCTTCCGCGGCATCGGCTCGCTGGGCAGCAAGAACGCCCTCAACCAGGTGCTCGCGGGCACGCTCGGGATCATCGTCCTTGCGCTGCTGTTCGACGCCGCGTACGTCCTTCTCGGACGGCTGACCATTCCCAGGGGGATCCGTGCCTGAGCAAGCGACGACCACCTCGGGTGCCTCCATCGAGCTGGAGAACCTGACCAAGAGGTATCCCGGCTCCCCGCAGCCGGCGGTCGACAGCGTCAACATGGAGATCAAGGCGGGCGAGCTCGTCGTCTTCGTCGGGCCCTCCGGCTGCGGCAAGTCCACCACGCTGAAGATGATCAACCGGCTGATCGAACCGACCGGCGGCCGGATCCGCATCAACGGCGAGGACGTCACCGACATCGACCCGGTGAGGCTGCGCCGCAAGGTCGGCTACGCGATCCAGTCGAGCGGCCTCTTCCCGCACATGACCGTCGCCCAGAACATCGCGCTGGTGCCGAGGATGATCGGCTGGTCGAAGACGAGGATCAGGGACCGGGTGGAGGAGATGCTCGACCTGGTCGGGCTGGACGCCGGCGAGTTCCAGGGCCGCTATCCGCGCCAGCTCTCCGGCGGCCAGCAGCAACGCGTGGGCGTGGCACGGGCGTTGGCGGCCGATCCACCGGTCCTGCTGATGGACGAACCGTTCGGCGCGGTCGACCCGATCACCCGTGATCACCTCCAGGACGAGTTGATCAGGCTCCAGCACGAGCTGCACAAGACGATCGTGTTCGTCACCCACGACTTCGACGAGGCGATCAAGCTGGGCGACCGGATCGCCGTACTGCGCGAACGCTCGCATATCGCGCAGTTCGACACTCCGGAGGCGATCCTCACCAACCCGGCGGACGACTTCGTGTCCGGGTTCGTGGGCGCCGGGGCCGCCCTCAAGCGGCTGAACCTGACCCGCGTACGGGATGTGGAGATCACCGACTATCCGACGGTGACCGTGGACGACCCGCTCCAGAACATCTTCGACCGGCTCCGCGACAGCGGCACCAACGAGATCCTGCTGCTCGACAAGCGCGGCCGGCCCTACAAGTGGCTGCGGCGCGGCGACATGATGCGCGCCAAGGGGTCGCTGGCCCGCGCGGGCACGCTGGTCAGCGACACGGTGACCCGGGACGCGACGCTCCGGGACGCGCTGGAGGCCGTGCTCACGGACAACGCGGGGCGGGTCGCGGTCACCGGGCGGCGCGGCGAGTACATCGGTGTCGTCGACATGGAGACGCTGATGAACTCCGTGCACGAACTCCTGGAGGCCGACCGGCTGGAGGCGAAGGAGGCGCAGCACGAGCTGGAGGAGGCGCGGGTTTTCCAGACGCACGCCGAGCAGGAGGGCGCAGGAGTGGAGGAGAAGGCGTGACCACCACTCCCGAGCTGGACGAGCTGGACGAGGGCGAGACGGAGGCTCCGGCGCCGCCGACTCCCCCGAAACGCCGGATCACCTGGCAGAAGCTGACGATCCTGCCCGCGTTCCTGGTGGCGGTGCTGCTGGCGACCTGGCTGTGGTTCAACCAGGCTCACCTGGACGCCATCTCCGAGAACGCGCTCTCCAACGGCCAGGTGAACAAGGCCCTTTGGCAGCACGTCCAACTGACCGTGATCTCCACGTTCTTCGTGCTGATCATCGCGATCCCGCTGGGCATCCTGCTGACCCGCAGGGCGTTCCGGAAGGCGGCCCCGGTGGCGATGACGTTCGCCAACATGGGCCAGGCGACCCCGGCGATCGGCCTGTTGGCCCTCCTGGTCATCTGGCTGGGCACCGGCGAGAAGGCCGCGCTGATCGGCATCATCATCTACGCCGTCCTGCCGGTGCTGTCCAACACCATCGCCGGCCTGAAGGCCAACGACCCCACGCTCCTGGAGGCGGCCCAGGGCATCGGCATGTCCCAACTCGGCGTCCTGGCACGGGTGGAGCTGCCCCTCGCGGTCCCCCTGATCCTGGCGGGCGTCCGTACGGCCCTCGTCCTCAACGTCGGTACGGCGACGCTGGCGACCTTCGGCGGGGGCGGCGGCCTGGGCGTGCTGATCACCACCGGGATCACCACCCAGCGGATGCCGGTGCTGGTCCTGGGCTCGATCCTCACGGTCAGCCTCGCCCTGCTGGTGGACTGGCTGGCTTCCCTGGCCGAACTGCTGCTGCGGCCAAGGGGATTGGAGGCGGGCGCATGAAACGCACCGGCCTGCTGCTCGCCGGAGCCCTGGTCCTCGTCTCCGGCTGCGGACTGACCAGCGGCTCCCCCATGGTCGACGACGTCGACCCCGGCACGGTCGGAAAGGGCGAGCCCCTCAAAGGCGCCCATCTCACCGTCACCTCAAAGGAGTTCACCGAGCAGCTCGTCCTCGGCGCGATGATGGGCATCGCCTTCGAAGCGGCCGGCGCGGACGTCCTCGACCGGACCGGCATCCAGGGTTCGATCGGCGCCCGGGAGGCCGTCAAGTCCGGTGACGCGGACGGGATGTACGAGTACACCGGCACCGCGTGGATCACCTACCTCGGCAACAGCAAGCCGATCACCGACCCGATGAAGCAGTGGCAGGCGGTCCGGGACGCGGACCTCAAGAACGGCCTGACCTGGCTGCCCCCGTCCACCCTCAACAACACCTACGCCCTCGCCATGAACCAGGCCAACTTCAAGAAGTACGGCACGAAGACGCTGTCGGAGGTGGCCGCGCTGGCGAAGAAGAACCCGGGCGCGGTGACCCTCTGCGTGGAGAGCGAGTTCGCCAACCGCGCGGACGGCCTGCCCGGCATGGAGAAGGCGTACGGCATGAACATCCCGGCGAAGAACATCACCCAGATGGACACCGGGATCATCTACACCCAGGTGGCGAAGGGCAGTTGCACCTACGGCGAGGTCTTCACCACCGACGGCCGCATCAAGTCGATGAACCTCGCGGTGATGTCCGACGACAAGAAGTTCTTCCCCAACTACAACGCGGCCCCCGAGATCAACACCAAGGCCCTGAAGAAGTGGCCGGCGATCGCGGAGGTCCTCGCCCCGCTCACGAAGAAGCTGAACAACACGGTGGCGCGGACATTGAACGCGAAGGTGGATGTCGACGGGGAGGATCCGCATCAGGTGGCGTTGGATTGGATGAAGGCGGAGGGGTTGGTCAAGTAGCGCATCAAAAATCTCCCCTTGTGCATCATGATGCGCGCTGCCTACACTTGTGCACATGAGGACTACTGTCGACCTCCCAGAGGACCTGATCCAGCAGGCCAAGCTGCGGGCTGCGCGCAGACGCGTCACGGTCAGTTCGGTGATAGAGGATGCGCTGCGGGCGTCTTTCGCTCGGGATGTGGCGGCGGCGCAGAACGTTGTCAATTTGCCCACCTACGGAGCTGGCGGCGTGCGCCCGGGTGTCGACCTCGACAACAACGCCGCGCTGCTCGACCTCATGGACGGCATCGAATGATCTTCTGCGACGTGAACGTCCTGGTGTACGCCTTCCGCAAGGACCTCGAACAGCACGCGGCGTACAACCCGTGGCTCACCGAACGGCTCCAGGGCGACGAACCCGTGGGACTCGGCTCAATGGTCCTCAGCGGCTTCGTACGCATCGTGACGCATCCCCGGATCTATCGCGATCCGGCACCGGTGGAGTCCGCACTGGACTTCGTACAGGCCCTGCGAGATGCTCCGGCGACGGTCCCGCTGGTCGAAGGGCCACGCCACTGGGACATCTTCGACCGGTTGTGCCGCAAAGTAGGCGCGCGCGCCGGCCTCGTCCAGGATGCCTACCTCGCCGCCCTGGCCATAGAGCACGGCGCCACTCTCTACTCGGCCGACCGTGACTTCGCCCGCTTCCCCGGCCTCCGCTGGCAGCACCCGTTGGAGGACAACGCCTGACAGTGAGCCCCGCTCGCCGAGCGGGGCTCCGGTCTCAGCAGCCCGGCACCGACCCCTTACCCGTCTCCAGCGCCCCCAGCGCACTCACCGCACCCTTCAACGAAGTCACCGCAATCAGCCGTAGCCCCTTGGGCAGTTCGGACTTGGCGTCCGAGCACTCGGCCTTCGGTACCAGGAACACCGTCGCCCCGTCGCGTCGCGCGGCCTGGGTCTTGAGGGCGACTCCCCCGACCGCGCCCACCGTGCCGTCGGTGCTGATCGTGCCCGTGCCGGCGATCGTGCGGCCGCCCGTGAGGTCGCCGCCGTTGCCGTCGCCCTTGAGCTTGTCGATGATTCCCAGGGTGAACAGCAGGCCGGCGCTGGGGCCGCCGACGTCGGCGAGTTTGAGGGTGACCTTGACGTTCTTGTCGCTGAGGTTCAGGTAGTCGAGGGCGGCCGTGGTCGCGTCGTCCTGCGACTCCTTCATCTGTTCCGTGTTGTGCTGCTCGATCTCCTTGACGCTGTTGCCGCTCGGGTAGACCGAGTCCCGCGGCATGACCGCCCGATCGGTACGGAACCAACTGTCGATCACATCGCTCAACGAGACACGCTGATCGGGCCCGGTCGCCTCGATCGTCGTCATGCGCAACTGACCGCTCGTCGTCCGCACCGGCGCCCCGGAGACCGTGATGACCGGGGTGCCCTGGTTCTCGCCGAGGACGTTCGCGGTCAGACCGGGCTGCGCCAGCGAGAACGGCAGCGGCGCGAAGCCCGCCGTGGCGAGCAGGGCCACGACGGGCACGGCGCAGACGGCTACGGCCTGGGGGCGCGTGAGGCGAGAGAGGAGCACGGGATCAATCTAACGCGACGGTCACTTCCGGCCACGCGCCGGTCACCTCACGAACACGTCTCCCCGTCCGCGGAAGCCCCGCGGACGCCTCAGCGCAGCGCCTCCGCGACCTCCCTCGCCGCGTCCACGACCCGCGGCCCCACCCGCTCGGGCACGGCATCGGCCAGCATCACGACCCCGACGCTGCCCTCGACTCCGGTGACACCGAGCAGCGGTGCGGCGGCGCCACTGGCCCCCGCCTCCAACTCCCCGTGCGTCAGCGTGTATCCGGGCTCGTCCGCCCCCTGGTGCCGGGCGGCGAGGATCGCCCGGCCCGCGGCCCCCTTGTCCAGGGGATGACGGAAGCCGGCCCGGTAGGCCACGTGGTAGTCGGTCCAGGTCGGCTCGACCACCGCGACGGCGAGGGCGTCCGCCCCGTCGACCAGGGTGAGATGAGCGGTGGCCCCGATGTCCTCGGCCAGCGACCGCAGCGCGGGCAGTGCCGCCTCCCGTACCAGCGGATGCACCTGCCGGCCGAGCCGCAGCACCCCGAGGCCGACCCGGGCGCGACCGCCCAGATCACGGCGTACGAGTGCGTGCTGTTCGAGTGTTGCCAGCAACCGGTACACGACGGTCCGGTTGACGCCCAGTTTGTTGGATAGCTCGGTGACGGTCAGCCCGTGGTCCGTATCGGCCAGCAGTTTGAGGACGCGCAGTCCCCGGTCGAGCGTCTGAGAGGTCTCCGCGGTCACGACGCCCACTCCTTAAGTGGTGAGGTCGGCAGCCTCCTCGCGGCGGATGCGTCACCGAGTCCCGTCAGTGACGCGCTTCAGAGGCCGCCGATCGACAGGAGGACCCGGTGAGTCCGGGCCCAGTCGCTTCACGGCTGCGCTCCGCGGCGGCGCTGCCACGGGGCGTGTGCGTAGCGGGACCCTAGCGAAGGCGGTTCGCTGAGCGGAAGTCTCCGTCCAGAATCCGGTCACCGACTGGTACGGACCGACTCACTTCCTGTCGTTATGTCCTGGCCTGCCCCTCGGCCTCACGCAATTTCCGCACAGATGTGCGGGCCGACCGGGCCGGGTCAGCGCATCCGCGTGGCCCACTCCTGGACCTTGGCGATGCGCTGCCGCAACTGCCCGGCCGTGGCCTCGGCGCTCGGCGGGCCGCCGCAGGTGCGGCGCAGCTCGGTGTGGATGACCCCGTGCGGTTTGCCGGTCTGGTGGACGTACGCGGAGACCATGGTGTTGAGCTGCTTGCGCAGCTCCATCATCTCCTTGTGCGAGACGACCGGGCGCCGCTCGGCGGGCAGCTCCAGGAGGTCGGCCTCCTCGTCCGGTTTCTTGCGGCTGTGCGCGATCTGCCGGGCCTGCCGCTTCTGGAGCAGCATCTGCACCTGGTCGGGTTCGAGGAGCCCGGGGATACCGAGGTAGTCCTGCTCCTCCTCGCTCCCCGGGTGCGCCTGCATCCCGAACTCGGCGCCGTCGTAGAGCACCCGGTCGAAGACGGCCTCGGACTCCAGCGCCTCGAAGGCGAACTGTTCCTGCTCTCCGGTGTCCTCGTCCTGCTCCTTGTTCGCCTCGTCCATCTCCTTCTCGGACTCGGCGTAGGGGTCCTCCTCGCCCTCCTTCTTCGGCTTGTCGAGGGCGTGGTCGCGCTCGACCTCCATCTCGTTGGCGAAGGTGAGGAGGTCGGGCACGGTCGGGAGGAAGACGGAGGCGGTCTCGCCGCGCCGCCGGGAGCGCACGAAGCGTCCGACGGCCTGGGCGAAGAAGAGGGGGGTGGAGATGGTGGTGGCGTACACCCCGACCGCGAGCCGCGGCACGTCGACGCCTTCGGACACCATGCGGACGGCGACCATCCACCGGTCGTTGCTCGCCGCGAAGTCGTCGATCCGCTTCGAGGCCCCGGTGTCGTCGGACAGGACGACGGTCGCCTTGCTGCCGGTGATCTCGCGGATCAGCTTGGCGTAGGCCCGTGCGGAGTCCTGGTCGGAGGCGATGACAAGGGCGCCGGCGTCCGGGATGCCCTTGCGGACCTCGGTCAGCCGCTGGTCGGCGGCGCGCAGCACGCTCGGCATCCACTCGCCGCGCGGGTCCAGGGCCGTACGCCAGGCCTGGCTGATCGCGTCCTTGGTCATGGGCTCGCCGAGCCGCGCGGCGATCTCGTCGCCGGCCTTGGTCCGCCAGCGCATGTTGCCGCTGTAGGAGAGGAAGATGACGGGCCGGACGACATGGTCGGCGAGCGCGTTGCCGTACCCGTAGGTGTAGTCGGCGGACGACCGCCGAATCCCGTCGTTCCCTTCTTCATACGTCACGAAGGGGATGGGATTGGTGTCCGAACGGAACGGCGTACCGGTCAGCGCGAGCCGCCGCGTAGCCGGCTCGAACGCCTCCAGGCAGGCCTCGCCCCACGACTTCGAGTCACCGGCGTGGTGGATCTCGTCGAGGATCACGAGGGTCTTGCGCTGCTCGACGCGGTTGCGGTGCAGCATGGGCCGCACGCCCACACCCGCGTAGGTGACGGCGACACCGTCGTAGTCCTTGCCGAGCGGCCCCGCGCTGTACTCCGGGTCGAGTTTGATCCCTATCCGTGCGGCCGCCTCCGCCCACTGCTTCTTCAGGTGCTCGGTCGGCGCGACGACGGTCACCTGCTGCACGACATGGTGGTGCAGCAGCCAGGAGGCGAGGGTGAGCGCGAAGGTCGTCTTGCCGGCGCCCGGGGTCGCGACCGCGAGGAAGTCCCGCGGCTGCTCCTGGACATACCTCTCCATCGCCGCCTGCTGCCAGGCCCGCAGCTTGCTCGCGGTGCCCCAGGGGGCGCGGCCCGGGAAGGCGGGAGACAGGTGATGGGACGACGTCGAAGAAGGGACCGACGGGGCGGCTGAGGCGGAGGAGGCGGTAGTAGTCACGGTCTCCGGGTTCGGGGGTAGGGCGGCTCGGCTGCGGCTGGCTACGGCTACGGGTCTACGTATGACAACCGGGCCACCCTACCGGCGGGGTGGTGCGGGGGCGGGCGGACTGCGCCGGGGGCGAGGGGGATGGGACTGAGGTCACAGTCAGCGCGCGAAGCGCGGCAACTGGGCTGCGATCCTGGGCACATCCAGGGCGCCTTGGCAGACGTCCAGCACGAATGTCTCGGCCTCGTCCACATCGAAATCCGCGTCCAGCGGATGGCCGTTCAGGTGCAGGAAGACCCAGGTCGTGTACCAGGCGATGCGCTTGTTGCCGTCCACGAGGGCGCGGTTGCGCGCGAGGGACTCCATGAGCGCGGCGGCCTTCTGCCACACGTCCGGATAGGCGTCCTGCCCGAACACGCTCGCCTGAGGACGGGCCACCGCCGAGTCGAGCAGTCCGTAGTCGCGCACCTCGTCCGCTTCGAGCCGCTGCGCGAGGTCCAGCAGTTGGGGGAGCGTGAGGAAGTGCATCAGGCGAGCCGCCGGTTCAGCTCCGCGCTGGCCTGGAGTACATGATCGGCCGCCTCGTTGAACAGTCGCGAGTGTTCGTTTATGGCAGCGATCACCGCGTCGTGCGCGAAGGCCTGCATGCTTCGCCCCTCCGCGGCCGCACGCTGCCGCAGCGCGTCGAGTTCCTCGTCCGTGAACCGCACATTCAGTCCAGCCATACGCCGACGGTACCGCTCGGTACCGCGCGGTGTCACTTCCCATCGACCCGCACTCGCGTACTGACCCACGCCCCCACCAACGCCACCCCCGCCATCGGCAGGAACACCGCGGCGAACGCGCCCGGATGCGCCCCGCTCGCCGTATGGCTCACCGCGCCACCGCCCAACGCCCCGAAGGCCGCACCCCCGACGGAGAGGAGTACGACGTTGGACAGCCCGTCGGAGATCTGCAGCGCGGCGGAGTTGGCGCCGGCCTCGGCCGGAGCGGACAGCTGGAGCAGCAGCACGCTGGTGGAGGAGATCACCAGCCCCATCCCGAAACAGCCGAACGCCCATGCGACGGCCACGGTCCACACCGGAACCGTATGGATGAGGACGCTGGGCGCCGCGACGATGGCGGCGGCCACCAGCACCATCCCGAACGTCATCAGCCGTTCCCGGTACGGCTCGACCCGCGCCCGCGCCTGCACCCATGACCCGAGCGCCCAGGTCCCGCCACCCGCCGCGAGCGAGAACCCGGCCAGGGTCGGTGACAGCCCCCGCTGGGTGACCAGCATCAGCGGTACGAAGGACTCGGCCGCGATGAACGACCCCGCGGCCACCCCGCGCAGCAGCACGACCGAGGGCAGTCCGCGCGCCGCCCGGTACGTACCGCGCGGCAACAGCCCGAGCACGGCGGGCACGAGCAACGCGACACCGAGGAACGCCGGGACGACGGACAACCACCGCGGATCCTGGGCGGCGTACTGGAAGAGCCCGGCACCGAGGGAGATACCGAGGGCGAGCCGGATACGGCGCCGGTCGAAGGAAGCGGGCGACTCGCCGCCGTTCACCACCGGTCCGGCCGCCCGCCGCCGTATCTGCGGAAGGGCGAGCGCGAGCGGGAACACCACGAGCACCGGAATCCCGACGAACACCCAACGCCAGCCGAGCTGTTCGGTCACCGCCCCGGCGGCGAGCGGCCCCACGACGGACGGCACGACCCAACTCGCCGCGAACGCGGCCATGATGGCGGGCCGCAACCGCTCCGGATAAGCCCGTCCTACGACCACATACAGAGCGACGATGACCAGCCCGCCCCCGAGCCCCTGCACGGCCCGCCCCAGGATGAACACCCACATGACCCCGGCGGTGCCCGACACCAGCAGCCCGGCCGCGAAAGCACCGATGCCGGTGGTCAGCGCCCCCAGCGGCCCGCGCCGGTCCGACCACTGCCCGGCGAACACCATCCCGAACAGGCTGGTGGTGAAGTACCCGGAGAACGCGAACGCGTACAGCGACACCCCGCCCAACTCCCGAGCCGCGACGGGCATGGCCGTCCCCACCGCCGTCGCCTCGAAGGCGATCAGCAGCACGACGGACACGATCCCGACACTGAGCGCCCGATACGACCGCCCGAGCACCCCCTCGCGACATTCGCCTGTCAGGTCGGTGGCGGTATCCGTGACAGCGGCGTCACGCGGTTCGAGGACGGTCATGGGGGCCAGCGTAAGACCCATCCACCAGGTTGACCCCTGTCAAAAGAAGGCCCACCCCCGAGACCTTGGTCGTAAGACCGCCCTTGCTCAACCTATCGACATTCGATAGATTTCCATCGCAACTCGATGGAGGGATGAGTCGTGGGAACGCTGACAGTGCGTGCGCTGCGCGCCGTGCTCGTGGTCGTACTGACCGGCACGGTGTTCGTGCAGGCGGGGATGGTGTGGACGCTGGTCAGCGGGAACGACCCGGAGGACGGCTCAGTGCCGCTGACCCCGCTGCGTGTGATCACGATCCTGGGCATGGCGACGGCCCAGGTCGCCCTGGTCTGCGTATGGCGGCTGGTGACGATGGTGCGGCGCGGAACCGTGTTCTCCCACGCCGCCTTCCGGTACGTGGACATGGTGATCCGCGCGATCGTGGCGGCGGCCCTGTTGTGGTTCGCGGTCACGGGCATCAACGCGCCGGGCCAGCGGGACGACCCGGGCGTCACCGTCATCATGGCCGGCGTCGGCGTGGCCATCCTCGGGGTCGCGCTCATCGTGCTCGTGCTGCGGATGCTGCTCGCCCAAGCGGCGGGGATGCGGGCCGAGTTGGACGAGGTGATCTGATGCCGATCGCCGTCGACATCGACGTGATGCTGGCCAAGCGCAAGATGTCCGTGGGCGAACTGGCGGACCGCGTCGGCATCACCCCCGCCAACCTGGCGGTCCTCAAGAACGGCCGCGCCAAGGCGGTCCGCTTCGCGACACTCGCCGCCCTCTGCGAGGTCCTCGAGTGCCAGCCGGGGGACCTGCTGCGCTGGGAGGGGGAGGACACCAGGGCGTCGGCGTAGTCGGCGGGCGTCCTTTTCCTGATCACGTGAGCTGAAGGAGGGCGAGTGGACGGTTCCCTGCTCACGGTCGTTGCGTCTCGGAGCTGTTGTGTCCTTCCGCACCGTCGGGTGGAGCAAGCTGACTGAGCTGGGGGATGATCTCCTGCGTGGCTGAAGAGGCAGGTACAGGTGCGGACGACGCTTGTGCATGGGATGAGCGACTGGGCTGGGCGTTCGGACTGATAGCGGATGATCCGGCTGCGAGGACCGCAGCGCTTGGCCATCTGGCTGAGGCACGGAGGCAGGTCGCGGACGCGCTCGGTCGGTTCAACGAGATGTGGCGGCTGACGTCGCCCCTGGGAGCGGAGGAGCAGTACCAGGAGCCGGCCTTTCTCAAGGCGCGTCGGAGGTATCACCAAGCGCAGAGGCGTTCACTGCCTGACGGGCTGTGGGGTCGCCCTGTGGGCGGCGATCTGGCGACTTGGCCGGGGTTGCCCTATGCGTTGCTCTTCCTGGAGTGGGAAGCGAGATACCCGCGGGAGTGGACGCAACATGCGAAGGCGTGGGGTACGAAGCAGAGTCTTGTCCGGAGTATGGCCCTGGCCCACCAGGAGGAGGCGATCAGGGCGAAGCTCACCGATCTGGTCGAGATCGTCGTCGTCCGCGCGTATCGCTGCAAGGACCGCGAGTACGTACGGGTTGCCCGGGCTGTCGACAGCGCTGACCTGCGCGTCAGGCTCGATCGTGCGGTCGATTCGGACAGTCCGTGGGCCCGGTGCCATGCAGGGTATGTGCTCTGGCTCCTTGACCGCCCTGACGTGCCGAACACGCCTCATGTCTGGCGGGCCTGGGTGGCAGGCAAGGCTGCGGCGTTGATGTGACCTGCGGACGGTGCCAGGAAGGTCTCGTGATCATGGAGTGCTCTACGCTCTCGTGACCTGCCTGGAGGACCGTGCCTGCCGACGCGTCATCCGCGATCCCACTCGCCCTTGACCAGCTCCGAGAGGTGCTCGACGTCGGACCCGGGGAGGTGCCCGGCCTGCTGGAGCGGCCGACCCAGGTGCCGGACCCGCGCGATCCGCGCGGACTGCGGCACGCGCTGACCTCGTGCGCGGTGCCGGCCGGGGCAACCTCGCTGCCGGCGGTCGGCGAGCGGACCGCGGACGCGCCACCGCAGGTGCTGGAGCGACTCGGCGTACGGCCTGATCCGGTGCTGCCTCGACGGCTGGTCCCGGCCGAGGCGACGGTCCGCCGGCTGCTGACCCGCATCGACGGAGACGCCCTGGACCGGGGCGGTGGACGGATGGCTCGCCGACCGTCGGCTCCCAGCTGCGGACCGGCAACCCGCCCCGCGCCATGGCGACCTGGCGCAACCTTGCCGCTGGAGCCCTGCGACTGCACGGCGTGAAGAACATCGCCTCCGGCCTCCGTTGCAACGCGCGCGACGCCCACGGACTACGCCGAAGCCCTGCGGAGGACACGGCGGACGAATGAGGGGCCTGTCCTCCCTCATTCCTCATTCTCATTCATGAACGCGGTATGGCAGTCCTGTTGCACCACCCCCGTCCCTCTTGTCCGGGCCGACGCTCCCCCCATACGGTCAACTCACCAAACACGGCCGTGTGCCCGAGTGGTTCAGGGACTCGCCTGCAAAGCGAGTTACGCGGGTTCGATTCCCGCCACGGCCTCTGGTTGTCTGACCAGGCAAAACGAGAGGGCGGCACCCCACACGGGGTG